>CANJYE010000020.1 GCA_947479055.1 Erythrobacteraceae bacterium
AGCAGCAACCCGCTCACGCGGCAATCCGCTGGTCAGTGCAATCCGCACTGCTTCCTGCTTGAACTCTTCTGAATGCTTGATCATCTCGTCGGTCTCCTGTTGCGAGCTCTAAACGCTCAGGTGACCGGCGCAAAACCGGTACAAGTCCAGTCCTGTCCAACAACGATGGCTGCGTAATTGCTCGGTCCAATGAGGCTAAGGCGCTCGGCATCCCGATGGGGGCGCCGTTGTTCAAGATCCGCAACCTTGTCGAGGAGAACGGCGTAATCCTGCGCTCCTCAAACTACGCCCTCTACGGGGACATCTCCGAGCGCGTGATGAGCGTGCTGGGCTCGCAGGCGCCGGCCCACGAGATCTACAGCATTGATGAGTGCTTCCTCGATCTCGACCGGATGGCGGTCGCCGATCTCACAGACTGGTGCCGCCAGTTACGCCGTCGCACCCACCAGTGGACCGGAATCCCGGTGTCGATCGGCGTCGGCCCCACCAAGACCCTGGCCAAAGTTGCCAATCGTCTCGCGAAGAAATCAGCCAAGGCAGGCGGCGTCCTTGATCTCAGCCATCACCCCCAATGGACGGAGGCGGCACTCCGCAAGACTGCGGTGGGCGATGTCTGGGGGATTGGGCGGCGCTGGAGCGCGATGCTGGAAGAGCGAGACATTTTCACGGCCCATGACCTCGCTTGCGCCCAGGACGGATGGGTGCGGCAGCGTATGGGTATCGTCGGCCTGAGAACGGTTCACGAGCTGCGCGGGATTGTCTGCCATGCGCTCGACGACCAGCCCGCGCCGCGCCAGACGACATGCTGCTCCCGGACCTTCGGGGAAGCGAACCGTGACAAGGGCCAGGTCCACGATGCCGTCATGAGCTTTGTCGAGCGGGCGGCCGAGAAGGTTCGGCATGCCGGACAGGTAGCAGGCGCGGTCCAATTGTTCATCCGGACCGATCCATTCGACCAGAACGCCGCGCAGAAGTCAGTGTCGGGTTCCGCCACATTCCAGCGCCCGACCAGCGACACCCGCGTCATCACCGATGCTGTCCTGCGGATCTTCGATCGCATTTGGCGCGATGGGTATGGCTGGAGGAAGGCCGGAGTTTTGCTTCTCGACCTCGGTGATCCTGCCTCTGTGCCAGCGTCGCTGTTTGACGTGATTGAGCAGCCTGACGGCCTGATGGCGGCGCTGGACGAGATCAACGCACGTTTTGGTCGCGGCAAGGCCCGCCTGGGGCTGGCCCGCAAGGGTGGCGAATGGCGGATGCGGCAAGAAAACCTGTCGCCCAGCTTCACGACCCGGTGGGGGGATATCCCTGCCGCCAAGATGGGGTAAAAGTGCTTAATGGAGGCTGCCGATCCCGACCTGCCTAATGCTGCTGTCGAACACATCAGCCAGATGCTGACGCTAGCCAAGCGCAAGCATCAAGAGGCGATGGCCATGCTCGGCACACCTGATCCGAGCTCAGTTCCTCGACTGCGGGAGGTGCTTCGGTTGCTTGAGGAGACCAAGCTTCTGGCCGACGACGCCTCGACTTACGTCGAGACCGACGTGATGAAAGCGGCCCTCAAGGATCTGCACTTTCAGCAGGCCAGCGTTCGGATGGCGATTGCCCAGCTTGAACAGTTGAAGTTGCGGTCGCCCTGGGTAACGCCCTGGCCGTGGATCACGATCATGGCTCTCGCGCTGATCGTTGCCCAAGCTTTTCGGTGATGCGGCGGTTGGAACCGGGACGGATTTTGAGGTGAATCTCGGTTCTGACCCCAAAAGAGATCGCCAAAATATCCGCATAGTTTCAATGCGATAAAGCTCTACACTAAAACCGGTGTAGTCGAGAGCTTTGGAGAATATCGGCCGAGAGAGAGCATGGCAGGGGCAT
Organism: Erythrobacteraceae bacterium; assembly: GCA_947479055.1. Classification (GTDB taxonomy): domain Bacteria; phylum Pseudomonadota; class Alphaproteobacteria; order Sphingomonadales; family Sphingomonadaceae; genus CANJYE01. The sequence goes on from CANJYE010000020.1 coordinate 1,873, forward strand.
ATCCGGCTGAACCCGGTGGAAAGCCCTTGGCCTATAACCCTTGAAACACACGGGAATTTTCGAGATCAACCTAAGGAATTGAACGATTCCAATAGGTTGAATGGCGGAGCGGGAGGGATTCGAACCCTCGATACGCTTTTGGCGTATACTCACTTTCCAGGCGAGCGCCTTCGACCACTCGGCCACCGCTCCGCATACCTGGCAGACGGTGCGCCCTAGACGGGGCGAGGCGCTTTCGCAAGCGAGCGTTGCGTGGCAAATGCATTCCATGATTACCGAGCAGCAACCCTTTCCGCCCCGAGCCATGTCATGAGCGAGCCTGTTCGCATGATCGCGCCGCTTCGCCGCTGGGTTGGCACCAATGGTGGCAGCTGGTTCCTGCTGACCATCGCCGGCGAACCGGCCGAGGCGATTGCCGCGCATGCGCTGATGCGGCGGCTGGAGGAAGGGCGGCGGCGCGGATTTGGCTCGGTCAAGGTCACCGCCATCGTCGGCGAAAGCCGGTGGAGGACATCGGTGTTCCCGAGCGGGAAGAGTGAGTGGGTCATGCTGGTCAAGGCCGCGATCCGCCGGGCCGAGGACCTGGGCGAGGACGACCTGATCGAGCTCGCGCTGGAACTCGACTAGATCCGTTCCGCCTCCGCCACCGCGTCGCTGGCCCGCAACGCGGAGACGATCCGGGTGAGATGGGCGAGGTCGTTGACCTGGAGGTCCACCTCGTAGGTGCCGAACGGATCGTCGCGGTTGGTCATCTGCAGATTGACGACATTGGCGTTGTTGCTGGCGAAGATCCCGGTCACTTCGGCCAGCGTGCCCGGGCGGTTGTAGAGCACGAAGCGCAACCGCCCGACCGCGCCGGTCGAGCGTTCGCCCCATGACAAGTCGAGCCAGTCGGCATCGACCCCGCTGGCGAGGCTGAGGCAATCGATCGCGTGCACTTCCACGCCCGTGCCGGGGTGGCGCAGGCCGACGATCCGGTCGCCCGGCACCGGGTGGCAGCACTGGCCGAGCTGGAAGCCCATGCCCGGGGTCAGCCCGCGGATGCTGATCGCGCGTTCCTGCCGCGGCGTTTCGGGCATGGCGGCGGTGCTGCCCGGGACCAGCGCTTCCATCACTTCGCGATCGCGCAGCTTGGCCGAGCCGATGGCGTGCATCAGCTCCTCCTCGTCCGCGAGGTCGAGCCGCCGGATCGCCTCCTTCACGGCCTTCTTGCCGATCCTGGTGGGCAGCCGCTCGCTGATTTCCTCGAACAGCTTGGTGCCGATCGCGGCCACTTCGGCGCGTTCCTTCTGGCGGACGGCGCGGCGGATGGCGGCGCGGGCCTTGCCGGTGACGCAAAAGCCCAGCCACGAGAGCTGCGGCTCCGACTTGCGGCTCTTGATGATCTCCACCACATCGCCATTGCCCAGCGGTGTGCGCAGCGGCATGTGCCGCCCGTTGATCTTGGCCCCCACCGCCAAGTTGCCGAGATCGGTGTGGACATCATAAGCGAAGTCGATCGAGGTCGCGCCCTTGGGCAGCTGGTGCAGCGCGCCCTTGGGAGTGAAGGCGAAGATGCGGTCCTGGTAGATCGCCATCTTGGTGTGTTCGAGCAGTTCCTCCGCATCATGGCTGGAATCGACGATCTCGATGAGGTCGCGCAGCCAGCCGACCTGCCCGTCGGGCCGGGCCCCGCCCTGTTTGTAGGCCCAATGCGCGGCGAGGCCGAATTCGTTGGTGCGGTGCATCACGCGGGTGCGTATCTGCACTTCCATCCGCATCGAATTCTCGAAGATCAGCGCGGTATGGAGGCTGCGATAGCCGTTGCTCTTGGGCGTCGACACATAATCCTTGAAGCGGCCCGGGATCATCTGCCAGGTGGTGTGCAGCACCCCCAGCGCGCGATAGCAATCGGCCTCGTCCTCGGTCAGCACGCGGAAGGCCATGATGTCGGTGATCTGTTCGAAGTTGACATGGCGTTCGGCCATCTTCTTCCAGATCGAATAGGGATGCTTTTCCCGCCCGGAGACTTCCACTTTCAGCCCCGCCTCGGCCAGCGCCTGCTTGATCGCAAGCGCGATGGCATCGACCTGCCCGCCGTCCTGGCTGCGGATCTGGGCGAGCCGACCGGTGATGGTGGCATAGGCTTCCGGCTCCAGCTGCTCGAAGGCCAGCAGCTGCATCTCGCGCATGTATTCGTACATCCCCACCCGCTCGGCCAGCGGGGCGTAGATATCCATGGTTTCGCGGGCGATCCGCCGCCGCTTCTCGTCGCTGCGGATGAAATGCAGCGTGCGCATGTTGTGCAGCCGGTCGGCCAGCTTGACGAGGAGGACGCGCAGGTCCTCGCTCATGGCGAAGAAGAACTTGCGCAGGTTCTCCGCCGCCCGCTCGTTCTCCGGCATCGCCTCGATCTTGGAGAGCTTGGTCACCCCGTCGACCAGCCGGGCGACTTCGGGGCCGAACAGCCGCTCGACCTCCTCCACCGTGGCCAGCGTATCTTCCACCGTATCGTGCAGCAGCGCGGTGATGATTGTTTCCTGATCGAGCTTCAGGTCGGTCATCAGCCCGGCCACTTCGACCGGATGGCTGAAATAGGGATCGCCGCTGGCCCGCTTCTGGGTGCCGTGCTTCTGCACGGTATAGACATAGGCACGGTTGAGCAGCGCCTCATCCGCATCCGGATCGTAGCGTTTCACCCTTTCGACAAGTTCATACTGGCGCAGCATCGTGGCCGATCATGCGGGCATTCGGTGCTGCATTGCAATGGGAAAGGCACGCTTCACCAGCGCAGGCCGGTCCGCGCCTTTGCGGGAGCCTCCTTTGGCGCCGGGTCTGCGGACGCTGGCGAACAGGGTGACAAAGGTGACAGCGCGTCACGCGACTTTTAGCAGTTATATGATATTTTTTCAACATTTTATAGGAATGAAGACAGGGTGATACTTTGCCGGATCTTTTCGGCAAGGCCAGGGGAGAGCCAACGATTGCAAAGAGCCGAAGCGATCATGGCAGGACGGGGGCTTGTAGGAAAGTTGCGATTTCGGGCGTGCTATCCGGGAGCTGTTCCACCGGAAGCGGCAATTCCCGATGGCATCAGGCCAGCACCTGTGACGCCCGAAGGAAATGGTTGCATCACGGCCTCGTTACAGCGACAACTCCGCATTGGGCTGACAGCGCCCCTCCGCGCGCATCAAAAAAGACATGGGAGTGGATCGTGACCGACGAGGAGAAGACGGCAAAGGATTTCGTCGAACGCTGGAGCGTCAGCCAGGACGACATGGTCTATAACAGCTTCCGGGACTATTTCACGCCGGAAACCCATTGGGACAATGTCGGCATCTGCGTGACCAGGGGCATCGACGAAGCGATCGGAATGATGGAAAGCTATCGCGACGCCACCGGGACCGTCACCGTGAAAGTCGACATATTGAACCTGATGTCGGCCGGTTCCACGGTGATGATGGAGCGGCTTGACCGCATGCTGGACAAGGACGGCAAGGAATTTCTCGTCCTGCCCTGCGTCGGTGTGTTTGGGATCGAAGGCGGCAAGATTGCCTGGTGGCGGGATTATTTCGATAGCGCCTACATGGACAAGGCCGGGGTCGAACTGCCTGTCAAATAAGTGCGGAGAAGCCCGATGTCAGATGTGCCGACTGCCTCTCCCGAAAAGCGTTACAGCTACTGCAGGAATTGCACGGCCTATTGCGGCTTCGAGTTTGACCTCGTGGATGGCCGCATCGCCGGCCATCGACCGGACCGGGCCAATACCAATTCCGATGGTTTTTCCTGCATCAAGGGCGAAATGGCGGTCGCCTTCATGAGCGACGGCGAGCAACGCCTGACGCAATGCCAGCGCCGGTCGAAGGACGGCCCATTCGAAGCGATCCGCCCCGAAGAGGCGGTCCGGCAGGTTGCGGACCGGCTGGGGGACATCCTGGATCGCCACGGGCCGCAGGCGGTGGCGATGTATTACGGTACCTCCGCCTATGGCCGCGCGCTGACCATTCCGATGGCGAAAAGCTTCCTGGGTGCGCTGGGCGGGTTCAAGGTGTTTTCGACCATGACCATCGACCAGTCGGCCCGCTGGGTCGCCTATAACCGCATGGGCACCTTCGCCACCGGCAAGCCGAACATCCTGGATACGGACGTGCTGCTGATGTCCGGCACCAACCCGGTCGTCTCGCACATTCCCAATTACGGGGCCTTGCCCGGCAACAACCAGTCAAAGTTCATCCGCGCCATGCAGGCGCGCGGCGGCAAGCTGATCATCATCGATCCGCGCCGCACCGAAACCGCCAGATTGGCCGATATCCACCTTCAGCCAAAGCCCGGCTTCGATGCGGACATCTTCGCGTGCCTGATCCACATTGTGCTGGAAAACGGCTGGCACGATCGCGCATTCTGCGCGCGCTTCGTGTCCGGGCTGGATGAGCTGCGGGACGCGGTCTCGCCCTTCACGCCGGAGCATGTGGCAGCAAGGGCCGGGGTCGAGGCCGGACAACTGCTCGAAACGGCCCGGATATTCGCCCGGTCTGCCAAGCCGCTGTGCGAATATGGCACCGGCACGACGATGGCGATGCATGGCAACACCGCAGCCCATATGGCCGAAGCCCTGAACGCGATCTGCGGCGGTTTCGTGCGTGCGGGCGACACGATCCGCAACCCCGGCCTGTTCGCCCGCAAGGCGAGGCAGGAAGGCGTCTATCCGCCGGCGCGATCCTGGGAGCAGGAACCCAAGCTGCGCAGCGGCCATGGCCGCCTGTTCGGCGAATATCCAACCTCGCGGCTGGCCGATGAAATCCTGGAAGACGGACCGGAGAAGATCCGCGCCCTGATCGTCGTCGGCGCCAACCCGCTCGCAACCTGGGGCGAACCCGAGCATGCCCGCGAGGCGTTTCGCGATCTCGACCTGCTGGTCGTGCTCGATCCGCGCATGACCGAGACGGCGCGCGAAGCGCATTTCGTGATCCCGCCGCCGGTCCAGTATGAAATTCCGGACATGACGATGATTTGCGACCTGTTGATGCACAAGCCTTTCGTCCAGTTCGCACCGCCCGTGGTGGCGCCGCCCGAAGGCGTGATCGAGGAATGGAAGTTCCTCAATGGCGTCGCCAATGGCGTTGGCAAGGTGCTGACCGCGAAGCCGTTCGACCTGCTGGCCGATTACGCCGATATCGCAGGGGGCATCGATCTCACTCCTGACCGGGAATGGCGCTCCGAAGAATTGCTGGCCTGGTATGCGCAGGGTGCCGGCATTGCCATGGAGGAGCTTGAACGGCGACCCCATGGCTTCGAACCCGAAGTCGAAACGCCGGTCGTCACCGCGCCCGACACGGACGATGGCGCGCGGCTGGTCCTGTGTCCGCCAGACGTTGCGGCAGAACTTGCCGCCGTCTTCAAGGACGAGCGGTTGAGCGACATGCCCTATCGGCTGGTCAGCAGGCGGATCGTCGAAACCCAGAACACGGCATTCCGCTTCAACGAAATCACCCAGCGCCGCCATCCAACGAACCGCCTCTACATCAATCCGGCGGATCTGGCGGCAGAAGGCCTGGACGACGGCGCGCAGGTCAGGCTGACCGGCGAGCATGGGCATGTCATCGCCTATCTGCGGGGCGATGCGACGATGCGGCCGGGCGTGCTGTCGATGACGCATGGCTGGGGGGCCATCAGCGATCGGGACGATCCGCAGGGCCATCGCGGCGCGCACCTGGGTCGGCTGGTTTCAATGCGGCCGGAGCATGTCCAGAATTTCGACGGCATGCCGCTCCAGTCCGCAATCCCGGTCAGGCTGACGCCTGTACGCTAGAGTGTTTCCGCCTTTGATCGCATCAAAGGAAGCACTCCAGCGCCGCCCTACCCAGCCAGCAAATCCGCCACCACGCACATTTCGGTGAACACCGGCTTGTCGGTGGTCACCATCGCAGCGAAGGCGCCGACGATTTCCAGCACGGGCAGTTCGTCCAGCGGGTCCATGTCGAGATGGCCGAAGCTGATCGAGGCGTCGCTGGCGTTCCACGCCCGGTCGATGCTGCATCCGCGCGAGGTGGGGGTGGAGCAGATGCTGTGTTCGCTGTAGCTGTTGTAATCCGGCGCGGGGATCGCGCGGACGGTCATCTGGTCGGGCCAGGCGGCGGCGGCCTGGACCGCGGCCAGTTCCCCGGCGGAAAGCTCGGCCCCAAGTTTCATCCGCATGGTGATCAACCGCGTGCCCCGGCGGTCCACCGTCACTTCGAATTCGTCTGGGGTGACCGGCAGGAAATGAACATCGCCCATCTTCTTGAGCATGCCGAAATAGACCCCCCACGGCCCCATGATGTCCATCTCGGTCTTGTCGCCCCGTACCCCGTCGACATATTCCCAGCCGGACTGGCCGGAAAATTCGCCATGGACGCAGGGCGCGGCGAACTGGATGGCGTGGTAGGGGTGCGGCTGGCCATCGACCGCCACGTTGCGCAGATTGTTGAAATACCACATCTTGACGATCGGCGGCTGGCTGCGGTCGGCTTTCAGCGGCGGTTGCAGGATCAGCCGTTCGATCGCCTCGTAAGTGCTGACGAACATCACCATGTAAACGGGGTAGCTCGGCATGGTCGGGCCATCATAGCGATAGCCCTGGCCGGGCAGGGCCCCGGTCAGGTTGAGATTGCCTCCGATATATTGGCCTTGTGACATCTGCATTCTCCCCCCATGTTGTCCGTTCAGAACGAGCCGAGCCGTGCCCCCGGCATGCCCATCAGGCTCGCTACGCTCGACCAGTGCATGTCGCTGGTGCATTCGCCGATGGTCAGGCCCATCGCATCGCGCAGGTAACGCTCGATCCCGGTCTCGGTGCAATAGCCCGCACCGCCGAAGGTCTGCATGCACTGGCGCGCGACATCCACTGCCATTTCGGTGGCAACGGGCTTGATGATGTGTTCCAGCATCTTGTCCTGACGCCCTTCCTCCAGCAGCCGGGCGATGCTGAACAAGAGGCAGCGGGTGGTTTCAATCTGCGCCTTCATCTGGGCGAACTTGGCCTGGATTGCGCCGAGCGACAGCACCGGCTGGCCTGCGTTGGTCCGTTCGCGCGCATAATCGAAGGCCTTTTCGAACACCCCTTCTGCCAGCCCCAGCGCCATGGAGGATATGTCGAGCGTGTTGATCACCGACAGCCCGTTGGCCTGGACCATCTGCTTGTCCTTCACCCAGCCGGGCATTTCCATGCACCGGTCGCGGGCAATCCGGACATCAGTCAGCGTCATCGCTCCGAAAGTGGTGCCCAGCCCCATCTTGGGATCCTCGCGCACGACGAAGCCGGGAGTGCCGGTTTCCAGCGGGAAGGCCCAGGTTGTGCCCTGATAGAGCCCGAACACGATGATCAGATCGGCATAGGGCGCGCCGGTGCAATAGTTGCGGGTACCGTTGAGGACGAAATTGTCCCCGTCGAGCACCGCCAGCTCGCTCCACTCGCTGAAATTGGCGACCCCGCGCGGATCGGTGGCCGCACCGGTCATGGTCGCCTCGCCGGCCAGCACCTTTTCGAACCACTTGTCCTTTGCGGCCGGCATGCCCAGCAGGATGGCCGGCAGCACCCCGTTCAGCATCAGGTGCAGCGCCAGCGCCGGGCATTCCTTCGACAGCTCCTCATAGACGATCAGCAGCGTGGTGCGCGGGGCCTGGAGGCCACCGGCAAACTCGGGGATCGGCAGGCGCAGGAAGCCCAGTTCGGCCATCCTCCTGCCCATGTCGAGGATGAAGCGATGGCTGCCGGGGCCGTAAAGCTCCATCACCCGCGGCCGCACCTCGGCCTGGGTGAAACGGCGGGCAACGTCGCGGATGGCCTGCTGCTCCTCGGTCAGGAAATAGGACATAGCCTCAGGCCCCGATCACATCGGGCACGGGGAAACCCGCCTCGCGGCAGGCGGAAAGGTAGTAATCCAGCACATAGCCCGCATCGAGCACCGCCTCGACCCGCCCTTCGGCATCGAGGTTGAGATTGGCCCCGCGGATGGCGAACCAGATGTCGGTCACTTCGGTGTTGCTGGACAGGATATGGAGCGTGTGGACCGAGCCGGCCGGTTCGTAGAGATAGGACCCGGCGGTGTTGATTTCGGGATATTCGAGATATTTCCACGATCCGCTGCGGGTGAAGGCGAACACTTCGCCAGTGTGCTTGTGGCGCTGGATCGTCGCGCCGGGTTGCCCGCGCAGGCGGGTGACCCACAGCCCGGCGGTGATATCGGCCTGCAGCAGCTGGAATTCCGCGCCCTCGCCATAGGGGACGAAAGGCAGGTCCACCTCGGCGCGGTGCAGCGCGGCGGGTGGCGCGAACGGGGATGCGTTGGTCATGCTGGCGTTCCCTCTCCCGTGGGTTTGGGGGAGGATGCCAGATTGGCGGGCGGTGGGGAAGTGGGGAGCGAAAGCGCCGCTCAGCCCAGCGCCAGCGCCTCGCGAATCTGCGCATAGTCGCCATAGACCGGGCGCAGCCACACCACCTTGCCATCCTTCACCCGCCACATCTCCAGCACCTTGAAGCTGGCGGTCTTCCCAGTCTGGTTACCGGTCGCGGTCAGCGTGAGATCGACGATCACCAGTTCCGCATCGCTGGTGTAGCCATTGATGACGATGGTGAAATCGCGCCAGTGCCCGGTCATGATCCGGGTGATGGTGTCCTTGATTGCCGGTTTACCGCGATGTTCGCCGCCATAGGGCAGCCAGGAGGATTCCTCCAGCACCGCGTCATCGGCGAAGACGGCGAGGAACTGGTCGATATCGCCGGTCTTCTCGACCAGATCATAGGCGAGGCGGACGACGTCCTCGGCGGAAAGCCCTGTTGTATCGGTCAAAAGCCTGTTCCTCTCAAATTTCAGCGCAGGGCGATGAGGCCAACGGCCTCGATCGCGCCCAGCACGCACAGCTCGTCATTGTCCGACGTGTCGCCAGACGCAGCGATCGCGCCCACGATCGGACCAGCTCCATCCTGGATCAGCAGCGCGCCCGCCGCCGGGACCATGCCGCCGGGGGACAGCTCGCCTACCGCACCGATCACATGCGGGCGGGCCATCGCCAGTTCACCCACGGTGCGGCTCGACACACCCAGCGCCAGTGCGCCGCTGGCCTTGCCGGTGACCACTTTCGAACCGATCTGCGGGGCGCCATCCTGGCGTTGCAGCGCGATCATGTTGCCGCCCGGATCGAACACGGCAATCGTCAGCGGCTTCAGTTGCAACCGGGCAGCTTCGGCCAGGGCGGCATCGACCAGGGCATTGGCCTGGGCCAGGGTAAGGCGGTGCATGGCAGGTTCCTCTCTTGCTTGTTGCGTGTCAGGACCAGACCGCTTCGGGCGGCAGGCTCATCAGGATGGCGTCGATATTGCCCCCGGTCTTGAGCCCGAACAAGGTGCCACGATCATAGACCAGGTTGAATTCGGCATAGCGCCCGCGCCATTCCAGCTGCTGGCGCTTGTCCGCCGCGCTCCACGCCAAGTCCATGCGGCGGCGGACCAGCGGCGGAAATGCGGCGAGGAAGGCATCGCCGACATCGCGGGTGAAGGCGAAGTTCGCCTCGAACGCGGCATCGTCGGGGCATTCGAGGTGATCGTAGAAGACCCCGCCGACGCCGCGATGGACGCCGCGATGGGGGATATAGAAATATTCCTCCGCCCATTTGCTGAAGCGCGGGTAGTAATCGGGATCATGCGCGTCGCAGGCCGCCTTGTAGGCCGCGTGGAAATGGTCCGTATCCTCGGCATAGGGGATCGGCGGGTTGAGATCGCCGCCCCCGCCGAACCAGGCCTTACCGGTGGTGAGGAAGCGGGTGTTCATGTGGACTGCGGGGACATGCGGGTTGGCCATATGCGCCACCAGGCTGATGCCGGTGGCGGTAAAGCCCGGGTTCTCCCCGCTTGCCCCGTGAATCTGGCGGGCGAATTCGGGCGAAAACACCCCGCCGACTGTCGAGACATTGACCCCGACCTTCTCGAACACCTTGCCCTTCATCACCGCGCGCACCCCGCCGCCGCCATCGCTGCCGTCATCGGTCTCGCGGTCCCACGGGGTGTACGCGAAAGCGGCATCGCTCCCGGCCTCGCGCTCGATCGCTTCGAATTCGGCGCAGATGCGGGTGCGCAGGCTTTCGAACCAGTGGCGGGCGCGGGCGGTCTGTTCGGTCCAGTCAGTCATGGCAACGGGCCTTGCCATCCGAATGCGAAACCGGCAAGCGTGGCAAATGGTTCCCCTTTCGTTCGCCCATGAAGAATTTCTGCTGGCAGACGGCCGCGCGCTGTTCTGGCCGCGCGAACAGGCGCTGCTCGTGGCCGATCTCCATCTCGAAAAGGCCAGCTTCTTTGCCCAGGGTGGCCAGATGCTGCCGCCCTATGACAGCCGCGAAACGCTGGAACGGGTGGCCGCCGCGATCCGCCAGACCGGCGCGCGCCGGGTGTTTGCGCTGGGCGACAATTTCCACGATGCGGCCGGGCCGACCCGGCTCGAACCCCATGCCGCCGGAATGCTCGACGCGCTGACCCGCGCGGTCGACTGGGTGTGGATTGCCGGTAACCATGACGGAGCCACGGCTGCCGCACCGGGCGGAACGCAGCTGGACGAACTGGAAGCGGGCGGCATGGTGCTGCGCCACCGCGCGCTGGCGGGGGAAATGCGGCCCGAACTCTCTGGCCACTTCCATCCCCGCCTGAAAGTGACTGCGCGAGGGCGGCGGATCACCCGGCGCTGCCTGGTGCAGAGCGAGGATGGCCATGGCGGCGGGCGGATGATCCTGCCGGCCTTCGGCGCGCTCACCGGTGGGATGGATGCGGGCGATCCGGCGATCGTGGCGGCGCTGCAACCGGCGGCGCGAATCGATGCGGTGCTGCCGGCGGCGGGGCGGCTGGTGCGCTTCCCGCTTTGGCGCGCGGCGGCGTGAAGGAAGCATTGCGATTACAGGCGCGCATGCCCCCTTTCGCAACTGCGCGTTTCCCACTAAGAGGCGCAACTTAAATGAAGCAATGAGGGAGTCTGCACAATAGCTCGTCCACCCCGGCGCGTCCTCGCGCCCCCCGTCAAGAGCGGGCCACGATTTGACCAGTTGATCCAGGTCGATAAAGTTCGCGTCATTGACGAGAACGGCGAAAATCTCGGTGTCATGTACACCCGCGAAGCGATCGAGCAGGCCAACGAGATCGGCCTGAACCTCGTCGAGGTTTCGCCCAACGCCGATCCGCCGGTTTGCAAGTTCCTCGACGTCGGCAAATATCGCTACGAAGCGCAGAAGAAGGCCAACGCCGCGCGCAAGACGCAGAAGACTCAGGAAATCAAAGAGATCAAGATGCGTCCCAACATCGATAGCCATGACTACGATGTGAAGATGCGCAGCGTGAACCGCTTCATCGAGGAAGGCGACAAGGTGAAGATCACCCTGCGCTTCCGCGGTCGCGAACTGTCTCACCAGGAACTGGGCATGAACCTGCTCAAGAAGGTCCAGGAAGACGTCGCCGAAGTCGCCAAGATCGAGGCCTATCCTCGCATGGAAGGCCGCCAGATGCTGATGGTGCTTTCGCCGAAGTAGGCTCGAACGATCCCCCTGACGGAACTGGCGAAGGATGCTAGACGCACCGCGGGGGGATCATTCACCATGCAAGCCAGACAAATCGGATTTTATGCGGGGCTGGCCGGCTTCGCGCTGACCCTTGCCCTGACCGCGCCGGGCGGTATGCCACCGCTGGCCTGGCCCACCGCCGGGCTGGTGTGGTGGATGGCCGCCTGGTGGATGACCGAGGCATTGCCGCTCTATGCCACCGCTTTCCTGCCTTTCATCGTCCTGCCGCTGCTGGGCGTGGCCGATTCGAACAAGACCGCCTCCGCCTATTACTCGCCGATCATGTTCCTGTTCCTGGGCGGTGCGTTCCTGGCGCTGACGATCGAGCGAACCGGGCTGCACCGACGGCTGGCCCATGCCATTCTCGCGTTGGCGGGAACGAAAAGCTGGCAATTGCTGTTGGCGGTGATGGCGGCGACCGCGACGATCTCCATGTTCATCTCCAACACCTCCACTGCGCTGATCATGATGCCGATGGCGCTGGCGATGCTAGCCTCGGGCGGGGTCGAGCCGGAAGATACCGGCGGCATCGCCGGGGCGCTGCCGATGGGCATCGCCTTTGCCGCCTCGATCGGCGGGCTCGGCACCATGGTTGGATCGCCGACCAACCCGATCGCCGCAGGGCTGATCGAGGAGACGCTGGGGGTCCACATCAGCTTCGCGCAATGGAGCCTTTATGGCATTCCGATCGTCATTCTCGGCATTCCGCTGGCGGCGCTGATCATTGCCCGCGTGCAGCACCTCGGCGAAGACCGCTTCGATGCCCGCGCCGCCCGTGCAGCGATTGCCCAGTCGCCCGGCTGGACTGCTCCGGAACTCCGACTGGTGCCAATCTTTGCCCTCACCGTGCTGGCCTGGGTCACCCAGCCGCTGACCGAGCCGCTGTTCCCCAAGGGCGGGCTGACCGACGGTACCATTGCCGCCATCGCCGGGCTTTGCCTGTTCGTCATTCCCGACGGCACCGGGCGGCCGATGCTGACCTGGCGCGAAGCCAACCGCGCGCCCTGGGATGTGGTGCTGATGTTCGGCGGTGGGCTGGCGCTGGCGATGGGCATGGGCGCATCGGGGCTGGCCGACTGGCTGGGCACCCAGCTCCTGCCGCTGGCCGCCGTGCCGCTGCCGGTGGTGGCGCTGGTGCTGGTCGGGTTTGTGGTGGTGGTGACCGAATTTGCCAGCAACGTCGCCGCCGCCAGCGGGATCATGCCGGTGGTGGCCGCGCTGGTCGCCGCGCTCGGGGCCGATCCGATCCTGCTGGCCCTGCCCGCCGCGATCGCCGCCAGCTGGGGCTTCATGCTGCCTTCCGGCACCGGTCCCAACGCCATCGCCTGGGCCACCGGCCATGTTTCGCTGCCGCGCGTGCTGCTGGCCGGGCTGTGGCTGGATATTGTCGGCACTTTCCTGATCGTCGGCGTGATCTGGGGCGTTGCCGCGCTGGTTTGATGCAAAAGAAAGGGCGCGCAAGGCAGATGCCCGCGCGCCCCATCCCTGATTTCGCCCGAAAGGCGAAAGTGCTTACTTCTTCGCGGCATCCGCAGCGGCAGCAGCGGCATCCTTGACGGAACCGGCCGCATCCTTGGCGGAAGCGGCGGCATCGCCGGCAGCGTCCTTGGCGGTGGCTGCGGCATCGGCCGCAGCATCCTTGGTCGCGTCGGCGGCGGTCGCGGCGGCATCCGTGGCGGAAGCGGCAGCGTCGGTGGCGGCAGCGGCAGCGTCAGTCGCAGCGGCGTCGGCAGCCTCATCCGCCTTCTTGCTGCACCCTGCGAGGGCGAGCGAGGTCGCGGCGATAGCAAGAATCAATGATGTTTTCTTCATGGAAATGCCCTTCCTTTGCCCGGCGCTCACAATCGGCCGAGTGGCGGCTAGATAGACTGAGCGCCCGGCGCTTGTCCATGCGGATGCGATGGATTACGGCGGAAAAATGGCGGCACAGTTCCCCCTGGACCATGCTGACGACCTCTCGTCTCAACCCCGCCAGGCCCGTCGCTCTTCCGCCTGGCGCAGCACTTCATAGGCCAGTTGCAGCGCCTGGAAGGCCTTGGCGGCGGCTTCATCGCCGGGGCGCAGGTCGGGGTGGACTTCCTTGGCGCGGCTGCGCCAGGCCTTTTTCACCGCTTCGAAATCCGCATCCGCTTCGAGCCCCAGCAGTTCCAGCGCGCGCATTTCGTCGGCGCTGCGGCTGCCGTCGCCCGAGCCGCCCCAGCCATAATGCGCGGCTTCGGCATAGCCGGAATTGTCGCGTTGTTCGGTGCGGGCCCGTTCTTCTGCCTCGGCCTTGTCGAGGCCTTCGAAATAGTTCCATCTGGAATTGTATTCGGCCGCGTGGGCCTGGCAGAAATACCAGCGGTCCGGGCTATTGGGTGCCTTGGGCGCAGGGCAGGTGCCGGCATCGTCGCAACCATGGCGGTCGCACAGCCGGACGGTCGCCGCCTCGCGCGAGCTGCCATAGCCGCGCCAGCGCGGGAAACCCCAGTCGGACGAGCGACCGGCCCGGCTCATCGTACCGGACTCATCGTGATGCCATGCCTTTCATCACCGCCCCATAGGCGAGAGGGGCGCGACGGGAAACCCCTTCGCGCCCCTCTGAATTGCGAACCCTGACCGGAATACGGTCAATCGATCGTGATCGTCACCGCGCGGCGGTTCTGGGCCCAGGCTTCCTCGTTCGAGCCAAGCGCGACCGGGCGTTCCTTGCCATAGCTGATCGTGGTCAGGCGGCTGCCATCCACGCCCAGGCTGACCAGGTAGGCCTTGGCCGCATTGGCCCGGCGTTCCCCCAGCGCGAGGTTGTAATCGCGGGTCCCGCGCTCGTCGCAATGGCCTTCGAGCGTGGCGCGCTTGGCGGGATAGCGTTGCAGCCATTGAGCCTGCAATTGCAGCGCGGCCTGATCCTCGGCATCGACATTGTAGCGATCGGTGTCGAAATAGATCACGTCGCGGCCGCTCATCTGGCTGGCGAAATCGGCCTGGCTGCCCGGCGTCGGGCCGGACGGAAGCGGTGCGGGTTCCGGCGTGGCGGCGGGCGCGGGCGGCGGGGGCAGTTCCTCGGGTGCCTTGGTCTGGCACGCGGCAAGGGCAAGCGCGCTCGCCATAAGGATACCCAGTGTCAATTGGCGTTTCATGCGAAGCTCCTTCGTTAAAGCGATGATTCGGCTATACACCTTTTAGCCCCATCCCGGAATTCGATTATCTATTTCTAAGGCAGAACCGGTCCCCAGGCCGGGTCGGACGCATCGACCGGAGTCTTCAGCCGGCGCAGGTTCCGGCCGGTCAGATCGACCTGGTAGAGCCCGGTCCGGCCGGTGTTGCGTTCCGTGCGGAAGAACTGGATGATCCGGCCATTGGGCGCCCAGGTCGGCGCCTCGTCCTGCCAGCTGTTGGTGAGATAGCGCAGATTGTCGCCCGAGGGGCTCATCACCGCAATGCGGAAATTGCCGACCATGTGGGTGAAAGCGATCTGGTCGCCGCGCGGGCTCCATTCCGGAGTCGCCGCCCGCCCGCCGAAGAAGGTGATCCGCCGCTGGTCGGTGCCGTCGGCGTTCATCATGTAGACCTGCTGGCTGCCGGAGCGGTCGCTCTCGAACACGATCCTGCTGCCATCGGGCGAAAAGCTGCCGCCGATGTCGATGCCGGGGCCGTCGGTCAGGCGGGTGACTGCCCCGCCCATGGTCGAGACGCGGTAGATGTCGGTGTTGCCCGCAATCGCCATCGAATAGAGGATGGTCTTGCCATCAGGCGACCAGCGCGGGGCAAAGGTCGGGTTGCTGCTCTGTGCCACCAGCCGCTGCGTGCCGGTGCCGATGTCATAGACAAAGATCCGCGGATTGCCGTTGAGATAGCTCAGATACAGCAGCTTGCTGTAATCGGGCGAATAACGCGGAGTCAGCGCCATTGCCGCGCCCGAGGTGATGAAGCGGTGGTTGGCCCCGTCCGAATCCATGATTGCCAGCCGCTTGACGCGGTGATCCTTCGGCCCCGTTTCGGCGATATAGGCGATCTTGCTGTCGAAGAACGGGCTTTCACCCGACAGGCGTGAATAGACGAGGTCAGCGCATTTGTGCGCGGCGCGGCGCCAGTCGGCCGGGGTCACCACCCAGCCGCCCCGCACCAGTTCGGACTGGAGCGCGACATCGTAGAGATAGCAGCCCACCGTCAACCGCCCGTCGGCCATGCCCTGGACATAGCCATGCACCAGCATGTCGGCATTGCGCGACTTCCAGGTGGGGAAGGCGGGCGCGGTGATTTCAGGATAGGTCGGTTGCGGCAGCACATCCGGCCCGACCGGCAGGAACAGCCCGTTGTCGCGCAGGTCCGATGTGATGACCCGCGCCAGCTCCTTGCCCAGTGCGGCGGTGCCGCCTGAGCTGGCGGGCGTAGCCACGTCGGCATCGGTGGCAAAGCCGGGGATGGCGATGCCAAGATCCTGCCAGTCGCTTTCGTCCGAGACGGAGCCGGTCAGCCCTTCATCCGCCGCCGGTTGCTCGGCTGGCGGTGTGGGCCGGTCCTGCGCCACAAGCGGCGCGGCGGCGAGAAGGGCGAGGATGGCAAGCAGGGATTTCATTGCGACAACTTCCTGTCGAAACGGAAGGCGGAAATGCGCTTCCACACGTTATAGTATTTTGCGGGCAAATCGAAGGGCGCAGCGAGCTGCACCGCACGAATGGCCTGTTCGGCATGGCGGCCAGACTGGGTGCGGTTGGCGGGCGTGATGCCGTCCTGGCTGACAACTCTCGGCGGTCCGGCAAGGTTGCCGTCAGGATTTAGTTCGAACGACAGCACCGTAACCAGCAGTTCGGCATCGGCCCCCTGCGGCGCGGACCAGTTCGGCTTCAACTGGCGTGCAATCGCCTGGGCGAGCGAGGCCCGCTCCGCCGCCCCGATCGCCGAGGCCGGCAGCGCGGTATCTTCGCTGCGTTCGCCAGAAGTTGCGCCTTTCAGGAAATCGCTGCCCACCCGCGCGCCGCCGCCCCTTTTTTCGGCCGGTTTGGCAGGCGTTTTCTTGCTGGTTGCCGATTTGCTCGAGGGGCGGTCGATCTGCTGGCTGATAGGGTCGGAAACGGGCGACGGGCGCGGCCTGGGCGCTGGCTTGGGAATGACTTTGGCAATTGGCTTGGGCGGCGTTGGCGGAGCAACCTTGCGCGGTTGCACCACCGGTTGCGGTTCCGGTGCCGGGGCAGGTTCGGGCGAGAGGGTCGGGGCGATCGCTGCCTGGCTGTCCTCAGCCGGGTTGGGCGCGGTTGATTCCAGCGCCACGTCGCGTGACAGGCTGACCACCATCCGCTCGGGCACAGGGACGACCAGATGCCGCTTGGGCTGGAGCAACAGCACCGCCACCAGCGCCGCATGCAGCGCCAGTGCGACCACCAGGCCGACGCGTTCTTCGCTGCGGAGGCTGCTTGCCGCGATCATGCCACCCGCCTAGGGCGCGGTCACTGAACTGTTGGTGACCAGCGAAATGGCATTGAAGCCGGAACGGTTCAGCTCGCCCATCACTGCGATCACCTGGCCGTATTCCAGCCCCTGATCCGCCCGCAGCGTCACCAGCGGCGGCTTGCCCGCAAGCCCGTGCGGCAAATTGGCGAGCCGGTCGGACAGGGTGCCGGGGGCCAGTTCGTCCTGGTCGAGATAAATCCGCCCGTCGCGCAGGATCGAGATCGTGATCTCGTCCGCTTCCTGAGCCAGCGCCTTGGCACGGCTGTCGGGCAGGTCGACCGGCACGCCCGCGGTCAGCAAGGGCGCTGTGACCATGAAGATGATCAGCAGCACCAGCATCACATCGACCATCGGGGTGACGTTGATCTCCGCCATCGGCACCCGGCGCCTGCCGCGCCTGCCACGGCGGGAACCGGCATTGAGGCCCATCGCCATCAGAGCCGCTCCAGTTCCCGGCTAAGCCGCGCGTGGAATCGGTCCGCGAAACGTTGCAACCGGGCTTCCAGCGCGTTCACCTGATGCGAGAAGCGGTTGTAGGCGATCACCGCCGGAATGGCTGCGAACAGGCCGATCGCGGTGGCGAACAGCGCTTCGGAAATGCCCGGCGCGACCACGGCGAGCGAGCTGTTCTGCTGCGTACCGATCTGAAAGAAGCTGTTCATGATCCCCCAGACCGTGCCGAACAACCCGACAAAGGGCGCGACCGAACCGACGGTGGCGAGGAAATTGAGCCGCGCCGCCAGGCTGTCCGCCTCTTCCGCCACTTGCCCTTCCATCGCGAGCGCCAGCCGCTGGCGCGCCGCCTCGCGGTCGAATCCGCGGGTGGTGGCGGTCTGCCTCAATTCGTCCAGCGCCGCAGACGCGATCCGCGCGGAGGGGTTGCTGGTGTTCTGCTTGAGATCGGCGATCCCGGCGCTGCTGCTCTTGGCGAGGAAGTCCTCCTCCCAGGCATTGCAGCGCCGCCGCACCGAGCCGATCCGGAGCGAGAAGCTGACGACGATGGTCCACACCCAGATACTGGCCAGCAGCAGCCCGGCCATCACCACCTGCACCACGATATCGGCATCGAGGAACAGCTTGACGGGATCGAGCCGGGTCGGCGCGGCGGCGGCAAGCAGGGCAAGTTCACTCATCGGGCATCCTGTGGGCAAGTACGGTTTCAAAGGCCGCGCGCCAGGGCGCGGGGTGGCGGCGGGGACGGCCGTCGGGGCCGACAAAGCCGATCTTCGGGGTTACTTCCGCCAGCAACTCGCCATCGCGCAGTGCCCGCTGGCGCATCCGCCAGCTGGCGGCACCCAGCGCAATCGCCTCACTTTCGATCAGCACGGCATCGCCCAGCCGGGCCGGGCGGAGATAGCGGATATGCAGCTCGGTAATGGCATAGGTGCCCCAACCGGCATCCAGCCCGGCACGGGTATCGACACCGATCAGACGGAGCATTTCCGACCGCGCCCGTTCGAACCAGCGCAGGTAATTGGCGTGATAGACCACCCCGCCCGCATCGGTATCGTCAAAATAGGCGCGAACCGCGAATCGGTGCAGCGTGCCGTCAAGACGGCCGGAAGGCGGTTCGGGAAGGCTGGGCATCGAATGCCGCTTGTAACCCAGCGGCGAGTCCAAGGGCAAGCAAAGGGTTAACGCAGGTGCACAATTGTGCCCGCAATCCGCTCAATCCGCGACCATATGGTAGAATTGCCGCCCGCCGAAGATATGCAAGTGCAGATGCGGCACTTCCTGGTGGCCATGCCCGCCCATGTTGACCAGCAGGCGGTAGCCCGGCTGGTCAAGCTCCAGAATCCGGGTCACTTCCCCTACCGAGCGCATGAAACCGGCGATCTCCTCACCCGCCGCCAGCCGCGTGAAATCGTCCCAGCTGACATAGCGGCCCTTGGGGATCACCAGCACATGCACCGGGGCTTGCGGGTTTATATCGTGGAAGGCGAGCGCAAACTCGTCCTCATGCACCTTCTTGCAGGGCAGTTCCCCCCGCAGAATCCGGGCAAAGACATTGTTGTCATCGTAAGGCAGGCGCGGATCGATCGGCATCATGTCCCCCGTGCAGCTTTTTCATCCAGGCCCGAGACCCCCTCGCGCCGGTCCAGTTCTGCCAGCACTTCGGCCAGCGGCACATCCCTGGCGCCCAGCAGCACCATCAGGTGAAACAGCACATCGGCCGCTTCGCCGACCAGTTCCGCGCGATCGCCCGACAGGGCCGCAACCACCGCTTCCACCGCTTCCTCGCCCAGCTTGCGGGCGATCACCGGCGTGCCGCGCGCAAACAGCTGCGCGACATAGCTTTTCTCCGCCGAGGCCTGGCGGCGCGCGGCGATGGTCTGTTCGAGGCGGGCCAGCGTGTCGGGTTGCGTCGTCATGGTTGCTGCAATGGAATGCGTCGTCAGCGCGGTCAAGCCACCAGGCTATTCGTTTTCGCCATCCGGCTTCGAGCGGCGCATGGCCGCCTTGCGGCCGACCACCACCCCGATCAGCCCCAGCGCGAACAGCGCAAGGTCGGATGGCTCGGGCACGGTCCCGCCGCCCGAAGCCCGCAAGGGCACGGCGGCGATGAAGAACAGTGCGGCACTGAGGGTGATTACAAATTTGGCCATCGCAAATGGTTAATGCAATTCGCATGCCACCATCGGGGAGATTACGGAGCGGTTGGGCTACGGTGGTTAACTGGCAAGCCGGGAGAGAGCGGTTTTGTCAGGAATTCCGACAGGTCATCCCCGGGCTGGCAGTCCGGCCGCACGCAGCGCGGCATGGGCCTCGGCGATCGAATAGGTGCCGAAATGGAAGATCGAGGCGGCCAGCACCGCGCTCGCATGGCCCAGGGTCACCCCTTCGACCAGATGCTGGAGATTGCCGACCCCGCCGCTGGCCACCACCGGCACGCTGACCCGGTCGGCTATCGCGCGGGTGAGTTCGAGATCGTAACCGGCCTGCGTGCCATCGCCATCCATCGAAGTGACCAGCAATTCGCCCGCGCCCAGTTTCGCCAGCCTGACCGCATGCTCCACCGCGTCGATCCCGGTCGCCTTGCGTCCGCCGTGGGTATAGATTTCCCACCGGCCCTCGCCAGATCGCCGGGCATCCACCGAGGCGACGATGCACTGGCTGCCCATCTTTTCGGCGATATCGGCCACCACTTCGGGCCGCGATACGGCAGCGGAATTGACCGCGACCTTATCCGCCCCGGCCAGCAGCAGCTCTCGCGCGTCCTCCACCGTCCGCACCCCGCCGCCGACGGTCAGCGGCATGAAGCACACTTGCGCCGTGCGGCTGACCACATCGAGCAGCGTACCGCGCGCCTCGTGGCTGGCGGTGATATCAAGAAAGCACAGTTCGTCCGCCCCGGCGGCATCATAGGCGCGAGCCTGCTCAACCGGATCGCCGGCATCCTTGAGATCGACAAAATTGACGCCCTTGACCACCCGACCATTGGCGACGTCGAGACAGGGGATGACGCGGATGCGGACGGTCATCCCCGACCCGCCATCGCAATCGCCGCCGCCAGATCAAGCCGCCCTTCATAAAGCGCGCGGCCCGTGATCACGCCTTCGATCCCGTCCGCGGCATGCAGCGCCAGCAGGCGGATGTCATCCAGCCCCTTGACCCCGCCGCTGGCGATCACCGGAATGCTGACCCGGCGGGCAAGGTCCACTGTCGCATCGATGTTGACGCCCTTCAGCAGCCCGTCGCGGCCTATGTCGGTGAACAGCAGACTGGCGACCCCGGCATCCTCGAACCTTCGGGCGAGATCGACCACTTCGACGTCCGAGACATCGGCCCAGCCCTCGGTCGCGACCATGCCGTCGCGCGCATCCACCGCCACCACGATGCCGCCGGGGAATTCCTTCGCCATGTCGCGCACGAACTCGGGGTCCTTAAGCGCGGCGGAGCCCATCACCACGCGGGAAACGCCAAGGTCGAACCAGCCTTCCACCGCTTCGCGCGTGCGGATACCGCCGCCAAGCTGCACATGGCCCGGGAAAGCTTCGAGAATGCTTTCCACCGCCTCGCGGTTTTCCGCGCGCCCGGCGAAGGAGCCGTCAAGATCGACCACATGGAGGAACTGCGCCCCCGCTTGCGCAAACAGCAGCGCCTGCGCGGCGGGATCGTCGCCATAGATGGTAGCGCGGGCCATGTCGCCTTCGGCCAGGCGGACGACCTGGCCCTGCTTGAGGTCGATGGCGGGAAAAACGATCATTCAGGGCTTCCACTCGAGGAAACGGGCAAGGAATTCCAGCCCGTAGGACTGGCTCTTTTCCGGATGGAACTGCACGCCCACCACATTGTCGCGGGCGACAGCGGCGATCAGCCCGCCGCCATGGTCGGTCATCGCGGCGATATCGCGGCCGTTTTCGGGGGTGAAATGGTAGGAATGGAGGAAATAGGCCTCGCCCGGCTCCAGCAGGTCCGAACCTTGCGAGCGGGGGGTCAGTGCCACATCGTTCCAGCCCATGTGCGGCACCTTGATGGCGGGATCGGTCCGTTCGATCAGCCCCACTTCGCCCGCGATCCAGCCCAGCCCCGGCGTTTCGCCATGCTCCAGCCCGCGCGTGGCGAGCAATTGCATGCCAACGCAGATGCCCAGGAACGGCGCGCCGCCGACATGGACCCGTTCGGCCATGGCTTCCACCATGCCGGGGATTGCCTGCAAGCCTTCCATGCAGGCCCGGAACGAGCCGACGCCGGGCAGCACGATCCGGTCCGCCGCGCGCACCGCCGATGGGTCGGCAGTGACATGCACCCCTTCCGCCCCGGCTGCCAGCAGCGCATTCCTGACCGATTGCAGATTGCCCGCGCCGTAATCGACCAGGGCGACGACTTCAGCCAAGGCTGTTCTCCCGCTGACGCGGGGACTGCACCGGCCCGCTCCCCCACCCGGCCACCCATAGGGTACCATCGTTGGGTGGCCGGGTGGGGGAGCGGGCCGGTGCCGCAAGCCGACCGCGAATGCGGTTGGCGCACAACACTGAAGAGTCAGCCACCGAGCACACCCTTGGTCGAGGGAATCGCCCCGCCCTTGCGCGGATCGCGTTCCACCGCCGTGCGCATCGCCCGGGCGAAGCCCTTGAAGATGCCTTCGATGATGTGGTGGTTGTTCTCACCGTAAAGCAGTTCAATGTGGAGCGTGATGCCCACCGCCTGCGCGATCGAATGGAACCAGTGCTGGAACAGCTCGGTATCCATCTCGCCCAGCCGTTCCTGCGTGAAGGCTGCGTTCCACACCAGCCACGGTCGCCCGGAAATATCCAGCGCGACGCGGGCCAGCACTTCGTCCATCGGCGAATAGGCCATGCCGTAGCGGCCGATGCCGGCCTTGTCGCCCAGTGCCTGGGAAATGGCCTGGCCGATTGCAATCGCGCTGTCTTCGGTGGTGTGGTGCTGATCGACATGCAGATCGCCAGCGATCCGGCAGGTGATGTCGATCAGCGAATGGCGCGAGAATTGTTCGATCATGTGATCGAGGAAACCGATGCCGGTGGAGACGTCATAGGCCCCGGTCCCGTCGAGGTTCACCTCCACGGCAATGTCGGTTTCCTGCGTCTTGCGGGCGATCCGGGCTGTGCGCGCAACGTTGGTCATGGGGCCCTGCCTATAGGCCTGCTGGCATTCTTGTCCAGCCTCAGGGCTGGGTGCGGCACCGGCCCACACCCCCACCCGGCCACCCAATCAGGATAATGCCTTGGGTGGCCGGGTGGGGGTGTGGGCCGGTGCCGCGCGAGGTCATCCGCAAGGATGGCCGGTCAACCCATACAAACGCCTTGACCGGCCCGCGCCGCAACGCCACCTATCGCCGATATGACCGACGAAACACCCGAAAGCCTGATCCCCTACGACGAAATCGTGCAGGAGGCGCTGCGCGCCGTGGTCGGCAGGGTGCTGGGCCAGATCGAATCGACCGGCGGCCATCTGCCCGGCAGCCACCATTTCTACATCACCTTCAAGACCCACGCGCCGGGGGTTTCGATCCCGGCCCACCTGCGCCAGCGCTTCCCCGACGAGATGACCATCGTCCTCCAGAACAAGTTCTGGGACCTGTCGGTCGGCACTGACGGTTTCAGTGTGGGGCTGAGCTTCAACCAGATGCCTGCCAAGCTCGACATCCCCTATGCCGCGATCACTGCCTTCGTCGATCCGGCGGTGGATTTCGGCCTGCAATTCCAGGCCGCCGTCGCCGATCTCGCGCCCGAGCCGCATGACGACGCGGAAAACGATTCGCCCGAGGGCACTCCGCCCGATGATGGATCGAATGTCGTGACGGTCGATTTCGGCCGGAAGAAATAGCCCGTCCCGCCGGGCAGTCAGGAACCGCCATGGTCAAGCCCAAAGGCCCCAAAGCGCCACCCCAGGCCCCCGATCTCAAACCGGTCATCGCCGATCTCGCCCTGCGCGGCAGCGCGGCGCTGGCGCGCAGGGCGCTGGGCAAACGGCTGGCGCAGAACCGCAGTCCGAAGCAGGTCAACGAAATCCTAGCAGGGCGCGGGCTGGGCAAGGCGGTGACAGCGGCTGCGCTGATGCGCCTTGGCATCCCATCACTGCCGCGCGCGCTGCTGGTCGGCTCGGTCCTGCTCGCCAACCGGCTGGTCCAGCGCAGAAGCCGCAAGCGCAAGGCTGCGGCGGAAAAGACCGAAGAAACTTGATTTCCACCCCCCATTCGCGGCAACAGCGCGCATGGCTGACACCACCAATCTCACTCCCAGTCTCGCCAGGCGCGGGCTGATGTTCGTCCTCTCCTCGCCCTCGGGCGCGGGCAAGACCACGATTTCAAGGAAGCTGCTGGCGGCCGAGGACAATCTGCGGATGTCGGTTTCGGTCACCACCCGGCCGATCCGCCCGGGCGAAGTGGACGGCAAGGATTACCACTTCGTTACCCGCGCCCGCTTCGACGCGATGGTGGCGGACGATGCGTTCCTCGAATGGGCCGAAGTGTTCGGCAATTGCTACGGCACCCCGCGCGCGCAGATTGCCGATGGGCTGGCCGCCGGTCAGGACTATCTGTTCGACATCGACTGGCAGGGCACGCAACAGCTCTACCAGCGCGCCGGCGTGGATGTGGTGCGGGTGTTCCTGCTGCCGCCGAGCATCGCCGAACTGGAACACCGCCTCTCCTCGCGCGGGACCGACAGCGCGGAAGTGATCGCCGGTCGCATGGCGCGGGCACGCTCGGAAATCAGCCATTGGGATGGCTATGACTATGTCGTGGTCAATGACGCCATCGAGGCGTGTTTCGGGAAGGTGCGGACGATTCTGGAGGCCGAGCGGCTGAAGCGTGCACGGCAGACCGGATTGCTGGAGTTTGTGCGGGGGTTGATGCGGTAGGGGTATTCTTTCCCTACGTCACACGCTGGTCGAACTGGATGATATTCCCGTCCGGGTCCTTCAAAATGCAGGTCCGCATCGTCCGGCCCGGCGCTTCGCCGAACAACAGCGAATCGCTGTCGCCGGGGGGGACCACCACTGGTGCGCCATGCGCCACCGCGCGTTCGTGGATGGCGCGGGCGTCGTCCACCCAGAAGCCGAAGTGGTGGATGCCCATGCCGAAGAATTCGCGCGGGGACGGATCAACGCCGCGATCGTGATGATCAAGCACGATGAAGGCCTCGTCATCCCCCTCACTCCAGCGCAAATAGACGCCGCGCCGGGTGTGCGGGGGCAGATCGCCGAAGCCTTCGAACACTTCGGTATCGTCCTTGGACACAACCATGCCCAGCATATCGCGCCAGAAGCCCAGCGCCTTGTCCATGTCGCTCACGCCGATGGCGACGTGGCTGATATTCCTGAAGCCCATCCAACTCTCCTCTCGTCCATTTTGCCGCAGGCTATCACGGCCCATCGCGCGATGGTAGCGGGCAAGCGGCTCTTGCCCGCAGTGCCGCCAGCGTTTAGGCGCTGCCGCAATTCTTGCCGTTTGAGGGAGCACCACCATGACCGCCCAACTCGAAGCCGCCATCGAAGCCGCATTTGACGCGCGCGACACCGTCACCCCCGCCAGCGCCGATGTGCGCGCGCTGGTGGAGCAGGCGCTCGACCTCCTGGACAGCGGGCAGGCCCGCGTGGCTGAACCCGACGGCAAGGGCGGCTGGACAGTCAACCAATGGCTTAAGAAGGCCGTGCTGCTGAGCTTCCGCCTCAACGATAATGGCGTAATGGACTATGGCTCCGGCGGCGCGCCCGCGTTCGACAAGGTGCCACTGAAGTTCACCGGCTGGGACGAGGCCCGCTTCCGGGCGGCCGGCATCCGCGTGGTGCCGGGAGCGGTGGTGCGCCGCAGCGCCCATATCGCCAAGGGCGTGGTGCTTATGCCGAGCTTCGTCAATCTGGGCGCGCATGTCGGTGAAGGCACCATGGTCGATACCTGGGCCACGGTCGGCAGCTGCGCGCAGATTGGCAGGAACGTGCATATCTCGGGCGGCGCGGGGATCGGCGGGGTGCTGGAACCGTTGCAGGCCGGGCCGGTGATCATCGAGGACGGGGCCTTCATCGGCGCGCGGTCCGAAGTGGCCGAAGGCGTGGTGGTGGGCCAGGGCGCGGTGCTGTCGATGGGCGTGTTCATCGGCGCATCGACCAAGATCGTCGATCGCGCCACCGGCGAAGTCCACATCGGCAAGGTCCCACCCTATGCGGTGGTGGTGCCCGGCGCCCTCCCCGGCAAGCCACTGCCGGACGGAACCCCCGGCCCCTCGCTTTATTGCGCGGTGATCGTCAAGACCGTAGACGCTCAGACCCGTTCCAAGACCGGGATCAACGAACTGCTGCGGGACTGATCCCAAGCGGAACCTTCGCGGTTTGAACCGGTTGTCCTGATACGGTCCTGATCATGGATCGCATCAAGCTACGGGAGAACATGCGATGGAAGACCGGGGCGGCGAGATCCACATCGAAACCGACGAAGCGCGCGGCGGATCGACTCCGCATATCGTACGCTATGTGCTCATCATCAGCATGATCCTGGCGATCGGGCTGCTTTCCATCGTCTGGATCACCGGCGCGATCAACGCGGGCTGATTTCCCGCATCAATCAGGCACCGGATATTCGATCGGCGGATCGGCGCTGTGCGCGTGGGCATAGTCTTCCGCCGCGCGCAGTACGCGCATCATGTTGCGACTGGCGATCAGCTCCAGCTCGCCTTGCGAAAAGCCGCGCCGGGCCAGTTCGATGAACAGTTCGGGATAGCCTGAAACGTCCTCCATCCCTTCGGGGCCCTTGGGCATCCCGTCATAATCGCCGCCGATGCCGATATGCTCGACCCCGATCCGTCGGGCGATATGTTCGATATGGTCGGCTACCTCGCCAATCGTCACCACCGGTTCGGGGTTGGAGCGCTTCCACTCCTCCAGCCCGGCGTCGACCTGCGCCTTGTCCTCGTTGCTCAGCGTCTTGAGCCGCGCTTCTTCGCCTGCCAGCCGCGCGCCCCATTGCCGCCGCGCCTCGCTGACGAAGGCCGGCAGCGTGATCGCCATCACGATCCCACCATTGGCCTTCAGCCGGTCGAGCACATTGTCGGGCACATTGCGGACATGGGGATTGACGCTGCGCGCGCCGGAATGGCTGAAGATCACCGGCACTTTCGCCACGTCGAGCGCATCAAGCATGGTCGCTTCGCTGACATGGCTGAGATCGACCAGCATGCCGATCCGGTTCATCTCGCGCACCACATCCTTGCCGAAATCGGTGAGGCCGTCATGCTCCGCCTTGTCGGTGGCGCTGTCGGCCCAGGGATTGTTCCTGGTGTGGGTCAGCGTCATGTAGCGCACGCCCAGAGCATACATCTGGCGCAGCGTGCCAAGGCTCGATCCGATCGAGTGGCCGCCTTCCATCCCCATCAGCGAGGCCACACGCCCTTCGGCCATGGTCGCCTGCACATCGTCGGCGCTCTGCACCAGCTTCATCCGGTTGGGATAGCGGGCGACCAGCCGCTTGAGCACGTCGATCTGCTCCAGCGTGGCGCGCACCGCTTCGGGTTCGGTCTGCTCGGCGCTGACATAGACCGACCAGAACTGTGCCCCGACATGGCCCCGCGCCAGCCGGGCGAGGTCGGTGTGCATCGATGGGCCGAACACGTGGTCGCCGGTGCCCTTGCCGTCGTTTCCGGCGTGAGTGGTATCGGTGAAATCGAAGCTGTTAATCAGATTATGGAACCGCCCGCGCAGCTGGATCGGGACATCGTTGTGCCCATCCCAGACCGGAGCCGCCGCCAGCGCCGCAGCGGCGATTTCCTCTGGCGGGGTGGTCAGCTCATGCGGTTGCCAGCCGACCGGCGGGGTGGGAACCGGCGCTGCCACCGGGGCAGGGGCTGCAGCATCCTGCGCCCACAGCGGCGCGGGCGAACACAGCAGGGCAGCAGCCAGCGCGGCGGCAAAAGGTCGGTTCATTCGTCCGCATCCTCATCATCGTCCCAGTCCTCGTCATCCTCGGAACGGGCATAGGTGGCGGTCAGCAGGGCAACGCCGGTGACATGGCCTTCCATCGCCTTCATCAGGTCCTCCCGGCTTGCGCCGGGCCTCAGCACCAGCGGCAGGTCGAGCGCAAACAGCTGGAAGACATAGTCATGCGGCGGATCGCCCTCGGGCGGCTGGGGCAGCAGCCATTCGCTGTTGCGCTGGGCGTTTTTGCCAACGCGCGGCGGCGCCTCGCCTTCCATCAGCTTGCCGCGCTGGGCAGCCAGGCCCCACACCAGCCAGTGGCAGGCGGGCGAGGAACCCGGCGTATCGGCATCTTCCACCACCAGCACCATTTCCTCTGACCCGCGCGGCGGGGCAGACCAGTCCAGCGGCGGAGCGACCGAATCCTCCTCATCTGCCGTGAAGCTGGGATCGAGCGGCTCGCCATCCTCGAAGGCGGGCGAAGTCAGGCGGAAGCCATCCTTGTTGAGAAGCGCCGCATTGCCCAGCCGGACCACGGCCAGCAGCCCATGCCCGGCGCGGGGAGTGTCAAAACAGGCGGCGAGCCAGGCGGGGACGGGATCGGGCATGGGGTTCCTCGGTTGGTGGAGTTGTCGCCGCACCGTTGGCCGATGCCGCGCCGCAGCGCAAGCTGGTAGGGGGTGCCCCACTCAGTGATGGTGCTGATGCTGCCCCATCGGCGCAGGCTGGACCGATCCGTCGCCAGAACGGACTGAACCGTCACCCGCCTTGGGCGCGCCATTGGCGGGCTTGCTTTGCTGCGTCTGCTGCGATGTGGACTGCGTGCCCTTGGCCTGGGCCGGCACTGCAAGGAGCGCCAGAGCGCCAAGCGAGCAGGAGGCAAGGGGTAGCTTGAGAATATTCATCGGGAGAACTCCGGGTCGATCGTTGCAAGTCTGATCACTGTTCTAGCCGTCCCCGGTACCGAGGCAAAGCACCCTTGTCCGCTTCGCGATTGCCCCCTGACCGCCAATATGGAAAGACCGCCGCCAAACGGGAGAGTCCACCATGTTCGAAAACCGCAGCGGCAAGAACGTCCTCGTCTTCGGCGGGACCGGCAGCATCGGCAAGGCGGTCTGCGCAATGATGGCGGCGGAAGGCGCGAACCTGGCCTTCACCTGCCGCAGCAATCGCGCAGGCGCAGAGGCGCTGGCGGGGGAACTGGCGCGCGATGGCCAGACGATCCTGTGGGACGCGCTCGCCAACGAGGATCGTACCGCCGTCGCTGCCTTCACCGCGCGGGTGGCGCAGGAACTGGGCGGCATCGACGCGGTGATCTATGCCGCCGGGCCGGATATCGACCTCACCTTCATCTCCCGCGCTGATCCCGAAGCCTGGTGCCGGGCGATCGACATGGACGTCAATGGCTGCTTCCACATCATACAGGCAGTGATCCCGGCCTTGCGCCAGTCACAAGGCAGCTTCACCGCCGTACTGACAGCCGCGATCGAGCGGCCACCCGCGCTCGACGGACTTTCGAGCGCGCCCAAGGCGGCGATCCAGGCGATCGTCAAGACGATCGCGCAGGAGGAAGGCCGCTTCGGCCTGCGCGCCAATTGCGTCGCGCCTGGCTTTGTCGATGGTGGCCTTGGCCGCAAGCTGCTCGACACGCTGGGCGAGAAGGGCACCGCCGCGATCCTCGCCCAGACCGACCTCAAGCGGCTGGGCAGGCCGGAGGAAATCGCCGACGCGGTCGGCTTCCTCAGTTCGGCACGGGCTTCCTTCATCACCGGCGAGACGATCTTTGTGTCGGGCGGCTTGCGGGCCTGAACGGGATTGCGCTCCCCGCCCTTTCCTCCCTAAGCCAGCCGGCGTGGACAGCTTCGATTTCATCATCGTCGGAGGCGGCAGCGCGGGTTGCGTGCTGGCCAACCGGCTGAGCGCCGATCCGCGCTATCGGGTGCTGCTGCTCGAAGCAGGCGGCAAGGACGATTATCTGTGGATCAGGGTGCCGGTCGGCTACCTCTATTGCATCGGCAATCCGCGCACTGACTGGTGCATGGAAACCGGGCCCGAGCCGGGGTTGAACGGCCGCTCGCTGCGCTATCCGCGCGGGCGGGTGCTGGGTGGCAGTTCCTCGATCAATGGCATGATCTACATGCGCGGGCAGGCCGCCGATTATGACGGCTGGCGACAGTTGGGCCACACCGGCTGGGGCTGGGACGATGTGCTGCCTTATTTCATCCGCGCAGAGGACAATTGGCGCGGCAACGGCCCGCTCCATGGCGCAGGCGGCGAAATCCGGGTCGAACGGCAGCGGCTGCGCTGGGAAATCCTCGAAGCGTTCCAGCAAGCCGCCGCGCAATATGGCGTCGCCCCGACGGATGACGCCAATAGCGGCGACAACGAAGGCTCCGCCCTGTTCGAAGTGACCCAGCGGCGCGGGCGGCGCTGGAGCGCGGCGGACGCGTTCCTGCGACCCGTGCTGAAGCGGCCGAACCTGAAGATCGTCACAGGCGCGCTGGTTGATTCCGTGATCGTGGAGGAAGGCCGCGCGGTTGGCATCGCCTACAGCCTTTGCGGCGAACGGCGCGAGGTGCGCGCCAGCGGCGAAGTGCTGCTGGCGGCAGGCGCGATCGGATCGCCCGCGATCCTCGAACGCTCCGGCATTGGCGATGCGGCGCATCTGGCCGGGCTGGGGATAGCGCCGCTGGCCGATCTTCCAGGGGTGGGCGCGAATTTGCAGGATCATCTCCAGATCCGCTGCGCATGGCGGGTCGAAGGCGTCTCCACGCTTAACCGCCGGGCGGCGACGCCCTGGGGCAAGGCGCTGATCGGCCTCGAATATCTCCTCAACCGCAGCGGGCCGATGGCGATGGCACCGAGCCAGCTGGGGATATTCGTGAAATCCGACTCCGAGCGAGAAACCGCGGATCTCGAATATCATGTCCAGCCCTTGAGCCTCGAGGCTTTCGGCGGCGAGCTCGATCCGTTTCCGGCTTTCACCGCCAGCGTCTGCCATTTGCGCCCGTCGAGCCGGGGCACCAGCCGGATTGTCAGCGCCGACCCGGCACAGCCTCCCGCTATCCGTCCCCATTACCTCTCGACGGAGGATGATCGGCAAGTGGCGGCACAAGCGGTGCGGATCACCCGCCGGATCGTCACCCAGCCGGCGCTGGCCCGCTACCGGCCCGAGGAAATCCGCCCCGGCGCAGAGGTGCAGGACGAGGCGGAACTGGTCCACGCGGTGGGGCAGATCGCCACTACCATCTTCCACCCGGTCGGCACCGCAGCGATGGGCAGCGTGGTGGATGCGCAGTTGCGGGTCATGGGGGTGGAGCGGCTGCGGGTGATCGATGCATCGGTCATGCCCGCCATCACTTCGGGCAATACCAATGCGCCGGTGATGATGATCGCTGAAAAAGCGGCTGAAATGGTGCTGGCAGACGCACGAAACGGTTGACGAGGCGGGGAACTGCCCCGCATCAGCGAAAGATGCTGGATGAACTCGCCATCGCGACCGTCATGGTCCTGCTGACCGTCATGTTCCACGGTGCGGGCCTGCTGGCCATGACCCGAATGCTGCGGATCGAATTGCGCGAGGAAGTGGAGCGGCACATCACGCCGTTCTCATTGCGTGCGCTGGTCTTCACCATTGCCCTGGTGCTGGGGCTGTTCGCGCTGCACGCGGCGGAAATATGGGCCTATGCCGCGCTCTATCTCGAACTCGGAGCGATCGGAGACCTGCGGGGCGCGGTGTTCTTCTCCACCGTCACCTTCGCCACGATCGGCTATGACGACGACATGCTGAACCCGGCATGGCAGATCGTTGCTGCCATCGAGGGGATGAACGGGGTAATCCTGATGGGCTGGTCAACCGCCTTCTTCGTCACCGGAATTACCCGGCTGATGCGGCGCTGATCGGGAAGCTCAGTAAGGTTGGGGTTCGGGTACAGGAGCCAGCGCGCGCTGTTCGGCCTCACGGCGTTCCTTGCGGTCCTGTTCGGCCAGCTTGCGGTCATGTTCCACCCGCAGCACGCGGGCAGCCATTTCGCGCCAGGCGGCCTCGGACCGCAGCGCACGTTCGCGCACGTTCATCAGCGTGGTATTACCCGCCTCCTTCGCCGCTTCTTCGGCCCGGGCGATATAGAAATCGTAGCTCTGGCTCATGACTCTCTCTCCCTAGGTAGGCGGGCTCGGCCGCGCGAATCCATCCGGGGCAGCGCAAAGGCGCCACCCCGGACAGGTCATGCGTAATCAGGCCGAAGCGAGATTGACGGCCGAAGCCTTGCCATTGCGGCCGGTTTCGACTTCGTAGGTCAGGCGCTGGTCCTTGTTCAGCGACTGCATGCCGGCGGCCTGCACTGCGCTGATGTGGACGAAGCTGTCCGCGCCGCCATCATCGGGCTGGATAAAGCCATAGCCCTTGTCGGTATTGAAGAATTTGACTGTGCCAACAGGCATGGAAGTTTCCTTTCAAGAAACAATCGTTGCCCGGCCACGCAGTTGTGGCACGGGTTCGTGCTTCGGATCGTCAATTGAAAGGAAGTCGTCGATAGTGCGGAAAAGTTCGAAAACGGACCCGCCCGTGGCGCCGAAGTCCGTCGCATATTCGACGTCAGCAGCGATCTGATACCACGCAAAGGTCCAAACACGAAACTTATTCGGTTCAACGTCTCTGCCGCTCCAGCCGGGACAGCAGATTGGGCGCCGCCGCCGCCAGTTCGAGTGAGCGCATAGAACTCGCCTCGCGCGCCGCTTCGGCAGCGGCAGCGCAGAATTTTCCGGGTGAGCGCTGATTGGCGAAGCGGTTGTAAATCCGGGTCGCGTGGCTGTCATAGCCGTCCTTGCCATGGCGGGTCAGCTCGTCGCGATAGGCCCGGTCCAGCAGTGCGCGATGATGGGACAGCAACCGGTTGTAAGCGCCGCTGACCGGTTTGCGGCCCCGTCCGCGACAGGACAGCGCGGCGACATTGAGCCCCGCGCGCAGATGCCACAGCGCCTCGGGCGGTCGTGCAAGGTCACCGCCGGTCCCGGCCGTGCGCGGCGGCCCGCCCCGATCCCTGGTGCAGGATGCCAGCACCGCCGCTGCCGCGCAGAGCAAAAGCATGGCCACGCGGCCACGACCGGGAAACTGCATCAAAATTCCTCCCCGCCCCCGGAGATACTTATCGCCCGTCTCTGCTGACCGGTTAACGGTCGGAATGGCATCCGCGCAAGCGCCAGTGAAGAAGCCATGCGGGGAAGCGTTGCGGGCTGGCGGTGGCCCGCCGGATTGGCTACGGCCTGGCGCGAAAGAACCGCCAGGCAAGACGGAGATATGCCCATGGTCGACAGCACACCCGCCCGCACAGCCCGTCAGGTGGTGTTCGATTCCTACGATCGCGTCCGCAAGACCGGCGATATCGACCAGTTCCTGGCCGACTTTGCCGAAGATGCGGTGCTGGAGGAATCCGAGGCCCTGCCGGAAGGCTATGGCGGGCAGCACCACGGCAAGCCCGCGATCCGCGCCACCATAACCCGGATCATGAACGAGTTCTGGAAGGACTTCTCCTTCATCATCGAAAAGACCGTGAGCGACGATGAGTTCGTCATCGTCTATGGCCGCTTCAGCGCCACCGGCCCGAAGACCGGCAAGACAGTCTCTTTCCCGCTGATGGAAATGTGGCGGGTGAAGAACGGCAAGGTGGTGTGGATGCGCCCGGTCTACGGTGACCATGGCCAGATATTCGACGCCTGGGCGCTATCCTGAGCGACATGACGAAAGACGAGAGGAAATATCCATGAAAATCGGTGTCGTTTATCCCCAAATCGAAACCGGCGGCGAGCCCGATGCGCTCGACACGATCGGCCTTGCCACCGAAGCGCTCGGCTTCGATTCGCTACT
This sequence comes from Erythrobacteraceae bacterium, assembly GCA_947479055.1. Classification (GTDB taxonomy): domain Bacteria; phylum Pseudomonadota; class Alphaproteobacteria; order Sphingomonadales; family Sphingomonadaceae; genus CANJYE01. The sequence continues at coordinate 35,093 of CANJYE010000020.1, forward strand.
GATCTACGATCATGTCGTCGGCGCGGTGCACGAAGGGCGCGAGCCCAAGCTTTGGGGCCCCTATACCGACAAGCACCCGTTCCACGATCCGTTCACCGCCTTCTGCTATCTGGCCGGGATCACCAAGCGGATCGAGTTCATCACCGGCGTGCTGATCCTGCCGCAGCGCCAGACAGTGCTGGTGGCCAAGCAGGCAACCGATCTCGATCTCGTGTCGCGCCAGCGGCTGACGCTGGGCGTCGGAACCGGATGGAATTATGTCGAATATGACGCGCTGGGAGAGGATTTCCACAAACGCGGGCGCAAGATGGACGAACAGATCCCCTATCTGCGCCGCTTGTGGAGCGAACCGGTGGTCAGCTTCGAAGGCCAGTTCGACCGGATCGACCGGGGCAACATCATCCCACGGCCCAAACGCCAGATCCCGATCTTCTGCGGCGGCTTCGGCGAAGCGCCCTGGCGGCGCGCGGCGAAGATGGCCGACGGCTTCATCTTTGCCGGCGGCCTTGAAGAATTCGGCATTCCCGGCGTCAAGCGCATGCGCGAACTCCTGGCCGAGGAAGGCCGCAGTGAGGAAAACTTCGGCCTTCACCTCATCCTCCAGAGCACTAGGGGCAAGGGCCTCGAAGTGCAGGAATCGGTCGACACGCTTAACCGCTGGCGCGACCTTGGCGGCACCCATGCCAGCATCAGCACCATGTCGCGCGGCTATACCACGCCGGAACAGCACGTCGATTACGTCGCGGAAGTGAAAAGCCGCTGGGACGCACAAGGGTAAGGACCTGAGGATATGAGCGGCAGCGACGAAGACTATGTCTATGACGAGGACAGCGGCGAGTGGCTGCCCGCATCCGAACTGGCGGCCAAGCGGGCGGCAGAAGGCACGGTGGAAGTGCGCGACGCGGTCGGCAATCTGCTGGCCGATGGCGATCAGGTGACGCTGATCAAGGACCTGACCGTCAAGGGTGCCGGGCAGACGCTGAAGCAGGGCACGCTGATCAAGTCGATCCGGCTGACCGGCGATGCGCAGGAAATCGACTGCAAGTTCGACGGTATCAAGGGCCTCGTCCTGCGGGCGGAGTTCGTCAGGAAACGCTGAGCATCAGCGTGCCTTCCGCTCCTCATCCGTCAGCTTGCGGATCATCCCCACCGCGCATCGTTGCGGGCCGATCGGGCCGGGCACGATCAGATCGACATCCATCCCCCGGCAGATTCGCCCCGGTCCGCGCTGGTCGAAAGCCAGCGTCTCGCTGGTTTCGAGGTCCGGACAGGAACCGAAGCTCTCGAACAGGAAAGTCTCGCTCGGGCCGGTACTGACGAGGATGCGGTCCTTGCGTGGTTCGCGGAACCGCGAAGCGCTGGAAAAGCCGCTGACTTCGGACAGGAAGAAGCAGTCCTTGCCGGTTTCGGCCTTGCTGGTTTCGGCCCGGCCAGCGCCCTGCGGGGCCGGACTGGCCGGAGCGCAGGACATGGCGAGCGAGGCAGCGACAAAAGCGAGTGAAATTCGCACGATCATCGCAGTTCTCCTTGCACGGTGCATTGGACGCGGTCGATCGACTGATCATGCGCCGATCCGCCTTGCCGCACAATGAACGCGCCACGCCCGGGCCTGCGCTTGTTGACCCATCTTTGGATCCGGCTTAGCCTCCATCCCTTAGCCGGCCATGCCGAGATGAGAGGAAACTGCGCATGAAATCAAAGTTTCTGGCCTTTGCCACGGCGGGCATTCTCATGGTCAGCACGGCAGCGCCTGCTACCGCGGCAACCGAAGAGGTCGATCCGCGCCACGATCTGGACGTCAACATCTTCACCATGGACGAGGATGATCCACGCCCGGTGTCGGCCGATCAGCGGGTTCCGCCCCTCACCGGCGATGCCGCGCCGCTGACCGGCTATGCCTGGTGGCAGGCTTTGCTGCTTTGCGCCGGGCATTACAGTGACGTTGGGCTGGGGGACGAGGCGAATTATCCAAACACCGAAAAGCTGGACGCAGCCAGCGCCAGCAGTCGCGAAAAGTCCTCCGAAACACTCGCCCTGCGGCGGGTGATGGCCGACCGGCAAATCGACCAGGCCACTGCCAACGCGCTGTCCGAAGCCACCTATCCCTGGGGGGCGCGGTTGATGATCCTGGGCGCGATGGGCCGCCACCCGCTTGGCGATGTCGCCGACACCTGCAGACAGGTGCTGACCACCTACATGGAAACCCATCCGATGCGGCCCAACTGATCGGCCTGCCGAATTTCCGCGCTATCCCCGGCAAGAGCGCCTAGAGTCCGGCGCGGGGCCTTCCGCCCCGTTTGTCAGGAACGTATCATGGCCAAGAGCCAGAAGAAATCGAGCAAGGAAATCCGCAAACCCAAGGCGGAGAAACCCAAGAAACTCAACGCCTCGCAACCCAGCCTCAAGCCCGGCGTGCTGCCCGGTCTGGAACATATGAAGCGCTAGCCAGCTCTCAGGGCTGCGCTGCGCCCGTATAAGGATGGCGATCCGACCAGGCGCAGCCATTGCGGGTGTCCTCGCCGATCTCCAGCGTCGCGGCGAAGGGATAGGCCCGGTCCGACATCCCATCGCTGCATGCGTCCGGCGTCACTGCCAGCATGAAATCCGCGCCGTCCAGCGTCCCGCTGAAGGAGATCCCGTTGCGCCCGGCAAAGCGGGTAGCGGCCACGCGCACGCCGTCGGGGTGCTCGGGCGTCAGATAGGTCAGCGTGCCGCCCCCCACCTCACCGCCCCAGAACGGCTCGTTCCCGGCGAGGTGCAGCACCTCGTCCTGCGCGATTGCCGCATAGGGCTGGCGCGATTCACCGTCGCCGGGCATCTGGCCGTGGCCCGAATGGCAGGCGGCCAGCGCCAGCGTGGTGAGCAGGATCGCGGCGCGCCGGGACATCACCATTGCCATCGGCTCAGGCCGGCTTGCGGTTCTTGTGCGCGGCGATCTGCTCGTCCAGCGCGACAATCCGCTGCCGCTCCGCCGTGTCGCGGGCCAGTCCTTTCAGCCGGCAGGTCGCCCACAGCGCCTTGCGCTCCGATTCCAGCGCTTTCAGGTATAGATCAGCCACAATGCCTCCTCGTGGGGTTGCCGGGCGGTATAGGCGCGGGCGGGCGATTGACAAGCGCGGGTGACAAAGGTGACAGTGCGTCACCGTACAGATGAGGATATTTCGTTTATTTTCCAGAATCATGCATGAATGGCGACAGGGTGACACTCTGCCGGATCGTTTCGCGCCTAAAAGCCGCCATCATCATCATCCGCCGCCTCTTCCCACAGCTCGTCGCCAGTCTCGACCCGCTCGACCAGGGCTTCGAAGTTATCGGGATGGAAAAGCTGCTGTTCGGCATGGATATCCGGGCCGATCCGGGTCAGCCCCTGCCGCAGGGCGAGCAGCGCCACGGTCAGCCGTTCGTCATAGCGGCGCGAGGTGTGGATCAGTTCGCCCTTGTAGAAATGCGGCACCTCCACCCCGTTGAGCGCGCGTTCCAGCGCGGCCTGGCCCAGCGCATCATTTTGCCGCCGGAACGCGCAATGCCAGGCAACATCGAACGGCTCGCCGCGCAGGCGGTTGCGCAGGCGATAGGCCGATTGCCGGCTCATCCCCGCCGCGCGCGCGGCCGTGGCCACGCAATGGCTGGACGCCAGCGCACGCAGGAACACGCCCTGCTTCTCTGCCGTCCAGCCATCATGGCGGGGCTGGGCCGTTGCCGACGGGATGATTTCGATGGCGGTTCCGGTGTCCGGGCCAGCCTGGGCGGGGAGGTTGTGCGGATGGGTGCTCATCGGGCAGCATAAGGCACAGGTGGGGGGCTGTAGGAAAGTGTTTTTGGCGGCTGCGCGCCCTCACCCCAGCGTGACGAACACTTCCGCCTCGATCACCCATGCCCCGGCCACTTCACGCCACTTGGCGGCGTAAGTGCCGGAGGCCATCGGCGCGCCGTCCCACTGACCCAGTTCCATCGCGACCGGCTCCGTGGCCGAAACGGTGACGCTGTCGGGCGTGCGGACATAGGCGATGCGGTTCTGGGCGGCGAATTCGCGCTTCCACACCTTCACCTGCGCCAGCCGCCCGGCAATCACCGCGCTGTCGGACCCGGTCACCATCACGCAATCGCGCGCCAGGATCGGCCCGATCGCGGCGGCATCGCCCTCGGCAATGGCGCGGTTGAACGCAGCCCGGCGGGCGCGGATGGCGAGTTCGGCGGGGATGGTCATGGGTGGGGTTTATCAGTGGTGAATTTCAATCGTGCTCACGGTCTCCCGCGCCGATGTAAAGCTCCCGCCCGCCCTCGTTGTAAACGCGGCTCATCGCCGCCATTCCGGCTTCCGCCTCCTCGGCGGCCACAAACGTTTCCACCCCCGCATTCTGCTTCGCCGCGAAATCCCGCACTTCCTGGGTGATCTTCATGGAGCAGAATTTCGGCCCGCACATCGAGCAGAAATGCGCGGTTTTCGCGCCTTCGGCCGGCAGGGTCTGGTCGTGGTATTGTTCCGCCGTCTCGGGATCGAGCGACAGGTTGAACTGGTCGCGCCAGCGGAATTCGAAGCGGGCGCGGCTCAGCGCGTCGTCGCGGACCTTGGCTGCCGGGTGGCCCTTGGCGAGATCGGCGGCGTGGGCGGCCAGCTTGTACGTCACCACGCCGACCTTCACATCGTCGCGGTCGGGCAGGCCGAGGTGTTCCTTGGGAGTGACGTAGCACAGCATCGCCGTGCCGAACCAGCCGATCATCGCCGCGCCGATGCCGCTGGTGATGTGATCGTAACCCGGCGCGATGTCGGTGACGAGCGGCCCCAATGTGTAGAACGGGGCTTCGCCGCAGACTTCGAGCTGCTTGTCCATGTTCTCCTTGATCTTGTGCATCGGCACGTGGCCGGGGCCTTCGATCATCACCTGCACGTCCTGTTCCCACGCGCGTTTGGTCAGTTCGCCCAGAGTGTAGAGTTCGGAGAATTGCGCTTCGTCATTGGCGTCGGCGATGCTGCCGGGGCGCAGGCCGTCGCCCAGCGAATAGGCGATGTCATAGGCTTTGCAGAGTTCGGTGATCTCGTCGAAATGCTCGTACAGGAAGCTCTCCTTGTGGTGGGAGAGGCACCATTTGGCCATGATGCTGCCGCCGCGGCTGACGATGCCGGTGACGCGCTTGGCGGTCATCGGGATATAGGGCAGGCGCACGCCGGCATGGATGGTGAAATAGTCGACGCCCTGTTCGGCCTGTTCGATCAGCGTGTCGCGGAAGATTTCCCAGGTCAGTTCCTCGGCAATGCCGCCGACCTTTTCCAGCGCCTGGTAGATCGGCACGGTGCCGATTGGCACGGGGCTGTTGCGGATGATCCATTCGCGCGTGTCGTGGATGTTGCGGCCGGTGGAGAGGTCCATCACCGTGTCCGCGCCCCAGCGGATCGACCAGACCATCTTGTCGACTTCGTTCGCGACATCGCTGGCGACGGCGGAATTGCCGATGTTGGCGTTGATCTTGACGAGGAAATTGCGGCCGATCGCCATCGGTTCAGTTTCGGGGTGGTTGATGTTGCTGGGAATGATCGCTCGCCCGCGCGCCACCTCGTCGCGGACGAATTCCGGGGTGACATAGTCCGGAATGGCCGCGCCGAAGCTTTGTCCGTCGCGGATATATTCCTTCAGCATTGCCCGGCCGAGGTTCTCGCGTTCCGCCACATATTCCATCTCGGGGGTGATGATCCCCTGGCGGGCGTAGTGCATCTGGCTGACGTTCATCCCCGGCTTCGCGCGCAGCGGGCGCTGGACCACGTTGGGGAAGGGGGCGACCCCGGCAGACCGGTCCGGCCCCTTCAGGCCGTTGTCTTCCGGCTTCAGCGCCCGCCCATCATATTCCTCGACATCGCCGCGCGCCATGATCCACGCCCGGCGCAGCGCCGGCAGGCCCGCCTTGATGTCGATCGTGGCTGCGGGATCGCTGTAGGGGCCGGAGGTGTCATAGACCCTGACCGGCGGTTCCCCGCAGGAAGGCTCCAGCGTGATCTCCCGCATCGCCACGCGCAGCGGGCCGACATGGACCTTGCGGCTGCCCCGGATCGGACCGGTGGTGACGCCTATTTCGAGAGGGGAATTGATGTCGGCCATGGGCGCGCTCCTTGCGGGGCGGAGACGGAGCGCTGGCAAGCGACCCTTCCCTCCGCCCGGATTAACGGGTTCAGGTTCGACGGGTCGTGGGACGCAACTCCCACCTCTCAGCCGCATGGCTCCCCGGGGATAGCTCGAGTCTAGGGGTAGTGGCCTGAAGTGTCCAGCGTCAGTGGAACCGCAGCACGGCCGGCACCGCCAGCGCCAGCCCCCACACCACTGTCACCGCCGCCCAGCGCCGGTCGAGATGGCCCAGGTTGCGCAGCCAGAAATGGGCGTAGATGTCGCAGAAGCCGGCCACCATCAGCGCCTCGATCATCAGGAACCCGCCGACAGCCTTCATAACACAGGCAAAGACATCGCCCGGAAGCCAGGGGTTGGTCAGATAGATCAGCGCCCCGATGCCCAGTTCCACCATGGCGCTGACCAGTTGCAGCGCGGGCGAATTGAGGATCTCGGTCACCATCCGGTTCCACAACCCCGGCTGGCGCAGCGCGCCGATCCCGGCAAACAGCGCCAGCAACCCCAGCAGCAGCCCCGACCAGGCGGTGGCATCGAATGTCTGAACCATGAACCTTCCCCCATATCCGCTATTGCGGGCGCATTGGCCCCATTATGGCCGGATCAATGGCGCGCGCATAGGCGGGTTGCATTGCGCTGGATCAAATGGGGGGTGAACGAGCGGCCCGCCCCCTCAGAACGTATAGGCCAGCCCCACCCCGGCCAGCCACTGGACCCTGCTGCCGCGCAGGGCGGTGATCGGGGTGCGGGCGGCGCTGCCGGTGAGGCGGGTGTAGCTGATCGCACCGCCCACGGCCCAGCCGCCGTTCAGCAGGTTCCCGTCAAGGTCGTAGCCCGCGACAAACCGTGCGTTCCAGTTCTTCCAGCCGCCCTTTGCGTGATAGACCGGCAGGCCACTGGCCATGCTGCCGGCCGCATCGACCGAATAATTGTAATCAGCAAAGTCGCCATTGACGTGGGACGCGCCGAAAGAAACGCCGATCCCGGCGGCGCGCGAGACCGGGGTGAAATAGCTGACATCGACCGTGATCACCCGCCCGCCCTTGTCGCCGGACACGGTCCAGCGCACGTCGCTGCCGAAGGAGAGCGCATCCTTCTTCGTGATCAGCCCGTCGAACGATACGCCCATCGTCACGCCCGCTTCGAAGGTCCCGTCGAGTTCGGGCAGCAGACGGACCACCGGGTCTCTGACCTTACCGCTGCGGTTGCCGCGATAGCGCACCACCGGGCCCAGGCTGAAGGAGACACGGGAATCCTTGTCATCGGGGATGAAGTCCGCCCCGATCCCGATCGCGCGGGAGAACAGCCGGACATCGCCCACCCGCGCCCGGAACCCTGCGGCGGGGGCAAAGCGGTAATCGTCCGAGCCATCATAATCGGAGGCGTAGATCGAACCGGCAGCCACGATCAGATAATCGCCCTTGAAAGCGCTGTCGACGTCGGGGATGGTGTTCTCGTCGGTGTTCTCGGCCCATGCCGGAGAAGCAGGGCAGGCGGCAAGCAGCGCTCCCGCAACCAGAAACAGTCTGTGCATCTTGCCACGAACCATGGACGGGAAAACGATAGGGAACACATTATGTTCCATATCACAGCCGCGTGCCCGGCGAAATGGGTTCGCAACGGGCCATCGCGCAAAAATTGAATTTCATCCGGTTGCCCCCACGCTGGCGCAAGCTATGCTGGACGCGAGGATGCCTGCCGGAAAGACCCCATGATCCGCCGCCTGACTGCCGCAATTGCCGCCCTGTTGCTGCCCGCGATGGCGCAGGCCCGGCCGATGACGCCCGAGATGTCGCCCGGCTGGAGATGGTCGGCGAATTGGCTGTTTCGCCGGACGGTAGCCGGATCGCCTATACCACGGTCCGCCTGCCCGATGTGACGCGCGGCCAGCGCAATGGCCAGGCCACGGCGCAGCTCCGGCTGGCCTGGGGGCCGGAACAGCAGCGCGATTACCTGCCGGCCAGCATGGATGTGGCCGAGATCGCCTTTTCCCCCGACGGGCGGCTGGTCAGCTTCCTGTGGGCCGAGAACGGCGGGATGGAAGCGGTGTGGGGCATCCCGGTGGATGGCGGCGCGCAACGCAAGCTGGGCGAGATCTACGGCGTGGATGTGGAAGACTATGCCTGGTCGAGCGATGGCAGGAAGCTATACATGCTGGCCGGGCCCGAGGTCGATCGCAAGCGCAAGGCGGAACGGGACGCCGGGTTTGATGCGGTGGTGTTCGAGGAGGAGCCGCAACCTGACCGGCTGTTCGTCGCCCGGGCCGATGGCGAACTGGACCAGCGGCCCCGCCAGATCATCGTGCCCGGCCATGTCAGCGCGGTCCAGGCCGTGCCGGGCGGGCGAACCCTTGTCCTCCAGACCGCCCCGAGCGATTCAGTCGATGACAGTTATGTCGGCAAGCGTGTGGCGCTGGTCGATCTGGTCGATGGGACGATGCGCAAGCTCGATACCAGGGGTAAGATCGGCGATATCGAAGTCTCGCCCGACGGGCGCAAGCTGTCACTGATCGCGGCAACGGACGAGCATGATCCTGCCGCGACGACGCTGTACCTGGTCGATATCGAAACCGGTTCGATGCGCGCGCTCAATGCGGGGGCAGCGGAGGCGGCGATGGACGCGCAATGGACCCCCGACGGGCGGCTCGCCTGCGTGATCCATGTCGGCGCGAGCAGCAGTTTGCGGATCTACAACCGCGATGGTTCAGTGGCGTCCGAACGCGATAGCGGTGCATTGGTGCTCGACTCGATCGAGGCTGGAACCGGTCCGAGTGCCACGACCCTGGCCTTTCGCGCCGACGCGCCCGATCATCCGCACGAGCTGTTCGTCTATGACGGCACCGCCTTCCAGCGCTGGACCCGCCACAATCCCTGGCTGGGCGAGATCGATTTCGGCCGGCAGCGGACCTACAGCTACAGCGCGCGCGACGGGCAACGGATCGAAGGCGTGCTGATCGAGCCGGTAGGCGGGGTAAGGAAAGCCAAGGACGGGAATGGCTCGCCCCTGATCCTCGATGTCCATGGCGGCCCGGAGGCGCATGAAAGCAATGGCTGGAACACGGCCTATTCGGCCCCCGGCCAGGTCGCCGCCGGGCGAGGCTATGCGGTGTTCCTGCCCAATTATCGCGGCTCGACCGGCTATGGCTCCGCCTTCTCGAAGCAGCACCAGCATGATTACGCCGGCAAGGAGTTCGACGATCTGGTCGATGCGAGGCAAGCGCTGGTCGAAGCCGGGATCGCCGATCCGGCCCGGGTTGGGATCACCGGCGGCTCCTACGGCGGCTATGCCACCGGCTGGGCAGCCACCGCGCAGTCGCGATATTTTGCCGCCGGGGTTATGTTCGTCGGCATTTCCAACGAAATTTCCAAATTCGGCACCACCGAGATCCCGCGCGAGATGTATCTTGTCCACGAACGCGCAAATCCCTGGGACGAATGGCAGAGAATGCTCGAACGCTCACCGATCTATCACGCGGGCGAAGCGCGCACGCCGCTGCTGATCCTGGCCGGGGAGAAGGATAAAAGGGTCGATCCTGGGCAGAGCATGGAGCTCTACCGCCACATCAGGACTCGCACCGACACTCCGGTGCGGCTGGTGCTCTATCCCGGCGAAGGCCACGGCAACCGCCGCGCGGCCGGGCGGCTCGACTACAATCTGCGGATGATGGAATGGTTCGACCGCTACCTCCTGGGCAAGGGCGCGGAAGGCGAAAACGGCCTGCCTCCGCCGCGCCCGGAACTGCCGGAATTGCCGGTCGTTAAATAGCTTAAGCCCCCGCCTGCCAGCGCACGATCGCTGCCACCGGCCAGAGCAGCATCACCACGTTGAGCGTCAGATTGTCGCGGATCATGGCCAGAGTGAACAGCTCGAAGCCGATCGCCAGTACCACACTGGCCCACGCCGGCAAGCGCCCCGCCAGCAGGAAGCCGACGATCATCCAGCCGATATCGGCCATCGAATTGACGATGCTGTCGCCCGAATAGCCCCAGCTGACCGTCACCGCGCGATAGCGCTCGATGATCATCGGCGAGTTTTCGAGCACTTCCCAAAACGCCTCGAACGCCACCGCGATTGGCAGCGCCCATTTGGCGGGCGCTCCGCCAAACACCCGCCAGCGCTGCCAAAGGGCCCATGCGAAGAAATAGAACAGCAACCCGTGGATGACATGGCTGAAGCTGTACCAGTCGGCCAGATGCTGGCTGTTTTCGGGTGATTGCACCACCCCGTGCCACAGCTTGACCGTGCCGCAGGTGCAGATCGGCGGGCGGCCCATCGCCACCAGGATCGCCAGCACTGCTGCCAGCACCACCAGCGTGGCCAGCCACGCGGAACGGCGGGGAAGGAGTTGCGACATGGCCCCAACCATGCCCCGCCCGATCGCGTCGGGCAAGCATGCAATCAGCCGGATTGTTTTTGCCCTGCGGATGTTTACACCTTGGCGCCATGCAACCGCACAAGCTCCTGACAGCCCTCACCCTCGCCCTCACCATCCTGCCACTGTCGGCCAGCGCGGCATCCGCCCCGGCCCCGGCCAGCACCGAGGCAATAGCGCCCGACCGCTATGACGATCTCTACGATGCCATGCGCACCGGGATCGACGACACGGCGATGATCGATGGCCAGCTGGACACGATCAAGACGCAGATGATGGCGCAGGACGCGCTGCTCGCCGCAGCCGAACAGGCCAGTCCTGGTCTGATGGATACCATCGGCGAAGCCATGCGGCCGGTCCTGAGCGAATATTCCGAGCGGGTGCGCCTGCAATTCCGGCCAAGGATGGTCGCCGTGATGCGCTCGACCTTTACCGACAAGGAAGCAGGGCAACTGTCGGAAATGTATCGCTCGACCGCCGGCAAGGGGCTGATGCGCAGCATGAGTCAGAACTACAAGGGCGAAGCTACCATTGGTCAGGCAATCGTGGAGAAGGAAGTCGATGCCAAGGCCATCAACCGCGATTTCAGCGCCGCGACCAGCCAGGCTACCAAGGCCATGCCGGACGATCAGAAGGCGGAAATGGCGCAGTATTTCCTCAAGAATCCGTCGCTTTTCCTCAAGCTGGGCACGCTGTCCCGCGATGCGGCGGCCATCCGGGTCGAAATGGAAAACGCGCCGATGACAGCCGATGAGGAAGCCCGGATGCAGCAGGCCATCGTCACCGCGATCGAGGCTCACGTCGGCCATTCTGCGCCCGCGTCAGCCAAGGCCGTTTCCAAATAGGCCGACACAAGGTTGCGCATGGCCCACCATCCGCTAAACCTCCCCTCCAATGAACGGGCGCAAATATGACATTGCCATCGTCGGTGGCGGACTGGCGGGCGGGCTGATCGCACTTGCGCTGCGTCACGCGCGGCCGGAACTTGATGTCGTGTTGCTGGAAGCGGGTGCCACAATCGGCGGCAATCATCGCTGGAGCTGGTTCGCCAGCGACCTTTCCGCAGATGCCACGCGACTGTTCGAGCCTTTCCGCAAGGAAGGTTGGGGCGAAGGTTATGAAGTGCGCTTCCCGGCATATCGCCGCCAGTTGTCCACGCCTTACCACTCGCTGGCTTCCACCGAGTTCGACGCCGGGCTGCGGCGAATGCTGCCCGCCGGGACGATTCACACCGGCATCGAAGCCATCGCGCTAGATGCCACCGGCGTCACGGTGACCGGTGGCGGGCGGATCGCAGCGCGAACGGTGATCGATTGCCGGGGCCATGCGGCCTCGTCGCATCTGCGCGGCGGCTGGCAGGTGTTCCTCGGCCGCCATCTGCGCACCGCCGTGCCCCACAAGCTCAGCCGCCCGGTGATCATGGACAGCCGGCTCGACCAGCACGGCGCCTGCCGCTTCGTCTATGTCCTGCCGCTGGGCGCGCGCGAGCTCTTCGTGGAGGATACCTATTACGCCGACGGCCCGCTGCTGGACCGGCGCGCGCTGTCCAGCCGGGTTGATGCCTATTGCAGCGAACATGGCTGGCACGGCGACATCCTGGGATCGGAAACCGGCGTGCTGCCGGTCATCACCGGCGGCAATTTCGCCGCGTTCCAGGCGGAGCGGCGCCTGCCCGGGGTGACGGTGGCCGGCGCGCGGGGCGGGTTTGTCCATCCGCTGACAAGCTACACCCTGCCGCAGGCGGCGGAATGCGCGCTGGCGATCGCCGCCGAAGCCGACCTGCCCGGCCAGCAGCTCGCCGCCCTGCTGGAAGACCGCGCCCGCCGCCACTGGCGCGCGACCCGATTCTATCGCCGGCTGGGCCGGATGATGTTTGGCGCCGCCGAGCCCGAGCGGCGTTACCGCGTGTTCGAGCATTTCTACCGCATGCCGCGCGAGGTGATCGAGCGGTTCTATGCCGCCCGCTCGACCACGATGGACCGTGCGCGCATTCTTTGCGGCAAGCCGCCGGTGCCGCTGTCGCGCGCGCTCGGTGCCCTGTTGCGCAGCGGACCGCCGATGGCGGACAAGGCGGCGGCATGAGCTGGCGCGAATCATGAGCTGGCAGGGCAGGCGGGCCTGCGTCATCGGAGCGGGCTTTGGCGGGCTGGCGCTGGCGATCCGGCTGCAATCGGCCGGCGTCACCACCACCATCGTCGAAGCGCGCGACAAGCCCGGCGGGCGGGCCTATTTCTGGGAAAGGGACGGTTTCACTTTCGATGCCGGGCCAACAGTCATCACCGACCCCGCCTGCCTGGAGGAACTGTGGGCGCTGTCCGGCCATCACCTGGCCGAGGATGTCGAGCTGATGCGGGTCATGCCGTTCTATCGGCTGAACTGGCCCGACGGCACCAATTTCGACTACTCCAACGACGAGGAAACCCTCGCCCGCGAGATCAACCGCGTCGCTCCGGGCGACCTCGCCGGCTACCGCCGCTTCCTGCAATATTCCGCCGGGGTCTATCAGGAAGGATATGTAAAGCTGGGGGCCAAGCCCTTCCTCGATTTCCGCAGCATGATCCAGGCCGCCCCGGCACTGGCGAAGTATCAGGCGTGGCGCTCGGTCTATTCGATGGTCTCGAAATATGTCGAGAGCGAGAAGCTGCGCGAGGCACTGTCATTCCACACCCTGCTGGTCGGCGGCAATCCGATGACCACCAGCGCGATCTATGCGCTGATCCACAAGCTGGAGATGGACGGCGGCGTGTGGTGGGCGCGCGGCGGGACCAACCGGCTGGTGGCGGGCATGGTCCGCCTGTTCGAAAGGCTGGGCGGGACGGTCCGGCTGCATGACCCGGTGGTGCAGATCGATACGCTGGGCGACCGCGTCACCAGGGTAGTAACACAGAGCGGCTGGAACGAGCGGTTCGATGCCATCGCCAGCAATGCCGACATCATGCACAGCTACCGCGATCTCCTCGGCGGCAACCAGCGCGGCAGAGATTATTCCCGCCGCCTGTCACGCAAGCGCTTCTCGCCCGGCCTGTTCGTGGTCCATTTCGGGATCGAGGGCAGCTGGCCCGGCATCCCGCACCACATGATCCTTTTCGGCCCGCGCTACAAAGGGCTGCTGGACGATATCTACGAACATGGCGTGCTGCCGCGCGACTTCTCGATCTATCTCCACCATCCGACCGTCACCGATCCCTCGATGGCGCCGGAAGGCAAGAGCAGCTTCTACGCGCTGGTACCGGTGGCGCACATGGGCAAGCTGGCAATCGACTGGGAACAGATTGGCCCGCTGCTGGAAAAGCGCATTCTCGACGAGGTAGGCCGCCGCCTGATCCCAGATATCCATGACCGGATCGTCACCAAGTTCCATTATGCCCCGCGCGATTTCGCGTTGGACCTCAATGCCCATCTCGGCAGCGCATTCAGTCTGGAGCCGACTTTGACGCAAAGCGCCTGGTTCCGCGGCCACAACCGCGACGATGTGCTGAAGAACTTCTATCTGGTTGGCGCGGGGACCCATCCCGGCGCAGGCATTCCCGGAGTGGTCGGCAGCGCCAAGGCCACCGCCGGCCTGATGCTGGGAGACATGATCGCATGAAGCGGCTGGCGGTCTATTGCGGTTCGGCCACGCCGGGCGACCGCCGCTATATCGATCTCGCCCGCACGGTCGGCACCACTCTGGCCGAACGCGGGATCGGGGTGGTCTATGGCGGCGGACGGCTGGGTCTGATGGGCGCACTCGCCTCTGCTGCCCTTGTGGCAGGCGGCGAGGTGATCGGGGTGATCCCCGAAGCAATGATGAGCCGCGAGGTCGCCAATCTAAACTGCACCGAACTGCGCGTGGTCACCAGCATGCACGAACGCAAGGCGCTGTTCACCGAGTTGTCCGATGGCTTCCTGACCCTGCCGGGCGGGGTAGGGACGATGGACGAGCTGTGGGAAGCAGTCAGCTGGGCGCAGCTGGGCTATCACGCCAAGCCGGTTGGCCTGCTCAACGCTTTCGGCTTCTTCGACACGCTGCTCGATTTCACCCGGCAGATGGTCGATACCGGCTTCATCCGTCCGGCCCACCAGCATATCATCATGGCCGAACGCGAGCTGGACCTGCTGCTGGCCCGCATGGCCGCGCATGAGCCGCATAAGCCGATCTTCGCGATGAAGCCGGAGCGGTCGTGAGGCTGGCAATGGCGCGTACGCTTCGACAGGCTCAGCATAAGCGGGTTTTTTCATGAACCCGGGTCCACACACAGCTCAGCCTGAGCCTGTCCAAGACCGCGAAGCGAACCTGGACCGCACCCTGCTCGTCGCCCATGCCCGCGCTGCGATCGCGCGCGGATCTCGCAGCTTTGCCGCCGCCAGCCGTCTGTTCGACCGGACCACGCGCGAACGGGTTTGGCTGCTCTATGCCTGGTGCCGGGCCTGCGACGATCTGGCCGATGCGCAGGACCATGGAGGTACACTGGGCGATCAATCCGGTGCGCCCGCCCGCCTCGCCACGATCCGCGCGCTGACCGCGCTGGCCTTTGCCGGGGAGCCGAGCGGAAACCCCTCCTTCGACGCGCTAGGCGTGGTCGCACGGGAAACCGGGCTGACACCCGCCATGGCTGAAGCGGTGATCGCGGGTTTCGCGCTTGATATACAGGACTGGCGGCCGCAGGCGGAAGCCGACCTGATGTGCTACTGCTACCATGTGGCGGGCGCGGTCGGGGTGATGATGGCGGTGGTGATGGGCGTTTCGCCGCAGGATGAAGAAACGCTCGACCGCGCCTGCGACCTCGGCCTCGCCTTCCAGCTCGCCAACATTGCGCGCGATCTCGACGAGGATGACAAGGTCGGGCGCTGCTATGTGCCGGCCGAATGGCTGGCCAAGGCCGGCATTCCGCCGGGCGAACTGATGGGGCCACACCGGCGCGAGGCGCTGCTGCCGCTGGTCGCGCGGCTGGTGGCGCTGGCAGAGACGCATGAACGTGCTGCCCGGGTGGGTGCTGCCAGGCTGGGCTTCCGCCAGCGCTGGGCAGTGCTGTCGGCGGCCGGGATATATGGCGCGATCGGGCGCAAGGTCCGTGCGGCCGGTGCGCATGCCTGGGAACATCGAATCGCCACCGGGCGCAGCGAGAAACTTGGCTTCGTGGCACGCGGCCTGTGGCAAGCGCTGATCCCGCCCCCGCACCTCAGGGAGCCGTTGCAGTGGAACCGTCGGGTGCTGGAGGCGCTGCCTTATGCTGCGCGGTAAATAATTAATCTATATTGTATTTCTTTCAATCCAGCACGCAACATCCGCGCGCTGTTCCGTGCTCAAATGCAACCCCAGTTTGCTGCGCCGCCACAGCACATCCTCTGCGCTTTGTGCCCACTCCTCGCGGCGCAGGTAAGCGACTTCCGCCTCGCTCAGCCCGGCCCCGAAGGCATGGCCGAGTTCGGCCCAGTCGCGCGCCGCGCCAAGCCAGTACCTCGCACGCGTGCCATAGGCGCGGGCGATGCGGGTGGCATCGATCACCGACAGGAACGGATAATCTGCCGCCAGCGCCGCGATCAGCTCTGCCTGGCCATCTGGCGGAAAGTCCCCGCCCGGCAGCGATACCTGCCCCGTCCAGCGCGGGCCTGACAGCGCAGGCAGGCGCGACGCCAGCCGGTCCACCGCCACTTCCGCTACATGGCGATAGGACGTGATCTTGCCGCCCCACACTCCCAGCAATGGCGCCCCCTCGCCCGGTTCGGACAGCGAGATGCGATAGCCGCGCGTGGCCGCTTCCGGGCGGCCCGATCCTTCGTCCACCAGCGCCCGCACCCCGGCATAGCTCCAGACCACGTCCTGCGCTGTCACCGGGTTTGTGAAATAGCGGCTGGCGGCAGCGCAGAGATATGAGACCTCATCCTCGGCCGCACTGACATCGCTCAGCGCGCCGGAATGATCACGGTCGGTTGTGCCGATCAGAGTGAAGTCGCGCTCATAGGGGATGGCAAAGCAGATCCGCGTGTCCGGCAGCTGGAAGATATAGGCATCGTCATGGTCGAACAGCTTGCGCACGACGATGTGCGATCCGCGCACGCGGCGCATGGCGAACGGCGGCTTTTCACCGGCAAGGCGCGAAACATCGTCCGCGCCCGGCCCGCCGGCATTGACCAGCGCACGGCCAAGCTGCGTGCCGGATGGTGTCTCCACTGCCCACAACCCGCCCTCGCGCCGCGCGGACAGCATCGGCGTGCGGGTACGGATCACCGCCCCGCGCTCCGCCGCGTCGAGCGCGTTCAGCACCACCAGCCGCGCATCATCGACCCAGCCATCGGAATATTCAAAGCCATGCCGCAGGGCGGGATCAAGCGCCCGGCCCGCGACATGGCGGCGCAGATCGATGCTGCGGGTACCCGGCAGGCGGCTGAGACCGGCCAGATGGTCATAAAGGAACAGCCCCAGCCGCAGCATCCAGCGCGGACGCAAACCGGGCGTGTACGGCAGGACAAAGCGCATCGGCCGGACCACATGCGGGGCGATCGCCAACAGACGTTCCCGCTCGTGCAGCGCTTCGCGGACAAGGGCGAATTCGCGATATTCAAGATAGCGCAGGCCACCGTGGACCAGCTTGGTCGAGGCCGAAGAGGTGCCAGAAGCAAGATCGCGCGCTTCGAGCAACAGTACTTTCGCGCCACGTCCGGCGGCATCACGCGCGATCCCGGCGCCGTTGACGCCGCCACCGATCACGATGATGTCGAAAGGGTCGCTCAGCGGGTGCTCTCCTTACGCCGCTTCGGCGGGTTCAGCCTGCGGAACAGCTTCCCCCGTTCGCTGTAGAGGATCAGCAGCAGGCTGAGACAGCCCGATGCCAGCAGCGCCACCGCGATTGGCCGCGAGGTGCCGTCGTAGGCCTGCCCGATCAGGATTGCCAGCACGGAGGAGCCGACCAGCCGCACGAACAGTTGGATCGAGGAAGCCGCGCCGGCGAATTCGGCGAAGGGTTGCATCGCGATGGCGCTGAAATTGGCACCGAGAAAACCGAGCAGCGAGACATTGGCGCCCATCAGCGGCAGGAACCACCACAGGCTCTGCCAGTCCCCAAAGGCGAACCAGACCTGCGCCGAGCTGATGGTGATGAAAGCCAGCAACCCGGCATGCGACACACGCCTTGCGCCGAACCGTTCGACAATTCGCGAATTGACAATGTTCGACAGCATCATCGCCCCGATCGTGGCGGAAAATACCAGGGTGAACAGCTCGCCCGCGCCGAAATGCTCGCCGATCAGCTGCTGGGCGCTGTTCACATAGCCGAAAATGCCCGACATGATCAGCGCCGCTGAAAGCATGTAGCCGACCGCTCCCCGTGTCGTCACCACGCTGCGGGCATGGACCAGCAGCATGTGCGGTTCGACCCTCTGCCTGAATTCAGGGTGGAGCGTTTCGGGCATGGAACGCCAGAACCAAAGCCCGACCAGCCCACCCCAGGCCGCCAGCGCCACGAAGATCCAGCGCCAGCCGGCCACCAGCAACACCCCCTGGCCCAGCACCGGGGCAAGGATCGGGACAGAAATGAACACTGCCGAGATCAGCGACATCAGCCGCGCCATCTGATCGCCATCATAGCGGTCGCGCACGATCGCGGTAGGAACCACGCTTAACGCGGAGCAGCACAGCCCCTGCACGCAGCGGATCACCAGCAGCGTGGTAAAGTTCGTCACCAGCGCGCAGCCCAGCGCAAACAGCGCGTAAAGGCCTAGCGCTACCAGAGCGACCGGACGTCGGCCGTAACGGTCGGCCAGCATGCCGGGAATGAGGCAGCCGATGCCGTTGCACAGCATGTAGAGGCCGATCACCAGCTGACGACTGTTGGCCTCGCCCGCGCCGAGCTCTGCCGCCATAGTGTCCAATGCCGGCAGCATCGCGTCGATTGCCAGCGCCTGCAATGACATCACCGCCGCCAGCAGGCCGACCATGCCACGCGAGTGCATGGAGTGGCGGGTAGAATGGGGGGAAAAGGCACTCGTCGCATCCATCGCCCGGCCATGGCGCGATGTCGCAGTGGATGCCAGCACAAATCGCGTTCCGCTGGCAGGGCAACCCGGCTAGTCTGGCAGCATGGACGACAGCCATGGCGATCAGGGGCAGAGCGAGGATGACCGGGCGCCCGGCCTGCGCAAGATCATCCATGTCGACATGGATGCCTTCTACGCCAGCGTCGAACAGCGCGATGATCCTTCAATCCGCGGCCTGCCGGTGGCGGTGGGCGGCGCTTCGGCGCGCAGTGTGGTGGCCGCCGCGAGCTATGAGGCGCGGACGTTCGGCGTGCGTTCGGCCATGCCTTCGGCCCGGGCCTTGCAGCTGTGCCCCAACCTGGTGTTCCGGCCGCCGCGCTTCGATGTCTATCGCGCGGTATCGGAGCAGATCCGCGCGATCTTCCGCGATTATACCCCGCATGTCGAGCCGCTGGCGCTGGACGAGGCCTATCTCGATGTCACCGCCGACCTGCGCGGAATCGGCTCCGCCACCCGCATTGCCGAGCTGATCCGCCAGCGGATCAAGGCCGAAACCGGGCTCACTGCCAGTGCCGGGGTGTCCTACAACAAGTTCCTCGCCAAGCTCGCCTCTGACCAGAACAAGCCCGACGGGCTTTGCCTGATCCGCCCCGGCGAAGGCGCGTGCTTCGTCCAGGCGTTGCCGGTGCGCCGCTTCCACGGGGTCGGCCCGCGCGGGAACGAAAAGATGGCGAAACTGGGGATCGCAACCGGTGCCGATCTGGCGGCGAAGGATATCGCCTTCCTGCGCGAGCATTTCGGCGCGCTGGCCGATTATCTCTATCGCGCGGTCAGGGGGATCGACCTGAGGCCGGTGCAGGCCAACCGCCCGCGCAAGTCGGTCGGGGCGGAACGGACCTTCACCGAGGATATCTCCTCCGGCCCGGCGCTGCGCGAAACGCTGGAGCGGATCATTGCCATCACCTGGGACCGGATCGAGCGCAGCGAAGCGCGTGGGCGAACAATAACGCTGAAGATGCGCTTTGCCGATTTCGCGCTTGCAACCCGTTCGCGCTCGCTGCCGCAATTCGTCGGCGGGAGGGAGGAATTCTCGGCGATTGCCCGCGCGATCCTCGACGAACAATTGCCGCTGCCCCAGCCAATCCGGCTGATGGGGTTGACGCTGTCCTCGCTGGAAGGGGGCGAACCTATCGCCTCGCCAGGGCGAGACACCGCCCAGCTGTCACTGCTCTGACTGTTGATCTGCGTTGAGAAGTGACCCGGGATTTTCACTGAGAAGTGACCCGGGTGGTTGCTATGTCTCGCGTTGCGAGGGTTGGGTCAAGGGACTGGTTTTTCCTTTCTGGTTTTGGGTGCAGCGGCGCTGGCACGGAAGCGGAAGCTGTCGTTTCC
>CANJYE010000021.1 GCA_947479055.1 Erythrobacteraceae bacterium
GGCACTTGATCGAAAACCTGTTCGCCAAAATCAAGGACTGGCGGCGCATTCACACCCGATATGATCGCTGCGCCCACACCTTCATGTCCGCCATCGCAATCGCCGCTACCGTCATCTTCTGGTTGTGATCAATGAGTCCTGACCCTAATACCAAGACTCGGTGATCCCAACCCATAACCCGTTCGTGCTGAGCTTGTCGAAGCATCGTCCTTCGCTTTGCAATGGCCTGAAAGAAAGAGCGATCCTTCGACAAGCTCAGCACGAACGGAGGTGGGGAGATGAGTCGTAATCAACGAGCCTTGGTATAAAGGCAAAAAGCGGGCATCCCTTCGGAATCGCGTAGTGAATCAGGCCTTCGCCGCGGTGCCAGCTTCAGTCGATCCCAGGAACCTCTGCCGCGCGCCTGCGATAGTCCCGGGGGGTGCAGCCCAGGCGTGCGCGGAAGGTCTTGCTCAGCTGTGCGCCGCTGCCAAAACCGACGATCCTGGCCACTTCGGCGATGGGATATTCGCGCTTGTCCGGGGCGGAAAGCCATTGGCAGGCTCGCCCGATCCGCCGATCCCTCAGCATTTCCGCAAAGCATGTGCCCGAATTGCGCATGATCTTGGCCAGATAGCGGGCCGATATGCCGCGCATCCGCGCAACCTCGGCCATCCTGCGCGACAATACCGGCCCGCGTGAATGCGTGGATTGCCGTTGATGCATCAATGCCAGATTCACTGAGCCTTGAGGCAGGCAAACAACAAGAAATGGGAGCTTTTCTGGTGCTTGTCTGGAATCAATGGTGAGTGTTGAAGGGGCGGGTCAGTTCCACATGAACCCACCATCGACCACGATCTGGGCGCCGGTGATATGGGCAGCGGCCTTGCTGGCCATGAACAGCACGGCGCCGGCCACGTCGTCCGGATCGGCCGGATGGCCCAGCGGCACGCGCTGCTTGATCGCTTCGGCCCACACCGGATCGTCATAAATCCATTCGGTGTTGGTGGTCCGCACCGGCCCGGGCACCACTGCATTGACGATGATCTTGTGCGGGGCGAGTTCAATCGCGATCGAGCGGGTGAACTGCATCAGCGCTGCTTTCGAGGCATTGTAGGCGGCCAGCTGAAAATCCGGCCGGACCGAGGCGGTCGAGGCGATGTTGACGATCCGCCCCGGCTTGCCCGCCGCGATCAGGCGTTTGGCCACGGCCTGGCAGAGGAAATAGGTGCCGGTGAGGTTGCGATCCAGCGTGGATTTCACCGTCTCCTCCGTCACTTCCAGAAAGGACTGGAAGGGGTGCATCCCGCCCGCAACATTGACGAGGATATCGACCCCGCCGAAGGCCTGTGTCGCCTGGTCGAGCGAAGGCTCGATCTGGGAGGTGTCGGTCACTTCGTTGACGACGCTGATGGCCTTGCCACCGCTGGCGCGGATTTCCTCGGCAACCTGTTCACCTGCGTCGGGGCGCCTTGCCGAGACGACGATATTCGCCCCGGCATCGGCGAGACGCAGGGCAATCGCCCGACCCAGCCCCTGTGCTGCACCGGTGACGAAAGCGGTCTGCCCGGTAAGGTCGAGCAGCGAGGCGGTGGGGCCATTGCGCAGGTCCATCGTTCAGCCCTTCTTCTTGATCGCGTTGTAGAACCAGACGTTGCCGGCCAGCCGTTCGGCCCGCAGCGAGGTGACTGGCAGGTCGAACTGGACGTTTGGATCGGTGGCGTTGACCATCGGATTGCCGCCCCACCAGATGATCTTGCACAGCCGCTTGTCGATCCGCCAGCCATCCGCCGTGCGCACTGCGTGATCGTCGTACCAGCCATTGCCTTCCCAGAAATCGCCGCCGGCTACGCCCTTGCGGTAGAGCCGCCAGTGGGCATAGGTGACGCAATTGGCCTCGTCGCCCTGAACGTCGATCAAATGGCTGTACATGATGTGGTGCGTGCCATCGAACGGGTCGTGATAGGCGACGAAATCGCTCTTGAAATTGTCGAGCCCTGCCCAGTGCGCACCTTCGTTGTACTGGCAGACCACATCCTTGGTGAAGATGCCGTCGAACAGGTCGAAATCCTGCGTGTCCACGGCAAAGCCGTAGAGGTTGATGATGTGGGTGAGTTGTTCGCGATCACTTGCCATGGTTCTGGTTTCCTTCCCTGAATTCAAATTGCCAGAGCGGCGCGATAACCTTCGCCGATGGCTTCCTGCATGGTGCGCGGATTGCGCGCGTCGCCCACGACGAAGGCGTTGACCCCCTTGGCCTCGAGCGCATCGTAAAGATCGCTGTTGGAGCGGTTGTGGCTGACCAGCACGACCGTGTCCGCCTTGACCGTCAGCTTTGCGCTGTTGTCGTAGGTTGCATCGTAGATCGGTTCAATGGTTGCCGTGTCTTTTTCGATCGAAGTCAGGCGATAACGCGAATGCAGGTGCAGCCGGTTGTGCGGCATGCGGCCCAGCGTCGGCGCGGTCATGAACATGGCATCGAGCTGATAACCGATGGCGGTGTGGCGGGTGACGAAGGTCACCTCGCAGCCGCGCTGGATCAGTTCCTCGGCCACGCCCAGCGCCTCGTAATGTCCGACATCGTCCACCACCAGCGCGTGCTGTCCGGGATTGGGCCGCCCGCCGGTGAGCAGGTCGATGGAGGAGACGACATGGGGCTGATCGACCCCGGTGGCCGGATCGCCGGGATTGCTGGCCTGCACCCCATCGACGCGCGGGGTGGAGCCGGTGGCGATGATCACCGCGTCGGCACCTTCGGCCTCGATGTCTTCCAGGTCCATGTAAGTGCTGAGGCGGACTTCGACGCCCAGTTCGTAGATCCGCTCCTGCTGCCACACCACGATATCGTGGATGGCGTGGCGGGTGGGCAGCTTGGCAGCGATGTTGACCGTGCCGCCAAGATCGGGGCCTGCTTCGCAGAGCACCACCTTGTGGCCGCGCAGCGCAGCGACGCGTGCCGCTTCCATCCCGCCGACGCCGCCGCCGACGATCAGCACTTTCTTCGGTTCCGCTGCCGGTACGATCTTGTCGTCGCCGATTTCCTCCTCGAACCCGGCGGCCGGGTTGACCGTACAGCCCATCACCCCGCCGGGGCCGGTGACGGCGGCCATGATCCCGCCGACGCAGCCCTGGTTGCAGCCGATGCAGGGGCGCACTTCGGTGCCCTTGCCGGCCAGGTATTTGTTGACCAGATCGGGATCGGCCACCGTGCCGCGGGTGATGACGACAAGGTCAGCCTCGCCTTCGCGGATGATCAGATCGGCATCGTCCAGCGTGCGGATGCGGCCGGTGACGATGGTTGGCACCTTGGTCCTGGTGGTAACCGGGGCGCTGGTGACCATTTCATAGCCGACTGGTTCGTGCATGCCGCCGATCATCTTGTAGTCGGTGGTGTAATTGCCGGCCGAGACATCGACGAAATCGATCAAGCCCTTTTCCTCAAGGATGCTGACGGCTTGCGTCACGTCACCGGGCGAGAGGCTGCCGGTCTGGTAATCGGGCGACATCCGCACGCCCACCGCGAAATTGTCCGACGTGGCGGCTTGGCAGGCTTCCATCGTCTCGCGCAGGAAGCGCAGGCGGTTCTCGAAGCTGCCGCCGTAATCGTCGGTCCGCTTGTTCCAGGCGGGCGAGAGGAACTGGTGCGGCAGATAGGAATGGGCGGCATGGACCTCGGCCCCGTCCAGCCCGTATTGCTCCAGCTTGCGGCAGGCGTCGGCAAAGCCGCCGACCACTTCGTCGATCATGCCTTTGGTCATGATCCTGGGCACCTTGTTCATCTTGTGGCTGGGAATGTCCCAGGCCGACCAGGGAATGCCGTCACCCGGTATGACATTGGTGCCCTGGATGCCGCCGTGCCACAGCTGGACGAACAGTTTCATGCCGTGGGGCTTGCAGGCCTCCACCAGCTTGCCCATCCGTTCTTCCAGTTCGGGATCGAACATGTTGAGCAGGCCCGCGCTCGACATGTGGACGCCGGTGATCTCCATGATCGACAGCCCCACCCCGCCGCGCGCCCGTGCCTCGTGATAGGCGATCAGCCGGTCGTTCATTGTTCCTGCGCCCAGGTTGGTGCCATGGGCGGAGCGGACGATGCGGTTCTTCAGCGCGACATTCTTGATCTTGAACGGGGTATGGACATGCGTGAAGGCCATGGTTCGGGATCCTCTGGTTTCTCTTTTCTTGTTCGTCGCGTCAGCAGCCGAGTGGCAGTTTCAGATGGCGCCGGGCGATGCGGTCGCGCTGCTCGATCAGGATGGCGGGTGCGGGCGCTGACAGGCGGGGCAGCAGGGTCGGGCCGATCTGGCGATAGAAATCAGGCATCTCGCAGGCGTCCGGTTCCATCGCCACCAGCATGTTGGAAAAGGCCATCCAGTAGATATCGAGCGCGGTAAGGCTGTCGCCGATCAGATAGTCGCTGCCGGCGGTTGCCTGCCGCTCCATCTGCCGCTCCAGCATGCCGACGATCGCATCGACCCGGGCAGCGCATTGCTCGACACTGTCGCCGGAGGAATAGCGGTTCTTGAGCGAAGTGTAGGCAGTCTGGCCCGCTTCCTCCTGGATCGCGAACAGCAGCAGCCGCGCGCTCCAGCCGAAGCCCTGTTCGCCGCAGATCTCGTGCGACAGCCCCAGCATCAGCGCGCGTTGTTCCGGGCTGGCCGGGATCAGCGCCGGTTCGGGTTCCAGCCGTTCTGCCAGGAACAGGATCTCGGCCCATCCGGTCCGGGCGCGTTCATCGTCCAGCACAACGATCGGGGCGTTGTTGTGGCCGGTCCATTCCAGCAGCTCCTCGTTCGGCTGTGCGGCGAACTGGGCCACCGGCGTGTAGGGAATGCCCTTGATATCGAACATGGCCTTGGCGGCCACGCCCCATGGTCCGGGCACGCCAGCGCTGAGCACGAGACGCAGGCCGGTCAGATTGCGGGCCTCGGCAACGGGGACATAGGCAGGTGGCACGAAGGTCGATGCGGTCATGGCTGATTGCTTCCGGACAGGAGGGGACGTTGAAATGCGGTCTGGCTTATCGGCTCTGCGCGCACGTACGCGTGGAACAGCTGAAGGGAGGTGAAGGCGGCGGACAAGGCGCTGCGTGGGAGGGGCTGGGTAACCCGCGGAACTTACGATCATGACTTCCTCTCGTGCGTGTGGGCCCATGCGTGACCGCACTGGCGCGCTGGTGGCACCTCATGGCCATGATAGCGTGCTTCGCGCTGGAGCAAAGCACCGATCGCTGATTGCAGAGCCATACAAGTCTCACTGCCTGCCCATGCTGAAACCGGAATCGGCGAATCCCCGGAATCTGCGCAATACTGCCATTGCGCGCCATTGGCGCCAGGTCCGCATCCTGCCAGATGTCTGCCTATCGATGGCAAGGAGCGGCAAGCCGGAATCTACCAATTTCGATGGAAAAGATTAGCCGCTTCGTGTAAATTCGTCGCTACGTGGCATGCCAAAGAGCAATGCGACCATATTCAGCGGAGGTACCTGACCATGACGACGTTCGAGCAGCAGCACTCACTATCGTCCAGACTGCGCGGCAGCGCGGCGGGGATTGCAATTGCCGTGGCCGCGTTCGCGGCACCTTCGGCCATGGCACAGGGTGCCGAAGGGGATACAACCAACTACGCCCAGGAAATCGTGGTGACCGCGCGTTCGACCGGTGAAACCCTCACCTCGGTTCCGGTGGCGGTGACCGCACTGAGTGCGCAGGACATTGAGCGCTATGCGGCGTCCGATCTGATGAAGATCGCCCAGATGACGCCCCAGTTGGAAGTTTACAACAACGGCGCTGGAGCGGGTGGCGCATTTCTCATTCGCGGGATCGGCACCACCGCCGATACTGCGGGTGTTGACCAGTCGGTCTCGGTGTCGCTCGACGGTAGCCAGATCGCCCGTCCGCGCACCTCGATTGCCGGCATGTTCGACCTTGAACAGGTTGCGATCCTCAAGGGACCGCAGGCCCTGTTCTTTGGCAAGAACTCTTCCGCCGGTGTGTTCCAGCTGCAGACCGCCAACCCAACTGCTGAACTTTCCGGTTATGTCACTGCTGGTTACGAGTTCAAGGCGCACGAGAGATATATCAATGCCGCGATCAGTATCCCGTTGAGCGATACTCTGGGTGTGCGCTTTGCCGGTCGTTACACTAAGATGCGCGGTTACGTGAAGAACCTTGGTCAGGCGAAGATTGATCCGGTCGGTCCGGGTTTCTTGGGCATCCCGGGAGATTGGGCCCCCGTCACTTTGCCGGCTCCGCATTATCGCTGGGGTCCCGGCACCGAGGACATGGCTGGACGCATTACCATCAAATGGCAGCCTTCCAGCCAGTATACCTCGATAATGAAGGCGACCTTCAGCAAGCAGACTGACAATGGCAGCACTTCAACCGCCGAACCGCTTTGTGCGGGTGCTCATCCGACCCATCTGTTCTTCACCGACTTTAACAGCGAGTGCAAGCTCAATGGGATCCGGCACGTTACCGACGTACCCGGGCAATATGTGACTGGTCCATATCAGGATTCTAGATGGTTCTCGGGCGTCCCCTTTTCGGACACCAAATCGCTGTATTTCACCTGGCAGCAGACTGTGGATCTCGACAAGGTCCTCGTAACTTCGAATACCGGCTATTCGAAGCTCGACACTATCGGTCGGGGGCCCTTCAGTTCGACCGAATTTGCGGAATTCAGCGGTGGTACGAGCGAGGTTTACCATGGCGTTTCCCAGGAAATCCGGCTGATTTCCCAGCTTGAAGGCCCCTTCAACGTGACAGTGGGTGGGTATTACGAGAAGACGAGAAGCTTCGTCGGTTCGTCGCTCTATCTTTATAACTTCGGTCCCGACAGCTTTGGTCCCACTCCGACCGGCAGCTATGTGTCGGGTATCGGTGAAGCCAGAGCCCACAGCAAGGCCTACTCCTTGTTCGGCCAGGCTCGCTGGGACATCATGGAAAACCTCGAGCTTGCAGTCGGTGCGCGTTACACCAAGACCAAGAAGCGGGCATCGCAGGGCCAGCCCCGCTATACCCATATTATTGCTGACGGTAATACGCCCGGCGGCTTCCTGCTGCCGGAGGGGACAACTATCGACAGTACGCTGAGCGAGGACAACTGGTCGCCAGAAGCCACGCTGACTTGGCATCCGAATGACAACAGCACACTCTATGCGGCATACAAGACGGGCTACAAGTCGGGCGGTATCGCGCTTCCCACCGTCGTGACGCTGGCGAACAACTCTGAAAACGTAAAATTCGATCCCGAGAAGTCAAAAGGCGGGGAAATCGGCTATAAGGCCAATCTGCTGGACCGCCGCCTGCGGTTTTCGATTACCGCTTATTATTATAAGTTCGCCGGCTTGCAGCTGACATCCTACGATCCTGTCACGTCTGCCTACAATATCCAGAACGCGGCCGACGCCAAGCAGAAGGGTATCGAGTTTGAAGGTTCCTTCAGGGCTACCGATGAATTGACTCTGCGTGGTTCTGCATCCTTCAATTCCGTCAAATATGGGGAGTTCCTGAATTCGGCCTGCTATGCCAACCAACTGGCCTCCGAAGGCTGCGTTGGCGGGGTGCAGGATCTCTCGGGCAAGCGGTTGCACCGCGCTCCCAAGTTCGCGGCTAGTGCGGGGTTCAGTTACAGCGCTCCGGTGGGTGGCGACATGAAGATCGGTGTGGACGGCGACATGCGCTACACCGGTTCTGCCTTTGCGCTGGAGACGCAAAGCCCGCTCAGCCGCCAGAAGAGCTATGTCCTGCTCAATGCCGGGCTTCGGGTTTCCAATGAAGACGAAACCTGGGAGCTGGCGCTGATCGGTCGCAACCTTACCAACAAGCGGGTGATCGGCTTCATTCAGGACAAGCCGGGTGGGATCATCCCGGGGGTCAACGAGGCGAATGTCTACGGGTCCCGGCCGCGCGAATTGGCGCTGCAGGCCACCCTGCGGTTCAATGGCCCGTCGGAACCGGCTCCGGTCTATGCACCGCCGCCGCCCCCTCCGCCCCCTCCGCCGCCTCCGCCCCCGCCTCCTCCGCCACCTGTGGTGGAATGCAACAAGGGCCCCTACATCGTGTTCTTCGACTGGGATAAGTCGGACATCACGCCGGAGGCCGCCACTGTCCTCGACAATGCGGTTACCGCTTATGGCAATTGCAACAACGTGCCGATCATGCTGGCCGGCCATGCCGACCGCTCGGGCCAGCCGAAGTACAACCTCGGCCTGTCGGAACGCCGCAACACCGAGGTTCGCGGTTACCTGACTGCCCACGGCATTGCCGATGGTTCGATCAGCAGCCAGGCCTTCGGCGAGAGCGCCCCGCGCGTTCCGACCGCCGACGGCGTGCGCGAACTGCAGAACCGCCGGGTGGAAATCAGCTACGGGCCGGGTTCGGGCAACTAAGCCAAGCCAGTCTGATTGCAGGTTCAGGAAAGGGGTCGGAGCAATCCGGCCCCTTTTCTGTCGCGCAAGCGCGCTGCGTCTGGCAGGAACGTGGCAGGAAAATCACGGCAATCGAGAGGAACCGGACATGGCTGAAGGCAACAATGGCGGCGGGGAATTCTACATCACCCGCAAGGTCGAGACCGCGATGGGAACATGGGACCCGGCGAACGAGGAAATGCATCCCGAATATCGCAAGACCAATCCCAGCACCGATCTCAACGAGACGCAGTACTTCGGCTTCTCCGTGCCCGAGGCGCGGATCCACTCGGTGCTCTACACCTGGGCCCATCCCAATCTGGAACTGGTTTCCACGGGCGTGATGGTGGCGCAGGGCATCCGCCACATTACCCCCGCGATCGATATCCATGATTACCGCGCCTATGTGCCGATCAGCGCGATCGGCAGCACCTACATGGACTACACCACCCCCGGGAATTACCATGTCGAAGTGATCGAGCCGGGCGTGAAGTTCCGCACCAGCTATCATGACGATGTGCGCGACAACCATTTCGACGTCACCCACACCGCCATGTTTCCGCCCTGCGTGTGGTCCAGCAATGTCCACCTCGAACAGGTGCTCAAGACCGACGGCGAAGTGACCATCCGGGGCAAGCGCTACAAGGTGGACGGCACCCATGTCCGCGACCGGTCCTGGGGCGAGAACCGCCCGGAGGAACCGCGCGCGATCCCGCCCGTCACCTGGATGACCGGGGTGTTCGAGGACGGCTTCTGCTTCCACGCTACTGCGTTTGACAGTCCGTCGATGGACCCGGTGTGGAAGGGCCATTTCGACATGCCCGAAAGCGATGTGCTGCGCTTCGGCTGGGTGATCGTCGATGGCGAACAGGCGGCGGTGAAGAGCACGCGCAAGCGCACCACATACGACAGCCACTTCTTCCCCAAGGCGGTCGAACTGGAACTGGTGGACGAGCGCGGCCGCACTTTCCGGATGAAGAGCGAGACGATCGCCGCCTTCTGCTTCAACGCCTGGCACAACTGTCGCTGGCCGATCTGCGGTTCCAACTGGGTCCGCGACGATGGCGTCAAGGGCTGGGGCGACGTGCAGGACGGCCAGTGGAGCGACTTCCTGCTGGCGGTCAGCTGAGCGGCATCCCGGTCAGCTTGTCCGCCGGTTAAGCGGACAAGGTTGACACAGTTGACACAGTCCTGCGAAAATTTCCCCGCCCGGCCCTTTTGCGGGTCCGGGCGGTTGGAAATTATTGAAAACGCATGCTTAATGCCAGTCCGATAACGCGCGGATCGCGTGTAGGACAGCGCTTTTCGGGCGGGCGCCTGCCCCGGGGCCTTGGCGCAAAATGAACGCTGATTGTCCCCTGCGATGGCTTTCCTCTCCGCCTTGCAAGGTGGATGATCCGCCCGATAATGGATGGGGGAGTGGCAGGCATGGATCGGCTCAAGGGCAAGGTAGCATTGATCACCGGCGGCGGGACCGGCCTTGGCCGCGCCTGCATGGAGATGTTTGCGCGCGAAGGGGCGCAAGTGGTGGCGGCAGGCCGCACCCGCGCCTCGCTGGACGAGACGGTGGCGCTCGTCCGCGCCGCCGGGGGCGAGGCCGATGCGGTGGTGGCCGACATGGCCGACGATACCGCCGGCGATGTGGCAGTCGATTTCACGGTCGCCCGCTTCGGTCGGCTCGATATCCTTGTCCATTCCGCCGGGGTCGGCTTCAACTGGCAGGAAAAGAGCCCCGGCTCGATGAACGCGATCGACACGCTTGAGCCGGACAAGTGGCGCGAGATCAACCGCATCAACCTTGACGGGACCTATGTGATCAATCGCGCGGCGGTGCGGCAGATGCTGAAGCAGGGCGGTGGCTCGATCGTCAATGTCGGCAGCTTCGGCGGCATGCGCGGCATCCCCATGGCCCATGCCTATGCCGCTTCCAAGGCTGGGATGATCAACCTCACCCGCTCGGTCGCTGTCACCTATGCCGGGCAAAACATTCGCGCCAACTGCATCGCGCCGGGCTGGATCGATACGCCGATGTCAGAAGGCAGCATCCAGATCTTCGACGATCCGGTCGTGGCCCAGTCGATCTCCCCCATGGCCCGCCCCGGCACGCCGGAAGAGATCGCCTATGCCTGCCTGTTCTTCGCCTCGGACGAAGCCAGCTTCTGCACCGGCACCGTGCTGATGGCCGACGGGGGGGCATCAGCGACGCTGTAGGGGAGGAGTTGGCAGAACGGGCAGGGAGCAGCCCTACCCGTTCGGCAGCAGCACCACGTCCACCGGTACGCCGGAGAAATGCGGCATGGCGTTGATCGCTTCGACGTGGACTTCGTCGTCGATCAGCACATTGACGCAGACGCCTGCGTCCGGGCCTTTGCTGTCCTGCGGCAGCGTGCCCCAGCCGTGGCTGGTCTGGACGCAGCCGGTGCGCAGTCTGTCGTCGCGGGCGGCGATGAAAGTGATGGCGGCGTGGGCGGTGCGCAGTTGCACCGGGTCGCCTTCACGGATGCCGAGTTCGGCCATGTCCGCGCCATTGAACCAGGCGGGATTGGTGGGGGTGCGCTTGCGGATCGCGTCGAGCTGCGTGCCGGTGCTGTTGAACGTGTCACGCAGGCGGCGGGTGACCATCAGGAAGCGGTATTCGTGGCCTTCGCGCGTCAGCACGGCGCGCCCGTCGAGCTTCTGGGCAAATTCCGCCAGTTCGGCGGCCACATCGGTCGGCATCACGTCGAACCTTGGCAGCTCGCCCGGCGGCGGCTGGACGGTGCCGAGGTCCACGCCATCCGCATCGGCAAAATCGCGCCCGTGCGGAAATTGGCGCATGGTCTCGAGCGGCACCCAGGCGCTCTTCAGCTTGTGGGCCAGCACATCGTCGCCGGTGGGGTGGCCCGCCATCTCCATCGGCCCTTCGCCGGCGTAATCGATCACCTTGCCCAGTCGCTTCGCCAGAGACCAGAAGACATACCAGTCCTCCACCAGTTCCGAACCGGGCGGCGACGGCACTACGGCGGGGGTGTATTGCGCCCAGGCGCCCGGCATCAGGTCGAAGCCGGGAATGTAGACCGAGATGTCGGACCGTTCATATTGCAGCTTGGGCGCGAAGACATAGTCCGCCAGCCGCGAGGTCGGCCCCATCCACGGGTCGATCACCACCAGCAGCGGGATCGCCTCCAGCGCTTTCACCACCTTGGGCTGGTTGGGCAGCGACAGCGCGATGTTGCCGCCCGCCACCACCAGCGCCTTGAGCTGGCCTTCGCCCGGGGTGAGGATTTCGTCGGCCAGCGTGCTCGACAGCTTTTCGCCGAAGATCTGCTTCACGCCCCGGATGCGGCCCGGCCCGGTCGGCTCCCACGGGCGGCTGGCGGGAATGGCCATGGCGACGCGCGGGAGCGACGGGCCTTGCGGGTTGGAGCGGCGCACATTCTCGCCCGCGCGGGGGAAGCGGCCGCACACCACGTTGAGCAATTCGACCATGTGCTGGGCGAGGTTGGAATAGGGGGTCATGTTCGGCCCGGTGGAGGCATAGGCGATGCCGCGCTTGCCATCGCGCGCGAACAGGGTGGCGATGGCGCGCAACTCGCCCGGATTGAGGCCCGCGCGGGCTTCCACCGAAGCCTCGTCGAACGGCTCGACCGCCGCCGCCAGAGCGGCCATGCCGTCCGCCCCGACATGCTCTACACAGAACTCCGCGTCGTGCCAGCCTTCGGCCAGGATCATGCGGATCAGCCCGGCACAGATCGCCGCGTCCTGGGCGGGCAGCGGCTGGACCGCCAGCGTGGCGAAATGCGCAGTTTCGGTCTGGCGGGGATCGACCACGATCAGCCTCAGCCCGTTGGCCACCAGCTGCTTGAGCTCGCGCACCGGATCGGACACCAGCAGCCCACCCGCCGAATGGCTGACCAGTGGATTTGCGCCGAACATCAGCGCCACGTCCATTGTATCGACTTCCTGCTGGCCGCCGGCCCACGCGCCCAGCCGCCCGAAGCTGACCATCTTGGCGGACTGGTCCACCGTCAGCGTCGAATAATACTGGGTCGAGCCGATCGCGGCCACCCAGCTCCGGACCATCGGATAAGCGGTGGCGTTGGGCATCGATCCGTTGCCGCAGAAAGCGCCAACCGAATCGGGGCCATGTTCGGCGATCAGCGCCGCCATCCTTTCGGCGATCTCGTCCAGCGCCTGTTCGACCGGGATCGGGGCATGGCTGCCGTCGGGCTGCTTCTTCAGGGCATGGAGCAGGCGATCAGGGTGGTTGTGGGCATCATGCCCGCGCAGCCCCTTGAAGCAGGCATAGCCATGGGTCAGCGGATTGTCCTGGTCACCGGCGATGGCGAGGATGCGGTCGTCCGCGCCGATCGTCAGCCGCGTGCCGCAGCCCGCGCCGCAGATGCGGCAAAACGATACGGCCTCGCGCGTGCCGCCCATGTGCTGGTCGATGTCCGCCATGTCTCTCTCCGTCTGTTTGGGCGGGACCATAGCCGGATCGGGTGGCGCGCGCCATTGCCATATCCGGTCCAGACTGTATGGACCGGGCCATTGCGGGGTGCCTCGTTGCGCCCCGATTCTGGCAGATTGAGCAGACGAAAAGGAATGTGCGATGAGCGATGTGCTGACAATGCGGGTCGTCGATGGAATCGGCGTGGTGGAAATCGATTCGCCGCCGGTCAACGCGCTGGGCTTCAATGTCCGCAAGGGCCTGTGGCAGGGATTTGAAACCCACATCGCCGATCCGGCGGTGAAGGCGATCGTGCTGATCTGCGGCGGGCGCACCTTCTTTGCCGGAGCCGACATCACCGAATTCGGCAAGCCGGTGCAGGAGCCTGACCTGCGCCAGGTGATCGATCTGGTAGAGAGCAGCCCCAAGCCCACCATCGCCGCGATCCACGGCACCGCGCTGGGCGGCGGCTATGAGCTGTCGCTCGGCTGCAATTATCGCGTGGCTGTTCCCTCCGCCAAGGTCGGCCTGCCCGAAGTCAATCTCGGCCTGCTGCCGGGCGCCGGTGGCACGCAGCGCCTGCCACGCATTGTCGGGGTGGAAGCCGCGCTCGACATCATGCTGAGCGGCGCGCCGATGGCGGCAGGCAAGGCGCAGAAGCTCGGTATGGTCGATGCCGTGGTGGAAGAAGGCAGACTGGAAGAAGGCGCGATCGCCTTTGCCAAGACTGTCGTCGCCGAAGGCAAGCCGCTGGTGAAGGTGCGCGATCGTGCGGTGGAAGCCAATCCCGATGCCGTGGCCGCCATGACCAAGAAATATTCGCGACTGTTCAAGGGCTTCAAGGCCGCTGCCAATATCGTCAAGACGGTGGAAGCGGCCACCAGCCTGCCGTTCGACCAGGGCATGGCGCGCGAGCGCGAGCTGTTCCTAGAGCTGCGCGGCTCGAACGAGAGCAAGGCCCAGCGCTATGCCTTCTTTGCCGAGCGGGCGACCACCAAAGTTCCCGACATCGGCAAGGATGTCGCGATCCTGCCGGTCAAGTCGGTCGGCGTGATCGGCGCGGGCACGATGGGCGGTGGCATCACGATGAATTTCGTCCAGGCCGGCCTGCCCGTGACGCTGGTGGAAATGAACCAGGAAGCGCTCGATCGCGGCCTTGGCGTGATCCGCAAGAATTACGAACGCTCCGCCAGCAAGGGCAGCATCACCGCCGAGCAGGTCGAAACCTACATGGGCCTGATCAAGCCCGCACTGGGGCTTGAGGCGCTGGGCGAAGTCGATCTGGTGATCGAGGCGGTGTTCGAGGAAATGTCCGTCAAGAAGGACATCTTCGGCAAGCTCGACACCATCTGCAAGCAGGGCGCAATCCTTGCGTCCAACACCTCGTTCCTTGATGTCAACGAGATCGCGTCGGCCACCAGCCGCCCGGAATGGGTTGTCGGCCTGCACTTCTTCTCGCCAGCCAACGTCATGCGCCTGCTCGAAGTGGTGCGCGGTGCCAAGACCAGCAAGGAAGTGATCGCCACGTCGATGGAACTGGCCAAGACCATCCGCAAGGTGCCGGTGCTGGCGGGCGTGTGCTTCGGCTTCATCGCCAACCGCATCATGGCCAAGCGCACCATCCAGGCAGAGCAGATGGTGGTCGAAGGCGTGCCGCCGGCCCGGATCGACAAGGTCGGCACCGATTATGGCTTTGCCGTCGGTTCCTTCGGGATGATGGATATCGTCGGCCTCGACGTGCTGACCCGCGGCCAGACCGAGCGCAGCCTGCGCGGTGATTTCGTCGCGGCCGGTCGTCTTGGCCAGAAGAGCGGCGGCGGCTTCTACAATTACGACGAGAACCGCAAGGCCTCGCATTCGGAGGAAGCGGCCAAGCTGATTGCCGATTTCGCCGCCTACAAGGGCATCGCCCAGAACCCCGACCAGAGCGACGAGGACATCCTGTTCCGCCTGCTGCTGCCGGTGGCGAACGAAGGCGCCAAGTGCCTGGAGGAAGGCATCGCGCTGCGCGCCTCCGACATCGATATGGCCTGCATCCTCGGCTACAACTGGCCGCTCTACACCGGTGGCCCGATGTTCTGGGCCGATACCATCGGACTGCCGCGCGTACTGGAAAAGCTCAAGGAATTCCAGGCCAAGTTCGGCGACGAGTTCAAGCCCGCCGCGCTACTGGAAAAGCTGGCCGC
Source organism: Erythrobacteraceae bacterium (assembly GCA_947479055.1). Classification (GTDB taxonomy): domain Bacteria; phylum Pseudomonadota; class Alphaproteobacteria; order Sphingomonadales; family Sphingomonadaceae; genus CANJYE01. Next base: position 15,004 of record CANJYE010000021.1, read on the forward strand.
CGAAGGCAAGAGCTTCACCGGCGAATAAGCGTCCGCAAGGCGATTGACACGCAAAGGGCGGGAAAGTCGGGTGGCTTTCCTGCCCTTTGCAATTTGAGGCAAGCAAGACGCGCCATGGCGTCCTTGACTCCGCCCGGCGATCCGCCACGATTGCGCCAGACAAACGGAGAGATATGTGCCTGCCAATCTGAACGAGGCCTCGCTTCAGGCCTATCTGGACCATCGCCTCGGCGCGAATGCGGTGAGGTTGACCGAGCTGACCCGTTTTCCGCGTGGGGTTTCCCGTGAGACCTGGGGCTTCACGATCGAAAATCTCGACGGTGCGGATCGCCCCGAAAAGCTGATCCTGCGCCGCCCGATAGAAGGCGCGGTCTATATCCCGCGCACGATCGAGTGGGAGTACGAGATCGCCGCAAGGCTGGCGAAAACCGACGTGCCGGTGGCCAAGCCGCTGTGGTACGAGGACGATCCCGCATGGTGCTTCGATGACGGGCGGACCTTCTTCATCCGCGAGCAGATCGATGGCCACTGGAACGTGCCGCATGTGGTCGATCCCGCGCCCGAATGGGACCAGCACCGGATCACGCTTTCGAAGGAAATGGTCGCCAAGCTGGGCATGGTCCACCTGGTTGACTGGAAGGCGCATGATTTCGGAGCGATCATCGAAGCGCCGGACAGCCTTGAGGATTCCGGCCCGCGCGCGATCCGCCAGATCTATCGCGAACTGGAGGAAGTGCAGTTCGAACCGCAGCCGGTGCTGGCCGAAGTCAAGGAATGGCTGCTCGACAACGCCCCGCCCGCGCCCCGGCTGGTGCTGCTGAAAGGCACCAATGGCCTTGGCGAGGAAGTGTTCCGCGATGAAAAGATCGTGGCGCTGAGCGATTGGGAACAGTGCTCGATCGGCGATCCGGCCCAGGATTTCGCCCGCACCCAGGACCTCTTGCCGCATATCGAACGCGATGGGCAGGTGATCTGGTCGATGCGCCACGCGCTCGATTACTATGAGAGCCTGACCGGCATCCATGTCGAGGAAACGACCGTCGATTATTACCGTCTGGTCGGCTGCGTCGATGGCGCGGTCTATTTCCACACGGCCCTGCAATCGGTGGCTGACGGCACGGAACCCAATATCCGCCGGGCCTATCTTGCCACCGAACTGAGCCACAATTTCCTGCGCAAGCTGCTCGACGCGACCTATGGCCGCGATGTCGGCGGCGAAGCGTTCGGCACCCAGGAAGTCAAGGAAGGAGAGGCCGTTGTTGCGACCGACGCCTGAGGAAGTGCTGAATTCGATCAGCTATACTTTCGACGAATTGATCCGGCCCGACCCGGCCGGCCCGCTGGCGATCAGCTATTCGCTGACGGTCAGCAACATGCTGCGCCAGCTGATGCTGACGATGAAGCACGAGGAACGCGCAATCCATGAGGATGGGGCGGAACTGCGCGGGGTGCTGCGGCAGGCCTATGGCTGGCTGCGGGCGAATGACGCTGGCGGCGAGGCCGCGGCGAAGCTGGGCACAGCGCTGGCGCTGGAGACCGATCCGGTCACTCCGGCCCACTCGTCGCGCGACAATTGGCGCGCGTTGCGCGGGGCGCTGGAAGCGGCGATCAAGCGGATGCAGGCGCTGCGCGGAAGCCATGGCGACAGTGCGGATTACAGGGCGGTGCGCCAGGCGATGCGCGATTATCTCGATGGTTCGCTCGACCGGGAAAAGATCCTGATCGACGGTGCCTTTACCCTGGCGAGGCGCTGATGTCCGAACGCCCCCAGCTTACCGGTGCGGACGATACCCTGTTCCACCAGACCTCCGATCCGATGGCCTATACGCCATGGTCGGACCACCGCTTCTTCGATCGCAGCGTCTATGGCGTCTATGCTCCCGATCACAGCGTGCACATCCTGACGTCAATGGGCGTCTACAAGAACATGGATGTGCTCGATGGCTTCGTGATGGCGCAGGTCCACCGCGAGACGCAGTACAACCAGCGCTATTCGCGGCGGCTCTCGCTCGATTACGACCGCGTTGGGCTCGGCCCGCTCCAGTTTGACGTGATCGAGCCGATGAAGCGGCATCGCATCTGGCTGGCCGAAGGGGATCATCCGGTCAGCTTCGACCTGGAATGGAACGCGGTGCTGCCGGGTCATCTCGAAGCGCGCCACGAAGTGCGCCACCACGGGCGGCTGGTGCGCAATTATTCGCGCTTCGACCAGTTCGCCATGTCAACCGGCTGGATCAGGATTGCCGGCCAGACCTATGATGTGAAGGACTGGTTTTCCTGGCGCGATCATGCCTGGGGCGTGCGGCCGGGTGTCGGCGGCTATGAACCCAACACCGGCGCGCTGGACACGGCGGACGGTTATCTGGCGATCTATTTCTGGTTCCTGACCGAGGATTTCGGCGGTTTCATCCAGACCCAGGAGAACGGCGCGGGCGAGATGAAATATCTCAATGGCGTGATCCAGTCGCGCCATGGCGGGCCGGACCTGCATGTCACCAAGGTGGAGCATGACATCACCTTCGAGCCGGACACCCGCATCTACAGCGGGCTGAAGATCCGCTTCGCCACCGATGACGGGCAGGAATGGGAGGGCAAAGCCGAGCCGCTGGGGCGGGGCTGGGTGTTCAAGGGCTCCGGCTACAACAATGGCTACAATGACGAGCGCGGGCTGGGCTTTTTCCGGGGCGACTATCTCGAGGAGAAGGACGCCTATGGCATCACCCATCCCGAAGACGTGGTTTTCCCCGATGGCAGCATCGGCCGTCCGCTCCATCGTGAGCAATTCGCGCGGGTGATGGTGAACGGCAAGAGCGGGCAGGCGCATTGCGTGGTCCAGTCCACGGGCGAGCACAAGCGCTATGGCTTGGGGGGCGAGGCGGGGCAGCTGCCGGTCTGACTGTCCCTTCAGGGGTGCCGATCCTTGACAATTGGCGACTCCGACTTGCCCGCCATGGCAGTCCTGGTGACTGCCATGGCGGTCGGCCTTAGACTGCTGGCGTGGCGCTTAAGCTGGCGCTGCGGGAAGGCGAAGCGGTGGATCGGCAAGTTGTATAGACAACAAACTTGACGTAAGCTGCATTCGCGGTCATGAATGGCAACGGAGGGCGCAGCAGATCGCCCCATACAGGGAGTAGGTAGCATGCGTATCGCGCGGATTGGCACGCTTTGTGCCGTTTCAATCATGTCACTGGCCATGGCCGATATGGCTCATGCACAGCAGGCCGAAGAAAAGGGCCTGGGCGAAATCATCGTCACCGCGCGCAAGAGGTCGGAAAGCGTGCTGGAAGTGCCGGTTGCGGTTACCGCGGTCAGCGCCGCCCAGCTGGAGCGGGCCGGTGTCAGCGATCTGGGCAGCCTGTCGCGCGTCGCCCCGCAGGTGATCATCGCGCAGGGCGATTCGGGCGCGGGCGCATCCTTCTCCATTCGCGGCCTCGGCAGCCCGCATACCGATGCGGGGCTGGAGCAGAGCGTGACGGTGAACGTCGATGGCATCTCCTTCTCGCGCGGCAATCTGGTCGGGCTCGGCCTGTTCGATGTCGAGCAGCTCGAAGTGCTGAAAGGCCCGCAGGCGCTGTTCTTCGGCAAGAACTCGCCCGCAGGCGTGATCGCGGTGCACACCAACGGCGGCACTGACACGCTCAAGGGCTATGTTCGTGCCGGCTACGAGTTCGAAGCCAAGGAAATCTATGGCGAAGCGGCGATTTCCGGCCCGCTGAGCGAAACCCTGAAGGGCCGCATCGCGGTTCGCGGTTCGTCGATGAAGGGCTGGATGAAGAACGTCGCTCGCCCGCTGACCGCTGCGCAGAACCCGCTTTATGGCGTGCTGGGCGTCGGCTCGCCCGGTGCCGCCCACAAGGACGGGCCGGGCAACAAGGACCTGCTCGGCCGCATCACGCTGAAATGGGAACCTTCGTCCGATTTCGATGCCGAACTGAAGGTCGCCGGTGCCCGCCACAAGGACAATGGCAGCACCACTCAGGCCTATTGCTATGACGCTGTCGGCCCGGTGGAGCGTGGCAACGTCGATCCCTTCGCGGATTGCAAGTTCGACAACAAGTTCACCAGCGTGGGCATCGATCCCTCGCTGATCCATGACTGGCCGGTGATGCACAAGGATGGTTCGCCGTTCGGCAAGATGAACGCGATGACCGCCTCGCTCAACATGAACTACCACATCGGCGACGATCTGACGCTGACCTCGGTGACCGGCTACCTCAAGATGAAGTATCGCCAATCGAACGACTATTCCTTCACCAGCTTTGGCGGCATTCCGGTTGCACTGGGTGAGGATTTCAGAAGCTGGTCGCAGGAATTGCGCCTCGCCAGCGATTTCGACGCACCGATCAATTTCATGCTCGGCGCCTATTACGAGGACCAGAAGCGCGGCTCCACCGTGAACAGCTACCTGTTCTCGGTTGGTGCGGACCCCGTCACCGGCAAGTACCACACTTTCGAGAGCACGCATGATCTGAAGGGCAAGACCGTGTCGGCCTTCGGTCAGGTCCGCTGGAATATCACCGACCAGCTCGAACTGGCCGGCGGTGTCCGCTACACCAAGGAAAAGCGCAACCAGCTCACCCAGGATCGGTTCACCCATCCGGTCGCCGCGCCGCTGCTGGGCCTGATTGCTCCGGGCAATCTGGCACATCTGACCTTCCGCGACAGCCACTGGTCACCGGAAGCGACGCTGAGCTACAAGATCACGCCTTCGGTCATGGTCTATACCGCGTTCAAGACCGGCTATAAGTCGGGCGGTTTCTCTGCGCCTTCGCTGTTCCAGTACATGCCGGCCGTCAGGCCAAGCGGCAGCAATTGCAGCCTGCCGATTCAGGTTCCGGTCGGTGCCGGTCCGGGATCGCCGATCCGCATTCCCGACAATTGCGACTACGGGTTCAAGCCGGAAAGTTCCAAGGGCTTCGAAGCGGGGATCAAGGGCAAGCTGTTCGGCAACAAGCTGCGTTTCGACCTGACCGCCTATTCCTTCAAGTACAGCAATCTGCAGGTCACCGCCTTCAATCCTTCGACCTTCTCCTTCTTCGTGTCGAACGCGGCTTCGGCCAAGATCAAGGGTGTGGAACTCAACACGCAGTGGCAGGTCATCCCCGAACTGGTCCTGAATTTCAGCGCCACCTACAATGACGCGAAATTCGCCAAGTTCCCCAGCGGCAATTGCTGGGCCGGCGAACCCAATGTCACCACCGGCGGCCCGCGTCCCGGGGTGTGCTTCGTCGATGCTGCTGGCAAGACCTACAACGACCTGTCGGGCGCGCGCCTGCCGCGTGCTCCCAAGGTCACTCTCAATGCCGGTTTCGACCTCAACGTTCCGGTCAGCAGCGGCCTGATGCTGGGGCTGAACGGCGACGTCGCCTGGCGTGACAGCTACGGCACGCAGGAAGACCATCACCCCGCCGCCATCCAGAAGAGCTTCGCCCTGTTCAACGCCGGGGTGCGGGTCTATTCCGAGGATGAGCATTACGAACTGGCGCTGCTGGGCCGCAACCTCGGCAACAAATGGTACCGTGAGCTGACCTCCGGCAAGGCGTTCGGCAAGAGCACCATCACCGGCGATCTGCAGGGCGCAACCCCGCGCGGGCGCGAAGTGGCGGTTCAGGGCACCTTCCGCTTCTGAGCCAGCAAGGCTGATGCAAAGCGGGGCGGTGGGGCGAAAGCCTTGCCGCCCCTGCTTGTTACAGCGAGTTAGCCGGCGCAATTGTTCGCGCGCACAATTTTCTGCTGCGCGAGAATCATGGTGGGCGCGCGAAAAGTTGCTAAGGTAAATGCGCAAGTTTGAGTTGGAACAAGGTCCCGACCGGTCCTTCCCTTTTGGAAGGGCGGTTGAAGGGCTGCTTATGGCTCGTTTTGGAGAGTGAGATGCACGCAAGGGTAGAAGGCAACAAGTCGCGAACCGTGGCTCCGGCGAAGGATCGGCGGATCGGGATCATCGGCGCGGGTCCGGGCGGCATGGCGATCGCCTACCGCTTCAAGGAAGCCGGTTACGAGAACATCGTGATCTGGGAAAAGTCGGACGACTTCGGCGGCACCTGGAACATCAACCGCTATCCCGGGCTGGAATGCGACGTTCCCTCGCACCTCTATTCCTTCTCCTTCGACCTCAACCCGCGCTGGTCCAAGGCCTTTGCGCGGCAGCCCGAAATCCTCGAATACATGAAAGGCGCGGCCAGTCGGCTCGACCTGCGCCGCTTTGCCCGCCTCTCCACCGAAGTGGTCAAGGCGCGCTGGGACGATGAATGCACCAAATGGCGCGTCGCGCTCTCCACCGGCGAAGAAGAAGCGGTCGATATCCTGATCAGCGCGCAGGGCATGTTCAACCTGATCAAATGGCCCGAAATCGAAGGCATGGACAGCTTCGGCGGCGCTCTCGTCCATACCGCGCGCTGGCCCGAAAGCCTCGACCTCAAGGGCAAGCGCGTGGCCGTGATCGGCAGCGCGGCCACTGCCGTGCAGATGATCCCGGTGATCGCCCAGGAAGTCGCCCAGGTCGACATGTTCCAGCGCACGCCCAGCTGGGTCCTGCCCAAGGACGATCCGATCTTCGATCCGCAGACCATCGCCGCGCGCGAAGCCGACATCAGCCTCGCCCGCGAGGAACGGCTGCGGCTCTATCGCGAGATGGACGATTTCTGCCGCTGGACCGAAGTGGAAGACGACAGTCAGTTCGTTGAGGCGGGGCTCCAGAACCTTGCCGCCGTGAACGACCCCGAAACCCGCGCCAAGCTGACGCCGGATTTCAACTGGGGCTGCGCCCGCCCGCTGTTCTCGAATGAATTCTACCCGGCCTTCAACCGCGACAACGTGGGCGTGGTGACCGACAATGTCGCGAAGATCACGCCCACTGGCATTGTCGATGGGGTCGGCACGGTGCGCGAATACGATGTCATCATCTGCGCCACCGGCTATCATGTTGACAAGTTCCTCTCGGCGCTCGACGTCAAGGGGCGCGGCGGGCTGGATATCCAGGATGCCTGGTCCGATGGCGCGCATGCCTATCTCGGCCTCACCACCGCCGGGTTCCCGAACCTGTTCATGACCTATGGCCCGAACACCAACAACGGTTCGCTGATCACCATGGCGGAATATGAAGCGGCCTACATGCTGCGCCATGTCCAGTGGATGGATGCCAACGATATCGCCTGGATCGACGTCAAGCCCGAGGTCGAGCAGCAGTACAACGACGAACTGCAGGCTCAGATCGCTCAGGCCAAGCTGTGGCAGGGTGCCTGCCACAATTACTACTTCGGCAAGGGCGGGCGGATCGTCACCCAATATCCGCTGAACATGAGCACGTTTCGCGAGAACCTGATGGTGCCGGACTGGGATAATTTCGACATCCATCAGGGCGTCCCGGTCTGACCCGACAGAATACACCCCGGTCCGCAGGACGGGCCGGGGTGCCATATAAATGCTTGGAGAGGCAATCATGGCGGATTTCGACATCATCATTCGAGGCGGCACTATCGTTGACGGTTCGGGCAACGAACCCTTCAAAGCCGATGTGGCGGTCAAGGACGGCAGGATTGCCCGGGTCGGCACGGTCGAGGGCGCTGCCGCCGAAGTGATCGACGCCACCGGCAGGATCGTCACCCCGGGCTTCGTCGATCTGCACACCCATTATGATGGCCAGGCGATCTGGTCGAACCGGCTGGCACCTTCATCCCGGCATGGCGTGACCACGGTGGTGGTTGGCAATTGCGGCGTAGGCTTCGCGCCCTGCCGCCCCGCCGATCACGATCTGCTGATCGCGGTGATGGAAGGGGTGGAAGACATCCCCGAAGTAGTGATGACCGAAGGCCTGCCGTGGGACTGGGAAACCTTCCCCGAATATCTCGATGCATTGGACCGGCGCGCGCGCGATATCGACGTGGCGGCCTATATCCCCCATTCGCCGCTCCGGGTCTATGCCATGGGGGAGCGCGGCGCCAACCGCGATGAAGCAACGCCCGAAGACCTTGCCCGGATGCAGGAACTGGTGTGCGAAGCGATCGATGCGGGCGCGCTGGGCTTTGCCACCTCGCGCGTGTTCGTTCACCAGACCCTTCAGGGCGTCAACATCCCCAGCTTCGAGGCCAACCAGCGCGAATTGCTGGCGATCGGCGAAGCGATGGGCCGCAAGGGCGCCGGCCTGTTCCAGCTGGTGGCCAACATCGGCGAGGTCTATGATCGCGAAATGGCCTTCCTGGTCGAATTTGCGCAGAAGACCGGCCGCCCGGTGACTTATACGCTTGCGCAGACCAACACCGATTCCACGGGCTGGCGCCGGACGCTGGATCTGTTCGATGCGGCCAATGCACAGGGGTGCAAGATCACCGGCCAGGTCTTCCCGCGGCCCGTCGGGCTGGTGATGGGGCTCGACACCTCGGTCCATCCTTTCACTTTCTGCAAGGTCTACGAAGCCGAGCTGGCCCATCTGCCGCTGGCGGAGCGGGTGGCGAAGATGCGAAATCCTGAAATGTGCGCGCGCCTGATCGCGGACGAACCGCATGATGCCACCCAGCCGATCTACATGATGGCCCGCGATGTCGCGCGGTGCTATCCGCTGCGGACTGCGGCCGATTACGAACCCGACACCAGCAAGAGCATTGCCCAGCTGGCCCAAGCGGCTGGCGTCAGCCCGACCGAGTACCTCTACGATTATCTGCTCGAACAGGATGGCTATTCGCTGATCTATGCGGCGCTCGCCAATTATGCCGACGGCACGCTCGATCCGGTGCTCGAGATGATGAACAACCCCAATGTCGTGGTTGGCCTGGGCGATGGCGGGGCGCATTACGGCGTGGTTTGCGATGCCAGCTATTCCACCTTCCTGCTGACCCACTGGACCCGCGACCGCGCGGGCGAACGCATGCCGCTGGCCACCGCAGTCCGCGGCCTGACCCGCGAACCGGCGGAAGTGGCCGGGATGCTGGACCGGGGCCTGCTGGCCGAAGGCTACAAGGCGGACATCAACGTGATCGACTATGATCGCCTCGAAGTGCTGATGCCCTACATGCTGCAGGACCTGCCGGGCAATGGCCGTCGGCTCTTTCAGGAAGCCTCCGGTTTTGTCGCGACCATCGTCAGCGGCGAAGTGATCCTGCGCGATGACACGCCGACCGATGCCTTCCCGGGCAGGCTGGTGCGCGGGATGCAGAAGGATCCGGCCAGGATCGGCGTCCCGGCCTGAATCTGGCGGGGATCGCGGCGCGCTTGCCCTCCGGGGAACGGAATCGTTGCCCCGAGTGGCGTTCTTGGTATCCGATGGCTTGCCAAGCACCCCGAAGTAGGCAAATCACTCCTCCTGTCGAGGCGGGCAAACCGCCGGGATCGGTTGAGAGGATCGGGATGATGAAATCGCGCGCTTTTGGGCATTTTCTGGTGGCCGGTGCCGCCCTGTCACTGACAGCCCTGTCGCTGGCTGGCTGCAAGGGCGGCCCGTCGGGCGATGTCCAGTCTTCGGCGGAAGACACCGCGCGTTATCTCGACAGTTCCGATGGGGCTGACTGGCCCGGCTATGGCCGCAGCTATGGCGAACAGCATTTCAGCCCGTTGGCGCAGGTCAATGATGGCAATGTCGCCACGCTGGGCCTCGCCTGGTCGCTCGATTTCGGTCCGGGCAACACCGCCACCGTGCCGATCGCGGTGGGCGGGGTGATCTATTCCGCCACCGGCCTCAGCGTGGTCACGGCGGTCGATGCCGCAACCGGCAAGGTCAAGTGGGTCCACGATCCCAAGATCGGCGAGAAGGCCGGTGCCAAGATGCGCCAGCAATGGGGCAGCCGCGGCTTGTCCTACTGGAACGGCAAGATCTATGTCGGCGGTGCCGACGGCCAGCTGATCGCCCTCAACGCCACGGACGGCAAGCAGGTCTGGGCGGTGCAGACCGCACCCGCGCCGGGCGATTTGCGTTTCATCACCGGCGCGCCGCGCGTGTTCGACGGCAAGGTCGTCATCGGCCACGGCGGCGCGGATTCGTCCAACAATCGCGGCTATATCACCACCTATGACGCTGAAACCGGCAAGCAGCTGTGGCGCTTCTACATCGTTCCGGGCAATCCGGCTGACGGTTTTGAGGATGAAACCCAGAAGATGGCCGCCAAGACCTGGAAGGGCGAATGGTGGAAGCAGGGCGGCGGCGGTGCGGCCTGGAACGCTTTTGCCTATGACCCGGAAACAGACACGGTGTTCGTTGGCACCGGCAATGGTGCGCCTTGGAACCAGAAGGTCCGCAGCCCCGGCGGCGGTGACAATCTGTTCCTCTGCTCGATCGTGGCGCTGGATGCGAAAACCGGCAAGTACAAGTGGCATTATCAGGTCAATCCCGGCGAAACCTGGGATTTCAACGCGGCGATGGACCTCGAATTCGCCGACCTGACGATCGACGGCAAGCCGCGCAAGGTCATCATGCAGGCACCGAAGAACGGCTTCTTCTATGTCATCGATCGCACCAGCGGGAAGCTGATCTCGGCGGAAAAGATCGCCAAGGTCAACTGGGCCGAAAAGATCGACATCGCCACCGGCCGCCCAGTGGAAAATCCCGCCGCCCGCTATCCCGACGGCAAGCCGGTCACGGTGTGGCCGGCCTATCGCGGCGCGCATAGCTGGATGCCGATGGCCTACAGCCCTAAGAGCAAGCTGGTCTATATTCCCAAGATCGAGCTGTCGGGCATCTACAGTGATGAAGGCATCGACCTGAAGCACTGGAAGCGCGCAGGTGGCAATGCGGCCGATCTCGGCCTCAATCTTGGGTTCGACGTCAAGGACCCGCTGCAGGATACCAGCTCGCTGCTCGCCTGGGATCCGGCAACACAGAAGAAGGCGTGGGAAGTCAAGACGATCGGCGGCTGGAACGGCGGCGTCATGGCCACCGGCGGCAATCTGGTGTTCCAGGGGCAGCTCGATGGCCGCTTCAGCGCCTATTCGGCCGACAAGGGCAAGGAACTGTGGCATTTCGATGCGCAGAACGCCGTGCTCGGCGCGCCGATCAGCTACTCGGTCAATGGCGAACAATATGTCACGGTGATGGTCGGCATGGGCAGCAGCGCGGGCAGCTTCGCCGCCTCGCAAGGCGGGCAGACTTTCGACTATCGCACCCAGAAGCGCCGGATGCTGACCTTCAAGCTGGGCGGAACCGGGAAATTGCCGCCCAAGGACCCGCCGTTCGTTGCCAAGGCTTTCGACGATCCCGACTACAAGCCTGACGACAAGCTGGCGACGGCAGGGGCCACGATCATCGGCCAGCGCTGCATGACCTGCCACGGCATCGGCTTGATTGCAGGCGGGTTGGCGCCGGACCTGCGCGGATCGCCGGTGGTGATGGACGAAGCGACCTTCAAGCAGGTCGTTCAGGGCGGAATCCTGCACGTCAATGGCATGCCGCAGTTCAGCGAGTTGAGCGATGCCGATCTGGCGGCCGTCCGCCAGTACATCCGCAGCCGTGCGGCGGATCTCAGGGCAGGCAGGAAATAAGCCGGGCGTGCCCGCCGATCCCTGCGGGGGTCGGTAGGCGGCCCGGGGGACGGGCACGAAAAAAGGGGAGGCGAGCGCTGGCTCGCCTCCCCCTTTTTTATTCCGGCCCCTTTTGTGTTCAGGCCGGAGTGGTCAGGCGGTGGCCAGCGCCGCCTTGTTCACCGGCTTGCCATCTGGCCGCGTGCCGCGCACCAACCGGCCGGGCAGCGCTCCGGTGGCTTCGCCATTGCGGTAGGTGATCTTGCCCGAAACGATCGTTGCGACATAACCGGTCGACTTCTGATTGAGCCGCCCACTGCCCAACGGAAGATCATAGACCATTTCAGGCCGCTTCAGCGTGAGATTGTCGATATCGATCACATTGATATCGGCCTTCAGACCTTCTTCCAGCCGTCCGCGGTCATTGAGTTCGACGGCTGCGGCACAATCGGTGGTTAGCGCCTTGATCATCTGCGGCAGCGAGAACGGGCCGGCAGCCTCGCCAGTCCAACGGGTCAGCAGATAGGTCGGCAGGCTGGCATCGCAGATCGCGCCGCAATGGGCACCACCATCGCCCAGGCCCGGGACGGTGACCGTGCTGCTCAGCATCCGCTCGATGGCCTTGGTGTCGCCGTCGCAATAATTGGCGGCGGGCACGTAGAGCACGGCCTTGCCATCATCTTCCAGCACTGCATCATAGACATATTCAGCGACCGGTCGGCCTTCGCTCCGCGCGAGGGCGCCGAGGCTGTCCTGGCTGACCGGCTCATAATTGAGCTCGTCGGTCAGGCGGTACATGATGTCGGGCATGCCCATCACATTGGAAATCGGTTCCCAGGATTTGGCCGGAAATTCCGCAGTGATCGCGGCCCGAACGGCGGGATCGCGCATCTTTTCTACCCGTTCGGCCAGCGGCAAATGGGCAATCGCCTTGTAGGACGGGCAAAAAGTGAACGGATTGGTCGTCAGTCCCAGCCCGCACAGCACGCCGACCGGGCGACCGCAGACCTGCGCGGTCACTCTCACCCCTTCGGCCTGCGCCTGTTCCGCGTCGGCGAGGACGGCTTTCCAGCGCTCCGGCCCATCCATCGACTGGAGCAGCGAGAAGGTCAGACGGCGGTCATTGCCTTCCGCCACACGGCGGATCATGGCGAATTCCTCATGCGGGTTCTCGAAGTCCGAGATCAGCTGCATAAGGCCCGCACCGGCGTCCTTGAGGCCTGCGGCAATGCCCTGCAGTTCGGCTTCGGCAGAGGTGTAGGTCGGGATATTTTCGCCATTGATCGACTTGTGGTTGATCGTCCGCGAAGTAGCAAAGCCGATGGCCCCGGCCTCGATCGCTTCCTTCGACAGGCGGCGCATTTCGGCGATGTCTTCCGGCGTCGCCATCTCGCGGCGCAGCGCCCGCTCGCCCATCACATAGACCCGCAAGGGCGCGTGCGGGAAATAGGCGGCAACATCCATGTCGTATTCGCGCTTGTCGATGAAATCGAGATATTCGGGGAAGCTTTCCCACGCCCAGGGAATGCCTTCGCGCATGACCACGCCGGGGATGTCCTCAACGCCTTCCATCAACTCGATCATGGTTTCATGGTCGGTCGGGCGAGCGGGGGCGAAGCCGACGCCGCAATTGCCCATGACCGCAGTGGTGACGCCGTGGTTGGACGACGGCACCAGCCGGTCGGTCCATGTGACATGGCCATCATAATGGGTGTGGACGTCGATGAAGCCGGGGGTGACGATGCAGCCCCTGGCATCGACTTCTTCCGCGCCGGTGCCATCGACCGCGCCGATCCGGGCGATCTTGCCGCCCTTGACCGCGACATCGGCCTTGAACGGGGCGGAACCGGTGCCATCGATCACCAGGCCATTGCGAACAACCAGATCATAATCTGCCGACATTGCTGTCTCCTCTCGGGGAATCTGCCCCCACATTGGGCTTGGGTTTGGCTTATATCCTCTTTTCCTGTCCGATGCACGCGCGCGGACTTGGCTGGAAGCGAAGCGAGCTCACGCTGCCGGCAGGCCGAGGATGGCACGCGCTTCGGTGCAGCTGGCGGGGCGGCGGCCCATTTCGTGGCACAGCGCTGCCACCTGTTCGACCAGTGCGAGGTTGGTCGGCTGGGCCGGGCCGCCGAAATCCTCCAGCCCAACCCGCAGATGCCCGCCGCGCTCCAGCGCGTACCGGGCGACATCGCTGCTGCCGCAATCGCCGCCAAGGATCGATACCGCCCACGGCAGGCCCGTGCCGTCCAGCATTTCGACATAGGCGTCGAGCGCCTTGCGTGTCGGCGGCAGGCCGAAACCGACCGCGCGCGGATCGTTCGTGCCATGCGGGGCAGAGCCGATGAAATCATGGTCGCCACCGAAATAGAGCTTGATCATCGTCCCTGGCGGCAGCCGCCCGGCACGCTTGTAGGCCAGCACCAGCCGCAGGAAGCCCGGCTCGTAGATCGCGACCGACGGCCCCAGCCCGGCTTCGGCCAGCGCGCGGACGGAATTGTCGATCAGCTCGAAACTGTTGACGTAAAGGAAGCGCATGTCGCCCGGCAGGCCGTCTGGCCCGGTGTTGCACAGATTGTCCGATCCCGGATCGAGCGGAGCCATCGCCGCGCCATGCTTCGCACAGGGGGCAAGATGGGTAACCGCCTCGACCGGATCGGGGCAGATCGTCAGCGTAGGGCAGATGATCGCGTCGGGCCGGGCGGACAGGACATCGCGCCAACCCTCGCCATAGCGATCGGCTGCCGCCGCGCCGGTGCAGGTAACATCCTCGATATGGTTGTGGATGATGCTCGCCCCGGCGGCGAGGCAGGCCAGCGCTTCGCGCGCGATCTCTTGTGGTCTGCGCGGCACGTTGGGGTTGCGGGTGAGAGAGGTGGCGCCGTTGATCGCGGCTTCGATGATGACTGGCGCCATGGCCGTTCTCTCCTGTTTTGTCATTCTGACATGGATTGTCACAGAGGTTGCCGTTGCAGGCAAGGCTTCGTGGCTGGCATGGTGCGAGGCCTTGTGCTTTATGCATGCCACGCCCCGCCTTCCGGCGAGGGTCATGATTCCCATGGGAGATGGATATGTCTGGAGTAGTGATTACGCTCGACCTTGATGTGAAGGCCGACCTGGTTGACGCCGTGTGCGATGGCGTGGCCGAAATGATCAAGGATACGGCCAAGCGCCCGGGCTTGATCGACATCCGCGTCGTCCGCCAGCCGGGCACCACCCGCGTGCTGTTTGTCGAGCGTTGGGAGACCGAGCAGGCCTATGGCGACTATATCGCCTGGCGGACCGAGCGTGGCGACATGGACGGCTTTGCCGCCAGCCTCAACGCACCGCCGGTGATGACTGTCTGGCCCGCCACCGTGGCCGCGATCGCTGCCTGAATCAAACCGGAAGCAAGGGAGACAAGACCATGGCACAGCCAAAGATGATCATCCTGATCCAGAAGAAGAAGGGGATGAGCCGCGAGGATTTCATCCATCACTACGAAACCAGCCATTCGGTGATCGGCCGCCGCCTGCTCGGCCATCTGTGGACCAAATATGTCCGAAATTATCCGCTCAGCCTGATGGAATATCAGCCCGAAGATAACAGCGTCGATGACAGCTATGACGCGATCACCGAGATCTGGATCAAGGACGAAGCCGCCGTCGAGGAAATGGCCCGGCTCATCAACATTCCGGAAAACAACAAGATCATCCTGGAAGACGAGGAAAAGTTTCAGGAACGCAAGCTGACTCGCCTGCTGATGGTCGAGGAAGTCGATACCGGCACCACGGTGTGATCATGTGAGGGGGAGGGGTTGCGGCACCTCCCCCTTCCGCACTCCTCAGGAAAGGCACCCGCCATGCGTTTCGGTTTCCACCTGTTCGCCACCGATCCGGCGGAGCTTCATCCGCTGGCGCTGGCCTGTGAGCAATCCGGCTGGGATCACCTCGCGCTGGCCGATGCGCCGTTCTATCCAGAACATGTCTCGGCTCCCTATCCGCACACGCCCGATGGCAAGCGGTTCTGGGACCATACCCTGCCGACGCTGGAGCCGTGGCTGGCGATCGCCCATATGGCGGCGGTGACCGAGCGGCTGCGCTTCATGACCGCGATCCTGCGCATGCCGATCCGCAAGCCATTGCTGGAAGCCAAGTCGCTCTGTTCCGCCGCCGCCCTGTCCGGAGACCGGATCGCGGTCGGTCTGGGGCTGGGCTGGATGCCCGAGGAATACCGCTTCACCAACGAGGAACAGAAGACCCGGGGCGCGCGGATGACCGAGGCGATCCAGATCCTCAAGCTGTGCATGACCGGCGAGTTCGTGGAGTTTCATGGGGAACACTATGATTTCGACCGGCTGAGCATGTGCCCGGTGCCCGAAACGCCGATCCCGATCTATGCCGGCGGCCATGCCGATGCGGCGCTGCGCCGGGCGGCCCGCTATTGCGACGGTTGGATCGGCCTGACTCATCCCTTCGCCGAGGCGAAGGCGATCATCGATCGCCTGACCGAACTGCGCCGCGAATATGGGCGCGAGCGGGAGCCGTTCGACATCGTCATCCAGTGCACCGATGCGACAACGCTCGACGATTTCCGCCGACTGGAGGATATCGGCGTGACGCACAACTGGGTGGTGCCATGGCACAGCCCGCTGCTCTATCAACCGAAGGGCGGTGAGCTCGGCATGGACATCTCGGTGATGTTTGACGAGCACCCCTCGCTCGACCGCAAGATCGACGCGATCCACCGCTTCGGCGACGAGGTGATCGCCAAGCTGGCGTGAACCCTACACTGCCTGCCTTGCTCCGCCGCTGGCCGCGTGCCGCCCGGCGCGGCGGCCGGAGAACACCGTGTCGGCAATCGACAGACCGCTCATGTAGCTTCTGGAGCAGATGCCCACGGCGGTCCGCCCGGCGGCATAGAGGCCCCTGATCACGCTGCCATCCGGGCGCTCGACCTCGCCGGTGGCTTCGTCGACCACCAGCCCGCCGAGCGTGAATGCCATCGACGGGTACCAGAAATTGTCGATCGCGAAATTGACCGCGTAGAACGGCCCCTTGCGTAACGCGTGGAGCTTGTCCGGCGATTTGCCGTGCGGATCCGGGCCGCCCTTGTCGGAAATGGCATTGAATTCCTCGACCGTGCGGACGAGGCCATCGGGATCGACCCCGATCTTCCTGGCCAGCTTGGCCAGCGATCCGGCCCGCTTCGTGCCGCCCAGCAGCGCATTGACCAGCGGCGGCAGGCCCCAGGTCATGAACATGCCCTTGCCCGGGTTGGCGGCTTCTTTCATCGCCTTCCAGAAGTAATCGGCTTCCAGGATCAGCCAGGTCTTGCAGCCGGGCTGGCGGATCACGTCATTGCCGATTTCGGCGTGATAGGCGTCTTCCGCGGTGAAGCGCTCGCCCAGCGTGTTGACGAGAATCCCGCCCTTCACATAGGCCAGCGGCGGCGACAGGGGCGAGCCGATGAACAGATTGGTCATCAGGTCGGTCTTGCCGCCAACCGATTCGCCCAGCCTGATCCCGCTGCCGTCGCAGCCGAGCGAGCCGAGCCGCAGCAGCCCC
This sequence comes from Erythrobacteraceae bacterium, assembly GCA_947479055.1. Lineage (GTDB taxonomy): Bacteria > Pseudomonadota > Alphaproteobacteria > Sphingomonadales > Sphingomonadaceae > CANJYE01. The sequence goes on from CANJYE010000021.1 coordinate 31,995, forward strand.
TTGTAGCTCGCCGCCACTTCCGGCTGGTATTTTGCCAGCATTTCCAGATTGTTGATGAACCCGCCGGAAGACAGGATCACACCGTTGCGCGCGCGGATCAGGCGCGGTTGTCCATGCGCTTCTTCCAGTTCGCGCGCGGCCTTCACGGCCTTTTCGGCTCGGGTGTTGTTGAACGGCTTCCATGCATCGACGATGGCATAGAGCCGCTGGTGTTCTTCCTGCTTGTCCTGCGGCAGCGCGGCCACTTCGACGCCCAGCACATTGCCGGACCCGTCCAGCACCAGCCGTCTGACCGGGGCATGCTTCATCACCCGCACGCCGCGCTGTTCGCCTGCCTCACGCAGGGCCTCATGGTGCAGCCAGCCGCCGTTGCCCGGGGTCTTGACCCGGTGCCCGCGCGGCGCGGGGCGAGCCGCGCTGCGGAACCGGTCGGTGTTCTCGTTGCCCGAATAATAGAGCCAGTAGCCATCGGGCGGAAAGGCGGTCTTGTCGAGGAAGGCATTGCCGCCATAGGGCACGCCGTGTCCGGCCAGCCAGTCGATGTCGGCCGCGCTGCCGTTGCAGAAACGGCGCAAAGTATCGTCCTTCAGGGGTATCTGTTCGGCCTTGAGATATTTGTACATCTCCTCGGCATTGTCCTCGATCCCGGCCTCGCGCTGGTAGGGCGTGCCGGCGGCATAGATCACCCCGCCGCTGTAACCGGTTGCCCCGCCGCCGCCGAAGCGATCGAGCGCCAGCACATCGGCTCCTTCCTCGCGCGCCTGCAACGCGGCGGCTGCACCCGCACCGCCATAGCCGACTACCACCACATCGGCGCTGTCGGCCCATTCCAGTTCGTCGGGCGATGCCACCCGGATCGGTTCTGCCACGTTCATGCCCATCTCCCGCGGCGCGATCGCCGTCATTCGCTTCATCATAGCCATGACACGGGCAATCGCGAAAGGGCCTGAATCGCAGTCACTCTGGCTTGCAGTTGCTCCCACCTCGTGTAAGTAATGATATATTATATCATCGTCCGGTAACGCGCCCTTCATGACCCGCATTCTTGCCAGTCCACTTCGCCGTATTTCGCCTTGCCTGCTGCTGCTGGGCGGTGCCGCCCTGCCTGCCCCGACCATGGCCGAGGAAGCCGACAAGGATTTCCATGGTCCGGCAGACCAGGAAATCGTGGTCAGCGGTGTGCTGGCGACCAGCCGGACCGACATGCTGTCCAGCGTCGCGGTGATGCAGGGGGAGCAACTGACCCAGTCGCTGCGCCCCTCGATCGGGGAGACGCTGGACCATACCGCCGGTGTTTCCGCCACTTCGTTCGGCCCGACCGCCTCGCGCCCGGTGCTGCGCGGATTGCAGGGCGAACGGGTGCATGTGCTGACCGACGGGATCGGCGCGATCGATGTCTCCAACACCTCGGCCGATCATGCCACGGTGGTCAATTCGCTGCTGGCGGAACGGATCGAGGTACTGCGCGGGCCGCAATCGCTGCTTTATGGCGCGGCGGCGGTGGGCGGGGTGGTCAATGTGATCGACCGCCGCATACCGCTGGCCGTGCCGGACGAGCCTGTCCATATCGGCGCGCTGGCCAGTTATGGCTCGGCCGCGAACGAGCGCTCACTTGCCGGTTCGCTCGATGTGCCGCTGGCGGAACATTGGGTGGCGCATGCCGATGGCAGTTACCTCCAGAGCGGCGACCTGCGCATTGGCGGCCACGCGCTGACCCCTGCGTTGCGCCAGCAGGCGCTGGCATCCAGCCTGAATCCGCCTGATCCCGGGGCGCCAGAACCGGTCGACTTCGCCGCCAATGCGGCGGTGCGTGGCAAGCTGCCCAATTCCGCAAGCAAAATCTGGACCGCCGGGGCGGGGCTGGCCTACATCGCCGACAACGCCAGCTTCGGCGCGTCCTGGAGCCATTACGACAGCCTCTATGGCATCCCGCTGCGCTTTGCGACGCAGCCGGGACAGGCGCAGGAAGGGCCGCGTCTCAGCCTCGCCCAGAACCGGCTAGACGCGAGGGCGGAAGTCAGGACCGGCGGGGGACTGGTCGAAAAGATCGGCCTGCGCATGGCTGCCGCCAAATATCGCCACGACGAGCTTGGAGAAGGCGGCGCAATCGGTACCAGCTTCTTCGATCGCGGCATGGAAGGGCGGCTGGAACTGACGCAGGCTGCCCACGGTGGCTGGCGCGGCGTCACCGGCGGCCAGTTCTTTGTGCGCAAGTTCAATGTCGTGGGCGATGAAGCCTTCCTGCCGAAGAACCGCACCGGCCAGATCGGCCTGTTCACGCTCCAGCAGTATGACCACGGCCCGTTCAAGTTCGAACTGGGCGCGCGGCTGGAACATTCCTCCACCCGAGCCGCCCCTGCCGTCGGCCAGTCGCAGTTCTTCGCCGGTTCGCGCAGCTATACTGCCTTTTCCGTTTCGGGCGGCGCTTCCTGGGGCTTTGCCGACAACTGGCGGATCGGCCTCAACCTGTCGCGTACCACCCGGGCACCGGCGGCGGAGGAACTGTTCGCCAACGGCCCCCACGCCGGGACCGAGGCGTTCGAGATCGGCAACCCCGATCTGGCGCTGGAACGATCGAATGGGGTGGAAGCGATTCTGCACGGCAAGGGCGCGGACTATGCCTTCGAGGCCTCGGCCTATTACAGCCGCTTTGCCCATTTCATCTACGAGGCGCGGACCGGCGCGGTCGAGGAAGGCCTGCCGGTCTATCAGATCCGCCAGGCCGGGGCGCGCTATTACGGCTTTGAAGTGCAGGGGACACTGACCCTTGCCCACTTCGGGGAGACGAGGCTGGTGGCCGACGGGCTGGCCGATTATGTCCATGCCACCATCAGTTCGGTCGGCCCCGCGCCGCGCATCCCTTCACTGCGGGTGCTGGGCGGGCTGGCGCTGAATGCTCCGAAGTGGGACTTGCGCGGAGAGGTCGAACGGGTGACCGGCCAGAACCGCCTCGCCGCTTTCGAAACTGCGACGCCGGGCTACACCATGGTCAATGCGGAAGTGAATATCCGCCCCTGGGGTGACGAGCGCCCCTTGAGCTTCGCGCTGTCGGCCAACAACCTCTTCGATGTCGTGGCGCGGCGCCATGCCTCGTTCCTGAAGGACTACGCCCCGCTGGCAGGTCGCGACATCCGCATCACCGCTCGGCTCAATTTCTAAAGCTTGGGCAGGGTAACCCCGCGCTGGCCCATGTATTTTCCGGCGCGGTCGGCATAGCTGATTTCGCACGGTTCGTTCCCTTGCAGGAACAGGAACTGGCACGCGCCTTCATTGGCGTAGATCTTTGCGGGCAGCGGGGTGGTGTTGGAAAATTCCAGCGTCACATGCCCCTCCCAGCCCGGCTCCAGCGGCGTGACGTTGACGATGATCCCGCAGCGGGCATAGGTCGACTTGCCCAGGCAGATCACCAGCACATCGCGCGGGATGCGGAAATATTCGACCGTGCGGGCCAGCGCGAAGCTGTTGGGAGGGATGATGCAGACGTCGGTCTTGCGGTCGACAAAGCTGTTGGGATCGAAATCCTTGGGATCGACCACCGATGAATTCACATTTGTGAAGATCTTGAAGTCGTCAGACACCCGCGCGTCATAGCCGTAGGAACTGAGCCCGTAGGAAATGCAGCCGTCGCGGCGCTGCGCTTCCACGAAGGGTTCGATCATGCCCTGTTCGGTGGCCTGTTGCCGGATCCATTTGTCGCTGAGAATCGCCATGGGCTTCTGATTGTTCAAGGTGCGGTGGCGGGCAAGCGCGGCAGCGTCGGGGGAGCCGACTTATCCCCTTCCATTTTCCTACACGAAGAAAAGCTGCCATCGTCCTGGCGGCTCTTTCTGATCGTTGAATCTCCGGTGACGCTGGACTTGTTGATTCCAGCAAAGTGTCACTCTGACCGCTATCACATAACGGACTGGGAAAACGCGTAATTTTCCGGCTCTGTGAGGTGACGCACTGTCACCTTTGTCACCTGTGCATCGGGCTCAGAGCCTGTGGTAATCGCGGAACCAGTTGACGAAGCCCGGCACGCCGACCTCGATCGGAGTGGTCGGTTCATAACCCAGATCGTTGGATATCGCGTCGATATCGGCGAAGGTCCTGTGCACGTCTCCCGGCTGCATTGGCAGCATTTCCAGCTGCGCCTTGCGCCCTGCGGCTTCCTCGATCAGTCCGATCACTTTCATCAGATGTTCGGAACGGTGGTTGCCGATGTTGTAGACCCGGTGCGGCTTGGTACTGCCGCCCGCCTTCTCCAGGCCATCGTCAGGCGGCGGATTGTCAAGGCACGCAACGAGGCCTGCGACGATATCGTCGATATGGGTGAAATCCCGATACATGTCGCCGTGGTTAAACACCTGGATCGGCTTGCCGGCGAAGATGTTCTGCGCAAATTTCCACAGCGCCATGTCCGGGCGGCCCCAGGGACCGTAGACTGTGAAGAAGCGCAAACCGGTCAGTGGTAGGCGGAAAAGATGGGCGTAGCTCTCGCTCATCAGTTCGTCCGCACGCTTGGTTGCAGCGTAAAGCGAGATCGGGTGGTCGGTCCGGTCATCGACCGAAAAGGGCAACTTCTGGTTGGCGCCATAGACCGAGCTGGAGCTGGCATAGACCGTATGACCGATTTCGCGATGACGCGCGAGTTCGAGGATGTTGAGATGGCCGACCAGGTTGGACTGGACATAGGCGTGCGGGTTCTCGATCGAATAGCGCACTCCGGCTTGCGCGCCGAGATGGACGATCCGCTCGAAGCTGAGCCCCGTCAGCGCATCCTGCAGCGCTGCCATGTCCGAGAAATCCTGGTGAATGAAAGTAAAGCGGTTGCCGCCCGCCGCGATCATCCGGTCGCGCCGGTCGAGCTTGAGCTTTACCTGGTAATAGGTGTCGAGGCTGTCGATGCCGATCACCTGGTCGCCCCGCGCCAGCAGCCGCAGGGCGAGAGCCGAGCCGATGAAGCCAGCCGCACCGGTGATCAAGACCCGCATCGCCGCAAATTCCCCGCCTGATAGTGCTATGCGAGCCGCTTAGAGGCTTGCCCCAGGGCTGCCAAGCGCGGCTTGCGCTCGGATCGCGGGTCTATATGGTTGCAGCGGTAAAGGCCACGTGAAGGCCGGGCCGGAGGATGATTGGGCGATGGGTGCATTTGACGGGCGGGCCGGCGTTGTCACCGGTGCGTCGAGCGGGATCGGGCGCGATGTCGCCCGGCGCTTCGGGCGCGAGGGAATGGCGCTGTGGCTGGTCGGCCGCTCGGAAGAGGGCCTCCGCGAAACCGCCGCGATCGTGGCCGGGGAAGGCGGGCCGCCCGCGCATTGCCTGCCGCTCGACATCACCCGGCCGGGCGCGCTGGCGCAAGCGATTGCCGCGGTCGATCATCCCAACCTGTCGGTGCTGGTCAATTCCGCGGGGGTGATGTTTCCCGAGCCATTGCTCGATGCCGATCCGGCCCGCTGGCGTGAATTGTTCGAGGTTCATGTCATCGCCATGCTCGAGGCTTGCCAGGCGGCGGTGCGGCGGATGCGCGCGCACGGCAATCCTTCGCATATCGTCAATGTCAGTTCGCTGACCGCGCGCTGGGATGCCGGCGGGGCCTATGGCGCGGCCAAGCTGGCGGTCGAATCGCTGACCCGCACGCTGCGCAAGGAGCTGGAACGCGACGCGATCCGGATGAGCGTGGTGGTGCCGGGCGGTTTCCGCACCAAGCTGGCGCGCGGCTATGCGCCGGAAGAACTGGCGATGATGGCCCGCAAGATCGAAACGCTCAACGTCACCACCGAACAGATTCTGGGCGATCCGGACGAGGTAGCGCGGATCATCGAATATATCGTCGCCGCGCCGCCCGACATCAACCTGTCCGAAGTGGTGATCCGCCCCCCGGTCGCGCTGGAATTCGACTGACTGGAGGACAAGGCCGTGCCGATCGATCCCGCCACAAGGTTGGAACTGGAACGGATGGCCCGCGAAGGGCTGGATCATGCCCGCGCCGGGACCATGTCGCTGGCCGAGGGGGTGATGGAACTCGACGCATCGCTCTACACCGATCCCGGCCGCTTCCAGGCCGAGATTGCCCGGATTTTCCGCCGCGTGCCGCTGATGCTGGCGATGAGCTGCGAGATTTCATCGCCCGGCGACTACAAGACGATCGAAGTGGCGGGCGTGCCTGTGCTGATCATGCGCGGCAAGGATGGCACGGCCAGGGCGATGCTCAACGCCTGTACCCATCGCGGCGCCTTGCTGGCGGAAGGCTGCGGCCATGCCGGGCGGTTCACCTGCCCCTATCACGGCTGGAGCTTCGCCCATGACGGCCAGCTGCTGGCGGTCGCCTCGCCGCAGGATTTCGGGGAGGTCGACAAGTCCGCGCTGGGCCTGCGCCAGTTCCCCACCTTTGAACGGGCGGGGATGGTGTTCGTCATTCTCGATCCGGATTCCACGCTCGACATCGACAGCTTCCTTGGGCCGTTCGGGGCGATGCTGGAAGGCTTCGGCTTCGGATCGTGGCACCTGCTGGAACAGCGCAGCGTCCCGGGCACCAACTGGAAGCTGGCGCATGATGCGCATTCGGACTGGTATCATTTGCCGGTTCTGCATCGCGACAGCTTCGGCCCGCAGACCGGCAACCGCGCGCTCTACAGCTATTTCGGGGCGCATCACCGGATGTTCCGGCCCGAACCAGAAGTGCCGCCGCCGCTGCCGCAGAACGATCTCTACCGGCAGCGGGACCGCGTGCCGTCCGACTGGTCGATCGAAGCGTTGATGGTCGGCGGCTGGCTGATTTTCCCCAACATCACGCTCTATGCGCTCTATCGCGGCGGTCGGCGCCTGCTCAATCTCAACCAGATCATGCCGGGCAGCCATGTTGGCGAAAGCCTGACCATCCAGCTGACCCTGTGCGAGGAGCAGCCCGACGAGGATCTGCGCGATGCCGCGCGCAAGATTGCCGACATGGTCGAGCAGGTGGTGCGCGACGAGGATCTTGCCAATTCCGCCCGGCAACAACGCGCGCTGGAGAGCGGCCTGCTGCCAAAGGTCCGGTTTGGTCGCAACGAAGGCGGCAACCAGCATTTTCACCGCTGGTTCGACCAAGTGATTGCGACCCCGGACAAGGACCTGGCAGCGCTCTTCGCCAAGGGGGGCTGACGCATCGGCACAAGCAGGATAGCTTGCGCCCAACTCAAAAGGACAATGGGAGAATCTGATGGCGATACGCGGTGCGCACCACGTCAACCTGGCGGTCGAGGATCTCGACCTGATGCGCGATTTCTATGTCGAGGGCCTCGGCTTTACCGAAGTCGTGGCGTTTGACTGGGGGCCGGACGATGTCGCCAGCCTCGTCACCGGGGTCAAGCGCTCTGCCGCGCGGATGGCGATGGTGCAATGCTCCAACCTGATCGTCGAGCTGATCCAGTATCTCAAGCCCGAAACCCGGATCGGCGATCGCTGCGAACCCTACAGCCGGGGCTATACCCATATCTGCCTCGAAGTGACCGATATCGATGCCGAGTATGATCGGCTGAAGGATCACGGCATGACCTTCCACGCCCCGCCGACCGCGCTGGAAGATCGCAATTTCCGCGCGATCTATGGCCGCGATCCGGAAGGCAATCTGATCGAATTGCAGGAACTGTTCGGCGCGGACAATGCGCTGAGCCTCGACGCATTCGACAAGCTCGGCGTCTGACCGAAACGAAAAAGGGCCGCACCCCGGGGGATGCGGCCCTTTTCCATTAAGCGGGAAGGCTTGCTCAGCCGGCGGCCATCGCCGCAGCCTTACCCTTGGCGGCCACGGTGCGCGCCAGCCGGTCCTTCAGCGGTTTGCCGCCGATCATCACCATGTCGATGGTTTCGAGCGGACGGCGCAGCAGACTGAGGTCGGCCAGCGGATCGCCGTCGATCACCAGCAGATCGGCGAGGCGACCGGCGCGGATCAGCCCGGCTTCATCGCCCATGCCCATCATGATCGCGCCATTGCGGGTGGCCCAGGTCAGCACATCCCTGGCCGGGATGCCGCAGTCGTTGACATAGACTTCCAGTTCCTCGGCATAGCCGCCGGCCTCGTGCATCATGAATTCGAGGCCATAGTCGTCACCCGGCACGGCAATCACGCCGGCCTTGGCGACCAGCGGCATCACCTTGCGTAGATGCTCGAACGAACGGACCACCGGTTCGAGCTGGCTGGCGCGGGCCAGTTCGCCTTCGCCGGAGGGCATCAGCTTCTTCAGGAACAGCATGCTCGGCACATACATCGTGCCGGCCTTGACCATCGCTTCGATCACTTCCTCGTCGAGATAATCGCCATGGTCGATGATATCGATGCCCAGCTCGATGCATTCCAGCATCATGCTCTTGGTAGTGATATGGCCGCGCACGATTGCGCCGCGCTCATGCGCAGTGGTGATCACGGCTTCCAGCTCGGCATGAGTCATGCTGCGCAGATGTTCCGGGAAATCGATGCCGTGGCCGCCGCTGGGGAAGATCTTGATGACTTCGACCTTGCGGCGCAACTGGTGGCGGACGGCCTTGCGCATGCCCTCGGCCCCGTCGGCAAACAGTTCCGCGCCGACGATCTGCAGGCCATCCTGCCGTTCAGGGGCGGGAATCCACCAGCTGTTGGGATCGTTTTCGTTGGAAGTGGTGTTGATGTGCAACCCGCAGGCACGGATTCGCGGGCCGGTGATCCGACCGTCGGCGATCGCCATCTTGAGCGAAACGTCGATATCGAAGCTGCAGGCGGCGCCCACCACGCTGGTGTAGCCGGACTGGAGCGCATGGCCCAGGTTCTCGATCGCCACCGCGACATTGTAGGCAGCGGGCTTTTGCGTGCTGAGATAGGCCTTGCCGACATCGGCCAGCCTCAGCCCGCCGTAATCGGCATGAAAATGGCCCTGGGTCATGCCTGGCATCAGCGTCTTGCCGCCCAGTTCAATATGTTCGCCCGCGGCCTCGCGCAGTTCGTCGCTGTCGGGGGCGACTTCGATGATGCGTTCGCCTTCGACGACCACGCTCATCCCGTTCACGGGATCATTTTCGCCGTCGAACAGGCGCGCATTGTGAAAGAAAGTCCGCATTTCTCAAATCTCCCGCTGGGAGCGGTATTGCGATTCCGCTCCATTCCTCGCCTTGGCCTTATACACGCGTTTTCCGGATTGCGGAAAACAGGAATTGTCCCTGTCCGCACCCCGATCGATTATCAGCTCTCGTAGCAAGCTCCCGTCACGAAGATCCGCTTGGCCGCACGGTCGAGAAAGTTCTCCTCGTCGGCCCCGATTCGTGCCTGGTTCTCCGCCGTACCGAGCGAGGCGCGAGCTGCGGTGTAGATGTCATCGCTCGGGAAAGTCAGCGTGGTGATGACATCGAATTCCAGCGAGCGCGCTTCGCTGGGGTTCGACATCGTGCCGCTGAACAACGTGGTCGGATCGACATAGGTCCGGCGGTATTCGACCCCTGCCGGCAGCAGCGAAGTAATCAGCGGCGCGTGGTTGTTTTCGTAATAGGCGCGAAAATCCTCCATGCTCATGCCGGGCTTGCGGGTGAGCAGGGCCACCAGTCGTTTCATCATATCCTCTCCTTCATCATGCGGTCCCACCCCGGATTTTGGTGGTGAAGGTGTTGGTCACGGCGGCCATATCGGGCGCCAGCTGGCTGATCAGCCGGTGTTCAAGGTCCAGCCCCTGTTCGAGCGGACGCTCCATCCCTTCCAGCACCGCACGGCGCATCGCCTGTTGCGCGGCCTGGCCATATTTGCTGGCCTTGCGCACCAGTTCGACCGCCGTCGCCACCGGATCTTCTGCAATGGCAGTGACCAGGCCCAGTTCCCGCCCGCGCTCGGCCGTGATCGGCTCGCCCAGCAGCAGCATTTCCAGCGCCGCCGCCTGGCCGACGAGGCGTGCAAGGGTCTGGGTACCGCCATAGGCCGGCATCACTCCCAGCTTGACCTCGGGCAGCGACAGCTTCACGCCCGGCGCGGCCACCCGGAAAGTGCAGCCCATCGCGATTTCCAGCCCGCCGCCATAGGCGAGGCCGTTGAGCCCGGCGGCGATCACCTTGGGATGGCGCAGCATCCGCAGCACCAGCCGGTGCATCCGCCGGACCCGGTCCTGGAAATTGCCGGGCTGCTCCTTGAGATCGGACCCGGCACAGAATGCCCGGCCATCGCCGGTGATGACCAGCCCGACGCAATCATCGTGCTCGACCGTGTCGAGCGCGTCCTCGATCAGCCCGATCATCGCGGTGGTGATCGCGTTGAGCTGGTCAGGGCGGTTGAGCGTCAGGATCGCGACATCGCCGCTGCGGGTCAGTTCGGCCTCGGCCATCTTCAAGGGTCCTCTTTCGTCTTTGCGTTGGGCCACCACGTTCCAGACCGGCGGCCGTTTGTCCATGCCCGCCATTGGCCCTCTCGGTGATCGGGCTTTTCTCTCCCGGACAAGGCTTGTTCCGTCGGCAACCATTGCGCCGGGCGGACGCATCATGTCTAACCGCGCTGGACAGGGCCGGAGAGCTGACAAAGCAGCCTGATTCTGACGGAGCGAGATGGACCATGGATGATCTGCAGAAACTCGTTGCGATCGAAAGCATCAAGAAGACCAAGGCGCGCTACTGGTACGGCGTCGATCGCAAGGATTGGGCGATGCTGGCCGATACCTTCTGCGAGGATGCCAAATTCGACATTCGCGGCGAACGCGATCTCAAGCCCGGCGAGCTCTATGACAAGCTGCCCCCCTATGAGGAGGCGCTCGCTGCCGGGGACGAGCTGGTCCAGAAGGGCCGGGAAAACATCATCAGGTTCATCCGCTCGGTGATCGAACACTGGGTGACGGTCCACCAGGGCTGGGGCTTCATCATCGACTTCATCTCCGATGACCGGGCCAAGGTGATCGTTCCCCAGATCGACTATATTGACGATGGCGAGCATATCATGCGGGGCCACGGGCATTATTTCGAAGTATTCCGCAAGGATCCCGATGGGGTATGGCGGATTGAGGACTATGTGCTGTCGCGCACCAGGATGGATGGCGATCACCCGGCCACTTTCGGGCGGTGAAGGCCCTGCGAAGCGTGGCAATATTCGGAAGCTGGAGAATGTGATGGGTATGAGTGGTTTCGAGCAGGCAACCGGCCGCAAGCCGCGCACGGTGATCATCGGCGCGGGGATGTCGGGCATCCTGATGGGTTATCGCCTGCTCAAGGCGGGGCTGGATCATTTCACCATCTATGAAAAGGGCGAAAGCTGCGGCGGAACCTGGCGTGAGAGCACCTATCCCGGCCTCCATTGCGACGTGAAGTCGCATCATTATTGCTATTCCTTCGCGCTCAATCCCACCTGGTCCAAGGAATTCCCGGCCCAGCCGGAAATCTACGCCTATTTCAACCGCCAGGCCGAGGAATTCGGCGTGCTCGACAAGATCCGCTTTCGTACCGAAGTGGGCGAGGCGCGCTGGGACGGGGCAAAGTGGCAGATCGCGCTGAAGGACGGGTCGAGCGACTGGGCCGATATCCTGGTTTCGGCCACCGGCTTCCTCCACATGATCAACTATCCCGAGATGCCAGGGCTGGAGACCTTCAAGGGCGCCAAGTTCCACACCGCGCGCTGGGATCATTCTGTCAGCCTTGAGGACAAGCGCATCGGGGTGATCGGCACAGGTTCCACCGCTGTCCAGATCACTTCGGCGCTCGCCGGCAAGGTCAAGCATTTCTCGCTGTTCCAGCGCACCCCGCAATGGGTGCTGCATGTCCCGAACGAGCCTTACAGCGAAGATCAGCGTCAGGAATTCGCCAAAAACCCCGGACTGATGATGGACATCTACCGGGAAACCGAAGACGCCGCGCATTATCTGACCATGGGCATAATGTTCGAGGATTCTCCGTACCGCGCAGATCTGGTGCAGAACGCGCTCGACAATCTCGCCAAGATCAAGGACCCGGACCTGCGCGCCCGGATGACGCCGGACTATGCCTTCGGCTGCAAGCGGCTGATCATGTCGCCCGATTTCTATGAGGCGATCCAGCGCCCCAACACCGAACTGGTCGATGACCCGATCGAGCGGGTGGTGCCCGAAGGCATCCTCACCAAATCGGGCCGCACGATTGAGCTTGACGTCCTGGTGCTGGCCACCGGCTTCAACGCGCTGGCCTATATCCGCCCGGTCGAGGTTTTCGGCGAGGATGGTATTTCGCTTGAGGAAGTCTGGGCAAAGCGGCCGATCGCCTATGAGACGATGACCGTGCCGCACATGCCGAACTTTTTCATGATCGGCGGGCCGTACAGCCCGGTCGGCAATATCTCGCTGGTCCGCGTGTCGGAACTGCAGAGCGGCTGGATCATGCAGTGCATCGAAAAGATCGCGGCAGAAGGCGTGGCGATCGCCCCCAGGCAGGACGCAACCGATGTCATGATCGAGGGTTTCCGCGAACAGGCCAGGAAGACCATCTGGTACAAGGGCGGCTGTTCCAGCTGGTACCTCGATTCCGAAGGGGTTCCGGGAATCTATCCCTACCCTTCGGACAAGTTCAAGCAGGACGTCAGCGCCGGCCCCCGCTTCGGCGATTTCGCAATCAGACCGCTGCCGGAAACCGAACCTGCGTAGAACGGGCGGTCGGCGCGGGGCGGGTCAATCAAGGAGAGGATGAGCAATGGATCTGGAACTGAAAGGCAAGACTGCGCTGGTTACCGGCAGCAGCGCGGGGATCGGCGCGGGCACGGCCCAGATGCTGGCGGGCGAAGGCGTGCGCGTGGCGATCCACGGGCGTGACGAGGCGCGGCTGGCCGAAGTGCTCGCCAGCCTGCCGGGCGAAGGCCATATCGCCGCGCGGGGCGATGTCACTACCGAAGCGGGCGCCAAGGCGCTGGCCGACGATGTCCTGAACCGGTTTGGCCGGGTCGATATTCTCGCCAATGTTGTCGGCGGGGCTGGCGGTCCGCTGACCTGGGATAACACCAGCGACGCCATGTGGATCGAACAGTTCCAGCTCAACACGATGTCGGCGGTTCGGATGATGCAGCATCTCGTCCCGGGCATGAAGGACAATGGCTGGGGCCGGGTCATCAACATCGCGAGCATCGCCGGTGTGCGCCCGCTGCCCAACCTGACACCTGCCTATGCCGCCAGCAAGGCAAGCCTGATCATGACCAGCCTTTCCATGGCAATGACCGTGGCCGGTACCGGCGTGACGGTGAACTGCCTCACCCCCGGCTTCGTCGCCACCGACGCGCTGGCGGACTTCGTGCTGAGCACGCCCGGCAACGAGGGCAAGACCTGGGACGAGGTCGAGTCTGCCACTGCCATTGGCTGGCGCATCGCCGTTGGCCGGTTCGGCCGGCCGAAGGATATCGCCGGTCTTATCACCTACCTTGCCAGTCCCATGGCGGACTGGATTACCGGTTCCAACTTCCGCATCGATGGCGGGACTGCCGACTGGGTTGGCTGAAGGGTTTCGGGGTGGCGGTTGGCCGTCACCCCATGCCAATCGACCGGAAAATTGCGCCTGCGGCCTGCGGGTCGTGCCAGCACATCACCAGTTCGGCGAGCTTGTCGTTGGCAAAGCGCCAGCGTTCCATCACCGCCGCCGACTGGCGGCCCTGCGGTGTTTCCACCCACATCCGTCCGTAGAACATGACGTTCTCGACCTCGTCGCTGAGCAGGCATTCCATTTCGAACGCGATCGCCTGCTCATGCGCCTTGAGCCTTGCCATGCGCGCGACAAATGCCTCCGGCCCGGTAACGCTGCCGCCATAGGGATGGCCCGCCACTTCCAGCAGGCCGAAATCCGCCGCAATCAGCGCGCGGGCGCGGTCCAGCGTCAGGCTGGTGATATTCTCGCCCAGCGCCCTGAACAGCTCAAGCGGCGGCTTGCTGTTGCCGCTCATGCCGCGCTGCCGGTGAACATGGCGTGGGCGCGCTTCGTGTCGTGCCAGCAGACCACGATTTCCACCGCCTTGTCGTTTTCGAACCGCCAGCGCTCCATCACCGCCATGGTCAGGTGCCCGCCAGGGGTGTCGGCGCTCATCCGGCCCTGGAAGATGATGTTCTCCTCCCCGTCCGACAGCATGCAGTCGAGCTGGAATTCGAAGCTGGGATAGTCGCGCTGGATGGTCTGCATCAGTTCGACGAAGCCTGCCGGCCCGCGATAGATTCCGCCAAAGGGCAGGCCGTCGGCCTCGTGCAGTACAAGATCGTCGGAAATCACTTCGCGCGCCTGTTCCACCGTCATGGTCGCGAAGCCTTCGAGCACTGCCCGGTGCAGTTCCAGCGGTGGCCGTGTGTTCCTTGGCATCGGGGCATCCTCTCTTGATCCGTTCGCTGCCAGCTTGCCCCTGCATCAAGCCGCCCGGCAACTGAAATTGACATCAGGCCATCACAAGGTCTTCGCGTGAGATCAACCCCGGCGCCGAGCCCGCAGCGCTCGGCGACGATCTTGCTTTCGCCAGACGGCTCCGCGCCGCCGCGCTGGCGGTCTACGCCTGAGCTACTGCTGAGCTACTGCTTTTTCGGCAGCGCGAAGGCCATCACATAGTCACCCGCAGGGGAGCGGATATATTTGTGCCCGCTGACCGCGATCACCACAAACTGGCGGCCCGACTTGTCCGACCAGTAAGTGCTGGGCGTGGCCATTGCGCCGGTGGGCAGGCGATAGCGCCACACTTCCTTGCCGGTTGCGGTGTCGAAAGCGCGGATCATCCGGTCCTGCGTTCCCGCGATGAAGGTCACGCCGCCGCGGGTCGCCACCGGGCCGCCGATGTTGGGCGTGCCGATGGTCAGCGGCAGGTGCGAGGCCATGCCCCATGGCCCGCTTTCGGAGGCAAGGCCAAGCGGCTTCGACCAAACCAGCTTGCCGCTGGCGAGATCGATCGCGTTCATCGTCCCGAACGGTGGCTGGGTGCAGGGAATGCCAAGCGGCGACATCCACGCCGCGCTGGGCTGGGCCGCATAGGGCAGGCCAGTCTGGGCCGAGACATTGGTGATATGCCCGTCCGGCCCGGTCGTCTGCCCGGGCTTGATCCCTTCGGCGTCGGCCTGCTTGCGCGGGATCATCCGGATCGTGCCGGCCAGCTGCATGGCGTTGGCCAGCAGCAGGCCGCGATCCTTGTCGATCGCGACCCCGCCCCAGTTGTTGGCCCCGGTGGTACTGGGCGTCATCAGCGTCCAGCCGGTTCCGAGCGGGGTATAGGGCCCGTCATAGCGCATCTTGCGGAATTCGAGGCGGCACCACAGCTGGTCGAGCGGCGAGATGCCCCATAGGGTACGTTCCACCAGATCGGGAATGCGGGTGGAGGGCATCGCCAGCGAGAACGGCTGGGTGGGCGAAAGTTTTTCGCCTGGAAGCGCGCCCTTCTGCGGCACCGGCAGCTCGGTCACCGGCTTGATCGGCTTGCCGGTGGCGCGGTCGAGCACGAACAGCTCGCCGCGCTTAGTGGCCTGGATCAGCGCTTTCCTGATGCCGTCTTTCGTGCGGATATCGGCCAGGGTCGGCTGGGCCGGGTTATCCATGTCCCAGATATCGTGGTGCATGGTCTGGTAGGTCCAGCGCACCTTGCCGGTTTCGGCATCGAGCGCGACGACCGAGGCGTTGATGTATTCATACTGCTCGGGCCGCTGCGCTGCGTAGAAATCGGGCGTGGCGTTGCCCATCGGGATATAGACCAGCCCAAGTTCCTCGTCCGCGCTCTTGGGCGACCATGAACTGGGCGTGCCCATGGTGTAGGTCTCGCCCTTGGGAGGCAGGCCGGAGCGTTCCGGATGGGCGACATCGAAGGCCCAGGCCAGCTTTCCTGTCAGCACGTCGAAGGCGCGGATCACGCCCGAGGGTTCGTCCTTGTGCTGATTGTCCCACACCCAGGCATTGAGCACGGCCTTGCCGCGCACGATGGTGGGAGCGGAGGTGGGGTAGTAATAGCCATCGGGCCATTGCCCTATCCCTTCCATCAGATCGACCGAGCCATTGGTGCCGAAATCGGCGCAGGGCTTGCCCGTCTTCGCGTCCAGCGCGACAAGGCGCGCGTCGATGGTGTTGGTGAGAATGCGTTCGGGGCAGACCGTGCGACCTTGCACCTTGTAATAGCCCAGCCCCCGGCACTGGCCGTATGGCGAACGGCTCATGTCATTGCCGGAACGGTAGCGCCACTTTTGCGCGCCGCTTTCCGCATCGAGTGCGATCACGTCATTATAGGCGGTGCAGAGATAGACTGTGTCGCCGATCTTCAGCGGGTTCGCTTCCAGCGGGGGCATTTCGCCGGTCTTGTCCGGGCCGGTGCGGAAGGTCCAGGCCAGTTCCAGCTTGCCGGCGTTGGCGGGAGTGATCTGGTCCAGCGGGCTGAAGCGTGAGCCGCCCAGATCGTTGCCATAGTTCAGCCAGTCGCCGCTTTCCGCGACATCGGCTTTTACCGCTTGCGGAACGCCGGTCATGCCGGTGCGCATGATCGGGTTGGCGGGCAACGGCGCGGCGATCTGGTGCAGGCCTAGCCCGGCCAGCACGGCCAGCGCGGTGCCGACCGCAAATCCCTTGATGCCGGG
The DNA here is from genome assembly GCA_947479055.1 of Erythrobacteraceae bacterium. Lineage (GTDB taxonomy): Bacteria > Pseudomonadota > Alphaproteobacteria > Sphingomonadales > Sphingomonadaceae > CANJYE01. The sequence goes on from CANJYE010000021.1 coordinate 48,485, forward strand.
CCGAACTCCACCCGTCAGCGGACGGCGGACGAACGGCAGCGTCAGGATCGCGCCCAGCACCAGCGGCCCGCCGATGCGCGGCACCAGCGGCCAGAAGGCCAGGCCCGCTTCGCCGATCGCCCAAGCTATGGTCAGCAACAGGACCAGCGCATAGAGCGAAACCCCGCCCGCGCGCTTGCGCAGCAGCTGGACGCCGCTGAGGCCAAGGCCGATCCCGGCCAGCACATAATAGAGCGATCCGCCCAGCCCGACCAGTTCTGCCCCCCACCACGCCATCGGTGCGGCGATCGCCAGCAGCAACAGCCCCATGACGCGCGCCGCGATTGCGGGCGAACCTGCCTTTTCCATGCCATCCCCTCCGTTATTGGCGGGCAGGTTAGCTTGCTGTGCGCGCTTGGCAATCGGGCAAATCGCATGGTTGCGCACAAAAGCGTTTAGGTTACGCTCAAGCCGGGCAAGGAGTGCACAATGCGCGTAGCGATGTATCAGGGCGAAGGTCGGGGCCTCAAGCTGGAGACGGTGGCCGATCCCGCGCCGGGCGAAGGCCAGGTGGTGGTCAGGGTCGGCCGTTGCGGCATCTGTTCCAGCGACCTCCACATGACCGAGGGGCACGACCACGCGATCCATGCCGGCGGCGTGCTGGGCCATGAATTCGGCGGCACCATCGTCGCGCTGGGCAAGGGCGTTGCCGGCGTCGCGGTGGGAGACCGGGTGGCAGTGGTCCCGGCGATGTCGTGCATGGCCTGCGGGCCGTGCCTGGCCGGTGCGCCCTTTGCCTGCGAGCGGGGCAGCCGCACGCTGGGGGTGGGCGAGACCTGGGGCGGTTATGCCGAATATGCGGTGGCGATGGCGCCGTGGTGCGTGCCGCTGCCCTCCGGCCTGACCGATGACGATGCCGCGCTGGCCGAGCCGATGGCGGTGGGCCTGCATGGTGTGCGGATGGCCGGGATCACGCCCGGCGACACGGTGCTGGTGATCGGCGCGGGTGCGGTGGGCCTCGCGGTGGCCTATTGGGCGCGGCGGGCCGGGGCGGGGAGAGTGATCGTGACTGCCAGTTCCGCCCGGCGCGAGGGGCTGGCAGCGCAGATGGGCGCGACCGACTTTCTCGTTCCGGCGGAGGGAGAGACACTGTCCGGGGCGCTGTCCGGCCTGCTCGGCGGGCGCAAGGCCGACATCGTGTTCGAATGCGCCGGTGTTTCGGGGATGATCGACACTTCGGTCGCCTGCGTGAAGCGCGGCGGGCTGATTGTGGTGCTGGGCATCTGCATGGCGCCCGATCCGATCAGCACCTTCCCGGCGGTGCTGAACGAGGTGACGATCAAATTCTCCTTCGTGGCCGACCGGCGCGAATACGAGATCGTGCTCGATGCGCTGTCAGGCGGCAGCGTGGAACCACGCGCGACCATCACCGGCACCGTCAGCCTGGACCAGACCCCCGCGAAATTCGAAAGCCTGCGTACCGACAAATCGGCCACCAAGGTGATGATCGCGCCCTGGGGTTGAGTTTGCGTTTTGTGATTTCGGTCAATTTTTGAGGGTTTGCTTGTCGATACAGCTTCACCACTAGGGATTCGGCCCGCGATGCGTGCGGGTGGAACCGGAGCTGGATGAAGGGACGACAGGATGGGACAGGCAGCTGCTGCAAAGCCGAGAGTGGTGATCATCGGGGCCGGCATGTCCGGCATTCTCACCGGCTATCGCCTGCTGGGCATGGGGATCGATGATTTCACCATCTACGAGAAGGGCAATTGCGCGGGCGGGACCTGGCGCGAGAACACCTATCCCGGGCTCCACTGCGACGTGCCTTCGCATTTCTACTGCTATTCCTTCGCGCCCAGTCCGGACTGGACCAAAAAATTCTCGCCGGGCCACGAGATCCGCGAATATTTCGAGCGGCAGGCGCACGAGCTGGGCGTCGCCCCGCACATCCGCCTCAACAGCGAGATCACCGATGCGAAGTGGGATGGGGCACGCTGGAACATCGCATTGAAGGACGGCACGAAGGACGTGGCCGATATCGTGATTTCGGCCACCGGCTTCCTCCACCAGATCGCCATGCCGGACATTGCCGGGCTCGACAGCTTCAAGGGGGTCAAATTCCACACCGCGCGGTGGGATCATTCGGTCAGCCTTGAGGACAAGCGGATCGGCATTATCGGCACCGGTTCCACTGCGGTGCAGATCGTCTCGGCGCTGGCCGGCAAGGTGAAGAGCCTCGAGCTCTACCAGCGCACGCCGCAATGGGTGCTGAATGTCCCGCAGGAAGAATTCAGCCCCGAACAGCGCGCGGCGTTCCGCCAGGACCCGGCGCTGATGCGCGAACTCTATGACGAGGCAAGCGAGCTCACTGTCAACACCGCCCGCGCAATCATGGGGCTTGATCCCGCACTGCGCGCCGAGATGGAGCAGAACTGCCGCGACAATCTGCTGCGGGTGAAGGACCCCGAACTGCGCGCCAGGCTGACCCCGTCCTATGAGGTCGGTTGCAAGCGGCTGGTGATGTCGCCCGATTTCTACGAGGCGATCCAGCGCGAGAACACCTCGCTGGTGACCGAAGGGATCGATTATGTCGAAGCGAACGGCATCGTCACGAAGGATGGCAAGCTGCACGAACTTGACCTGATCGTGATCGCCACCGGCTTCAACGCCACCGCCTATATCCGCCCTGTCACGATGACCGGGCAGGATGGCGTCACGCTGGACGAGGTCTGGGCCGAACAGCCCAAGTCCTACCAGTGCGTCACCGTGCCCCACATGCCCAACTTCTTCATGATTGGCGGACCCTACAGCCCGGTCGGCAATATCTCGCTGGTGCTGATGGCGGAATGGCAGGTCGACTACATCATGAAATGCGTGAAGCGGGTGGCGGACGAACAGGTCGCGCTGAGCCCGACCCAGGCCGTGACCGACGCTTTCATCAGCGACCTGCGCGAGGAAGCGCGCGGGACGACCTGGGCGCGGGGCGGCTGCACCAGCTGGTATCTCGATGCGGAAGGTATTCCGGCGATCTACCCCTATCCGTTCGAGCATTTCCGCGACACCACGCTGGGCGGCCCGGATTTCGCCAACTTCGATGTGCGGCCATTGCGCCAGCCGGTCGACGCCTGACCATTCCCTGATCCGCCGGGACGGTGCCGCGCTTTTCGCAGCGCGGCCCTTGCTTCCGTGCGGCAAAAGGGGAACAGAATGCCCCACCAGTTCCCCACAAGAGGATTCGCAAGAGATGGATGACGCAGCCAAGAAAACCGCCCTCAGGATGATCCCTTATGGCATTTACGTGCTGACCGCGAAGGGCGCGGATGGCACGCTTTATGCCGCCACGGTCAACTGGGTGACGCAGACCGCCTTTGCCCCGCCGTTGGTGGTGGTGGGCGTCAAGGCGGAATCGGGCGCTTATCATGGCCTCAAGGAAAGCGGCGCTTTCACGCTCAACATGCTCGGCAAGGGCCAGCAGGGCGCGGCCTTCGCTTTCTTCAAGCCGGCCGATGTGACCGACGGCAAGATTTCGGGCGAGCCCTATCATGATGGTGCCAACGGCGCGCCGATCCTGCAGAGCGCGGTTGCTGCGGTCGAATGCAAGGTGGTCGAAATCGTCGCCCAGGGCGATCACCACGTGGTGGTGGGCCAAGTGACCGAAGCCCATGTCCACAAGCAGCCCGAAGGCCGCCCCGACATGGCGATCCTCGAGATGAAGGATCTGGGAGACAATGTCTTCTACGGCGGCTGAGGTTCAGTCTGCGTAATCGGGATAGTTGCGCTCGAGGAGGCGTTGCAGGGCAGGCCATAGCCGCTTGTTCAGCGTCGCCTCCGAAGCGCGGGTCGGGCGGCTGGCATCGACATCGGGCAGGCGCAGCGCAGCGTTTCCCGATTGCGCCAGCAATTGCGCCTCGCAGGCCTTTTCCAGCCAATAGACGTTGAGGAAGGCTTCCGCCGCCGAACGGCCCAGCGCCAGCGTGCCGTGATTGCGCAGCAGCATCATGTCGCGATCGCCGAGATCGGCGACCAGCCGTTCGCGCTCGGCATGGTCGAGCGCGATCCCTTCGTAATCGTGATAGGCCAGCCGGCCATGCACCAGCAGCGCGAACTGGCTCAGCGGCAGCAGGCCCGCTTCCTGGCAGGCCACGCCGAGGCCCGCCCCGCCATGCATATGGATCACGAATTGCGCATCGTGCCGGGCCATGTGGACGGCGGAATGAATGGTGAAGCCGGCCGGGTTGACATCATGCGGCGAGTTGTCGGCCTTTTCGCCATCCAGCCCCACCCGGACCAGACTGGAAGCGGTGATCTCCTCGAACAGGTAGCCGTAAGGATTGATCAGGAACTGGTCCTGCGTCCCCGGCACCCGCGCGGAGATGTGAGTGAAGATCAGATCGTCCCAGCCGAAATGCGCAACCAGCCGGTAAAGCCCGGCCAGATCGCGGCGGACTTGCTGTTCGCCTTCGCTCATGCCCGTTCGACAGCGTCCACCAGGCCGATCGCATCTTCGAGATACATCGCCTCTTCCAGCCCGACGATATAGACCATCCGGTCCTTGACCACCCCTTCGGCATGGCGCGTGCCCTTGCGGATCACCAGCTTGTCGCCCGGGCCGACCGGCAGGTTCTCGCCCGTGTCCTCGTCGAAGATCTCGGTCTCGCCTTCCATCACATAGACATGAAGCGTGGCGGCATGGGCATGGACCGGCAGGCCCGGCGAGGGCGGCGACAGCGCAGTGGCGGGCCACAGCTGCCCGGCGATCATGTCGCGCAGCACTTCGTCGCGGGTGGTGAAATAATTGTGATGGAGTTCGAGCGGCATCGTTCTCTCCCGTTTTCGTTGCCCGGCAGGCTATGCCATCTTTCCCGCCCGGTCCAGCGCCTGCGCGATCCCTCTTTACCTTCCCCCGGGTGTTCCCCGTCAGCACCTATGGCCCAGATTTGAGGTTGTGATTTAAGGAGAGATTGGGTCTCGTCGTAGTGACGAAGGAACGAAGATGAGACCCAATCTCTCCAAATCAAAATCGCCAGCCAAGCGCCCTGCGGAAGCTGTGGTGAA
>CANJYE010000022.1 GCA_947479055.1 Erythrobacteraceae bacterium
CAATCCACATGCGAAACTGCCACACATCGCCAGATGCCTTTGTCCGCAGAATCTTAGCCGCGCCATCGAAGATGTCGTGTTCTTGTTGAATGGTCGCAGAAACCGGTTTTCGATATGCTCGTGCCAAGTTAGCGTCCTATGATTTGCAATAGGACGCTAAACTTGCAACTTTCTTTGCAAATGACAACCGCAAATGCTTGGAAAACCACAAACTTTGCTGTGACTTTGTAAATACGATGTACTGCAATATCAATGGTTTACGGAATAAAAGCTATTCCCACTCGATCGTCCCGGGCGGCTTCGAGGTGTAGTCGTACACCACCCGGTTGATGCCCTTGACCTCGTTGATGATCCGCGTCGCGACGCGGGACAGGAAGGCGGCGTCGAAGGGGTAGATGTCGGCGGTCATGCCGTCGGTGCTGGTCACTGCGCGCAGGGCGCAGACGTTGTCATAGGTGCGGCCATCGCCCATCACGCCGACAGTGCGGACCGGCAGCAGCACGGCAAAGGCCTGCCAGATCGCGTCATACAGCCCGGCGTTGCGGATTTCCTCCAGATAGACTGCATCGGCCTTGCGCAGGACATCGCAGCGTTCACGCGTCACTTCGCCGGGGATGCGGATGGCAAGGCCAGGGCCGGGGAAGGGATGGCGGCCGACGAAGATTTCCGGCAAGCCCAGTTCGCGGCCCAGTTCGCGCACCTCGTCCTTGAACAGTTCGCGCAGGGGTTCGACCAGCTGCATGTTCATGCGTTCGGGCAAGCCGCCGACATTGTGGTGGCTCTTGATCGTCACCGAAGGCCCGCCGGTGAAGCTGACGCTTTCGATAACGTCCGGATAAAGCGTGCCCTGCGCAAGGAAATCGGCCCCGCCGATTTTCCTGGCCTCGGCCTCGAACACGTCGATGAAAGTCTTTCCGATGAACTTGCGCTTGGCTTCGGGGTCGGTCACCCCGGCAAGGCCGTTGAGGAACAGCGCCTCGACATCGCAATGGACCAGCGGGATGTTGTAGTGCCCGCGGAACAACGAGACGACCTGCTCGCTTTCGCCCAGCCGCATCAGGCCGTGGTCGACATAGACGCAGGTCAGCTGGTCACCGATCGCCTCGTGTATGAGGACCGCCGCCACGGCGCTGTCGACCCCGCCGGACAGGCCGCAGATCACCTTGCCGTCACCCACCTGGGCACGGATTTCCTCGATCTTGGTCTTGCGGAATTCGGCCATGGTCCAGTCCCCGGCGAGGCCGCAGACATGGCGCACGAAATTCTTCAGCAGCTTGCCGCCATCGGGCGTGTGGACCACTTCGGGGTGGAACTGCATCGCATAGATCCGGCGTTCGTCATCCGCGATCACCGCGAAGGGGGCACCGGGGCTGGAAGCGACGGTGCGGAAACCGGGGGCGAGCTGCGTCACCTTGTCGCCATGGCTCATCCACACCTGGTGGTTCTCGCCTTCGGCCCACAAGCCGTTGAACAGCGCGCAGCCATCGCCGATGGTGATGAAGGCGCGGCCGAATTCGCCCGTATCGCCTTCCAGAACTTCGCCGCCGAGCTGGTGCATCAGCGCCTGCTGGCCATAGCAGATGCCCAGCATCGGCAGGCCGGAGCGGAGAATTTCCTCCGGGATGCGCGGGCCGTCGGGGTCCGTCACCGAAGCGGGGCCGCCCGACAGGATGATGCCCTTCGGCTTCATCCGGGCGAAGGCAGCGGCGGCGGTGGTGAAGGGGGCGATTTCGGAATAGACACCGGCTTCGCGCACGCGCCGCGCGATCAGCTGCGTCACCTGGCTGCCGAAATCGACGATGAGGATGGAATCGGGGAGATGTGCTGCGTCCATGGGCTTTGCGTTAGGTCCGGGCAGGGACGCTGTCCAGCCGGTCCGCGCGCGCTTCCCCAGCCTGACACGAACGGCTAAGCGCATCGGCGATGGAACAAGCCGCCCGCCCGATCGCGCCTTCCCTGCTGACGCTGCTGCCGCTTTATGGCGGTTTGGCGGTGCTGACCGGCTTTCTCGGCAACAAGCAGATCGACCTTGGCCCCTTCGCGATGGAACTGGGGCTGTTCGCCTACATCGGGGTGGTGGCGATCTCCTCGAGCGTGGCCGAACTGCATGGGCAGGCGCTGGCGAACCGTCTGGTGTTTTGGGGTTTCATCCCCGTAATGGCCTCGATGGCGCTGATCGCGGGCGCGCTGGCGCTGCCCTATTCGGGGCGGATGACGACGGAGCGGGTCGCGGGGTTCGAAGTGATCTTCGCGCAGAGCCCGCGGATCATGCTGGCGGGCATCGCCGCCTATTTCGTCTCGGTGTTCCTCAATGTCCGGGTCTTTTCCTGGCTGCGAGGAAGGGGCAGCGGCGGCGGGCTGATGCTGCGCGGCGCGATCGCGTCGGCTGTTGCGCAGATGGTCGATGGATTGATTTTCGTCACCATTGCCTTTCTAGGCGTATTTCCGATTCTCCCGATCCTGGCGGGGCAATTGCTGGCCAAGCTCGTGCTGAGCTTCACGGCGGTGCCCCTGCTGATCCGGATCGGCGTGGATATGGGCCGCAGGCTCGATAGCGGTGAGGCCCGATGAGGAGTGAGGCAATGAGTTCCGACAAGTCCATGCTGGCCAAGGCCGAGACGCTGATCGAGGCGCTGCCCTATTTCCAGCGCTATGCCGGGCGCACCTTCGTGGTCAAATATGGCGGCCACGCCATGGGCGATCCCGAGGCCGCGCGCGACTTTGCCGAAGATATCGTGCTGCTGAAGGCGGTCGGCATCAACCCGGTGGTGGTCCATGGCGGCGGCCCGCAGATCGGCGCGATGCTGAAGAAGCTGGGGGTCGAATCGCGTTTCGTCGACGGTTTGCGGGTGACCGACAAGGCCACTGCCGAGATCGCGGAAATGGTCCTGTCCGGATCGATCAACAAGGAACTGGTCGGCTGGATCGCCAGTGCCGGCGGCAAGGCGCTCGGCATTTCCGGGCGTGATGCCGGGCTGGTCACCGCCACCAAGGTGCAGCGCACGACCAAGGACCCGGACAGCAACATCGAACGGGTGGTGGACCTGGGTTTCGTCGGGGAGCCTTCGAAGGTCGATACCACCATCCTCGAAACCGCCAGCGCCGCCGGGATCATCCCGGTGGTCGCGCCGATCGGCGCGGGCGAGGACGGGCACACCTACAACATCAACGCCGACACCATGGCCGGCGCGATCGCGGCGGCGCTTGGCGCGGCGCGGCTGTTGCTGCTGACCGACGTGCCGGGCGTGCTCGACAAAGAGGGCACGCTGCTGACCGACCTGACGCCCGCCGACATTGCCCGGCTGCGCGAGGACGGGACGATCAGCGGCGGGATGATCCCCAAGCTGGAAACCTGCATCCACGCAGTCGAGGCGGGGTGCGAGGCGGCGGTGGTGCTGGACGGGCGGGTGCCGCACGCGATGCTGCTGGAATTCTTCACTTCGCGTGGGGCAGGCACACTGATCCGGGCGGAATGAAGGGCTTTGTTGATAGGCTGGCTCCCCTTCGCTAACAGGCGGGACCGGATGACAATCACCCGCAGCAGGAAAGGTTCTTCCCCTTGATCCTCATCACCATCGTCGAGATCATCGCTCTGCTCATCAATGTCGTCGTGACGATCGTGATCGTGCAGTTCGTGCTCGGCCTGCTCATCGCCTTCAACGTGGTGAACATGAGCAATCAGTTTGTCGCGGCAGTGTGGACTGCGCTGAACGCGTTGCTTGACCCGGTGCTTCAGCCGATCCGTCGGCTCATGCCTCACACCGGGGCGGTCGATTTCTCTCCATTGGTTCTGATCATCTGCCTGAAAATATTGCTGATCGTGTTCAGCAACCTGGCGTTTGCATCGCTATGAGCGCGGCACTGATCGACGGCAAGGCCTTCGCCGAAGGGCTGCGCGCCAAGGTCGGCGTGCGGGCCGCCGCGTTCGAGGCGCAGGCCGGGCGCAAGGCCGGGCTTGCCGTGGTGCTGGTGGGCGAGGATCCGGCGAGCGAGGTCTATGTCCGCAACAAGGGCAAGCAGACTGTGGCGGCCGGGATGGAAAGCTTCGAACACAAGCTGCCTGCCGACACCGGCGAGGCGGAACTGCTGGCGCTGGTCGAACGGCTCAATGCCGATCGCTCGGTCGATGGCATCCTGGTGCAACTGCCGCTGCCGGCCCACCTCGACGAGCAGAAAGTGATTGCCACGATCAGCCCCGACAAGGATGTCGATGGCTTCCATGTCATCAACGCCGGTCGGCTGGCGGTGGGCCTGCCGGGCTTCGTCCCCTGCACGCCATTGGGCTGCCTGATGCTGCTGAAGGACCGGTTGGGTGACCTGTCGGGCAAGAATGCGGTGGTGATCGGCCGTTCCAACATCGTCGGCAAACCGATGGCGCAATTGCTGCTGGCGGAAAGCTGCACCGTTACCATTGCCCACAGCCGGACCAGGGATCTGCCCGAAGTGGTTCGCCGGGCCGATATCGTGGTGGCCGCTGTTGGCCGGCCCGAGATGGTCAAGGGTGACTGGATCAAGCCGGGCGCCGTGGTGATCGATGTCGGTATCAACCGCGTGCCGGGCGCGGAGGAAGGCAAGACGCGGCTCGTCGGCGATGTCGATTTCGCCAGTGCCAGCGCGGTGGCGGGGGCCATCACCCCGGTGCCGGGCGGAGTGGGGCCGATGACCATCGCCGTGCTGCTGCGTAACACGCTGGTGGCGGCGCACCGCAACGAGGGGCTAGAGCTTCCGGCGGACGCAATCTGATGCGTGGGCGCCGGGCCGCATGGCTGGCCGTGGCGCTGATCGCCAGCTTCACCGCCGCGTCCACCATGGCGCGCGACCATGGAGAGCAAGCGGGCCGGACCCACAGCAGGGGCTTCGCCAATCCCAGCGCGCTGATCGCTGCCGAACTGGCGGTGGAACGGCTGGCGAAGGAGAAAGGCCAGTGGCTCGCCTTCCGCGAAGCCGCCGCGCCTGGGGCGATGCTGGCCAATCCGCAGCTTCAACCGGCCGAGCCTTTCCTCAAGGGCGGGGCCGAACCGCCGGTGGCGATGGAATGGCAAGTCCATGCCGTTTGGTCGAGCTGCGATGGCTCTTACGGCGTCACGCGCGGCGCATTCCACGGGCCTCAGGGCAATGGCAGCTTCGTTACCGTCTGGCAGCGGCAGGAAAAGAACGTCGGCTACAGATGGCTGCTGCGGCTGGAACGGCCTCTGGCCACCGCGCCCGCCGAACCCGAGATGATCAGCGCTCTGGTGGCCGATTGCCCGCAGCCGGGCGCGGACGAGCCGGCTGCGCCCTCGCTCCCTCCGCCATCGGGCCGGGATCAGCCCGCACCCGCCCCGCCGATCAATCCGCTCGACGCGGCATCGGATGACGGCACCCTGTCATGGTCTGTTGGCTCCGGCCCCGATGGCTTGCCGCAGCTCGTATTGAAAATGAAGCGGCAGGGCGAAGTGCGGCTGATGCTGGATGCTTACTGAAGCGTAACCCGGCCATCGTCGTCGCTGTCGCGGCGGCTGAAAAATTGCATCAGCTGGACCAGCAGTTCGCAACGGGTGGCAAGGTCCGGCGCTTCGAGCAGTGCCTGCTTGGCTGCCGCGTCGAACGGGGCGATTTGCGATACGCCATTGATCAGCGATACATCGTCCAGCCGCGCAACCGATGACCAATCCACGCTGTAGCCCTGCGCATCGGCAAAGCGACGCGCTTCCTGCTCGAAGCTGGCGCGCTCGATCGCGCTCAGCGCCTGGTATTCCGGATCGGAGATCAGCTCGCCGTCAACCTGGCGGAACGGGGTGGCGACATCCAGCTCGCGCAGGATGCGGAAACGCGATTCGCCTTCCAGCACGATGTTGAAGCGTCCGTCCTCCAGCGCCTCGACTTCGCCGATCCGGCCGACGCAGCCGATAGTGAACAGCGGCACGCCTTCGCCCGGGGCCTGCGGCTGGATCATGGCGATCCGCCGGTCACGTGCCAGCGCATCGCTCACCATCGCGCGATAACGCGGCTCGAAGATGTGCAGCGGCAATTGCAGCCCAGGATAAAGCACTGCACCCTGCAACGGAAAGATCGAGAACCGCATCCCCCGCCCCTAACCGAACAGGATCAGCGAGAGGCGGCGGCGGGTGGCCGCGACCCAGGGGTCTTCCAGTCCGACCGCTTCGAAGATCTTCAAGAGCTTGGCCTTGGCCGCGCCATCGTTCCAGCCCGGTTCGGCCTTAACCATGGTCAGCAGCGCATCGGCCGCCTCGTCGCGCGCACCGGCGGCAAAGGCTGCGCTGGCGAAGGCGAAACGGGCCTGATTGTCGGCGGGATCGGCCTCGGCGGCGGCGCGCAGGGCGTCCAGCTCGCTGGTGTCGGGCGCATCTTCCGCCAGCGCCAGCGCGGACTGGGCCTGCGCGAACAGCGGGTCCTTCAGCACATCCGGGCCAAGCGAATCGAGCGCGGAGCGCGCTTCGGCGGTGCGCCCGGTGGCTATCAGGGCGCGAATCAGGCTGGCCTGTGCGGCCATGTTGTCGGGTGCCAGCTCGATGATCTGGGCAAAGATCGACAGCGACCGCTCGCCGTCGCCCGAATCGAGTACTTCGAGGCCCATCGCGATCAGCGGGGCGACATCCTGCGCCGGTTGCGCCGCGCCGGGCTGGACCGGAAGCTGGCCGAGGATCTGGTCGAGCATCTGCTTAAGCTGCGATTCGCTGCGGGCACTGGTGAGGTCCGCCACCGGCTGGCCCTGGAACATGGCGTAGACCGTGGGGATCGACTTGACCTGGAACTGGGCGGCGATGAAGCGCTCCTCATCGACATTGATCTTGGCCAGCACCACGCCCTTTTCGGCGTAATCGGCGGCAACCTTTTCCAGCACGGGGGAAAGCGCCTTGCACGGCCCACACCATTCCGCCCAGAAATCGAGGATGACGAGCTTCGTCATCGACGGATCGACCACATCCTTGCGGAAACGCTCGACCGCCTTCTGTTCGTCGATATTCAGCCCCATGCTCGCCAAGTCGCGTCCTTTCGCAGCCAATGCCGTTCCAGCGCCTTATGTGGTCTTTCCGAAGCATTTGTGAAGGGCGAATGGCCTGCGCCATTTTCCCCTTGCCGGGTGCCATCCCCGATGCTAACCGCGCGCCTCCCACCGGGATAGCTTCTATCCCGAACGCCAGTGAGCGGGCGTAGCTCAGGGGTAGAGCACAACCTTGCCAAGGTTGGGGTCGAGGGTTCGAATCCCTTCGCCCGCTCCAGTTTTCCTAGTGAAAACAACGGTTTAGAAAATAGCCGTTTTCCAAAATCCTAAAATCGACCATCTTCGGATCATGTTCGGATTCGTCGGGGGGTAGTCGGATTTTGGGAAAAACGGGTCTCAAAGAAACTGCATCGGCTGCAAAGCCAGCCAAGATCGCCAAAAAAGCTCCAAAGGGAGCCGTGACGGAGTCCAAGACGTTCCGTGATGGCTTGATCTATCTCTACCAGCGGGCAGACTTCAAAAAACCGACCTGGCTATGCCGTGTGAAGGTGCCGAATGGCTCAGGCTATCCTGAACGGCAGCGCTGCGGCCGAGACCTTCACCGGCAGGTCTGGCGCTGACACGATCAACGCCGGTCCGGGGGATGACACGCTGCTCGGCGCAGGCGGGAACGACACGCTGAATGGCGGCGCGGGAAACGACATCCTGACCGGCCATGCAGGCAACGACGTGCTCAATGGCGGCACTGGCAATGATCTGCTCAACGGGTTGAATGACGACGACGTGCTCAATGGCGACGCCGGGAATGACACGCTCCGCGGCGCCGCCGGTGATGATGTGCTGACCGGAGGCCTTGGCAGGGACCTGCTGGTCGGCGGCCTGGGTGCCGATACTTTTGTGTTCGCAGCGGAAGACAGCCTCGATGCTTCGCGCGATCGCATCCAGGGCTTCAGCCATGCCGACGGCGACCTGATCGACCTCTCTGCGCTTGGCGTGACCTTTCCCGATCTCTACGTGGTTGAAATGGCGCCGACCCTCTACGCTGTGGCTGCCAATCTGGACGGCAATCCGGGCTATGACTTTGTCCTGATGGTGCAGAGCAACACCACGCTGACTTCGGCGGACTTCGTTCTCTGATCAAGCAGTTGCGGTCAAACGAAGGGGCGCTGGTTCTGCCAGCGCCCCTTTTTTGTGCATGCGCGATCGAAGCGATGATCGCTTCGGATCATCTGGCTCTAATGGATCGCGAAATCTTGCGGCTGTTCGCCCCGCGAATCATGGGCAGCGGCAAGCGCCTCGCCGATGGCGGCCAGGAACTGGTCGGTGGCGCGTTCCCATGAATAGCACTCGCCATAGGCGGCAGCCAGCGACCGGTCGACCTTGAGCGCAGCCTGGATGGCTTCGTCCAGATCTTCACCAAGCGCACCTATCGCGCCAGGCAGGTCTTCATCGGAACCTCGTCCGTTCGCGCCGATGATATCGACCGGACCGGAGACCGGATAGGCGGCCACCGGCAAGCCGCAGGCAAGTGCCTCGATGATCACCAGCCCGAAGGTGTCTGTCCGGCTGGGGAAGACAAAACAATCCGCGCCGCGGTAAGCGGCCGCCAGATCGTCGCCGGAAAGCGAGCCGAGAAAGCGGACTGCGGGATAGCGCACGCGCAGCTCTGCCAGGGCCGGGCCATCGCCGACGATGACCTTGCTGCCCGGCATGTCGATATCGAGGAAGGCTTCGAGGTTCTTTTCGACCGCGACCCGGCCGACGTTGAGCAGGATCGGGCGCGGCAGGTCGGCCAGGGCGGGATGCACGCTGCCATCCGGGCGAAAAATGGCGTGATCGATCCCCCGGCTCCAGCGACGGGTCTGGGTGATGCCGCGACCGGCCAGCTCGTCGGCCAGGCTGGGCGTGGCAATCAGCACTGCCGCACTGGGCGCATGAAACTGGCGCATGATCGGCCAGAAGCGATCGGCGCTGATGCCGGTCCGCATCGCGACATAATCCGGGAAACGGGTGTGGAAAGCGGTGGTGAACGGCACATTGCGGGCGCGGCACCAGCTTCTCGCGCTCCAGCCGATTGGGCCCTCGGTCGAGATATGGACGATATCCGGTTCGAACCGGTCCAGGATCCTGCGCGCACCAGGGCGAGGAGCGATCGCCAGGCGGATCGAGGAATAGAACGGCAGCGGCAGGGTGGCGAAGTTTTCGGGCGTGAGAAGTTCGACCTCGTGCCCGCGCTTCAGCAATTCGCTGACGGTGGCGGCGATGGTCCGGACCACGCCATTGACCTGCGGGAACCAGGCGTCGGTGGCGATGGCGATCTTCATGCCACTGCCCCGGCCGGGATCCTGGCGGCATTTTCGTGTTTCATCTCGCGCGCCCAGTCGATGATGCTCATCGCCCCGGCCGCGTCTTCGACCAGCGCGGTGCAGCTTTCGACCCAGTCGCCATCATTGTAGTAGGTGACGCTGCCGATCTGGCGGATTTCAGCGTAATGGATATGGCCGCAGACAATGCCGTCCAGCCCGCGCGCATGGGCTTCATGTGCCACCGCTTCCTCGAAGTTGCAGACGTATTGGACCGCGTTCTTGACCTTGCGCTTGATATAGGCCGACATCGACCAGTAGGGCAGTTTCAGCTGCCTGCGGATGGCATTGAACAGCACATTGGCGCGCAGCAGGATGCCATAGGCTTTGTCGCCGAGGAAGGCGAGCCAGCGGGCATAGAGCACGACCCCGTCAAAATCGTCGCCATGGGTGACCAGCAGCCGGCGGCCATCGGCGGTGACATGGATCGCTTCCTGCACCAGTTCGATGCCCCCGAAAGTCAGGCCGACGTAATCTCGCAGCATCTCGTCGTGGTTGCCGGCAACGAACACCACGCGCGTGCCGCGATGGGCCAGTTTCAGCAGCTGGCGTACCACTTCGTTGTGCGAATCCGGCCAGTACCAGCCCTTGCGCAGCCGCCAGCCATCGACAATGTCGCCCACCAGGTAGAGCGTCTCGCATTCGATCGCGCGGAGGAAATCGACCAGCATGGTCGCGTTGCAGCCGCGCGTGCCGAGATGAATGTCGGAAATCCAGACCGTGCGGTGGCGGCGTCTGGGCCGGAAGGATTTGGGTTCCGGCAGCGTCAACCATGCCGGGATCTTGCCGCCTGCCCCAATCCGGGGTGGCAATTGTTCTGCGAGGCGGGCTTTGTCTGTCAGCATCCGCAACGATCCTTGGGTCGTGTTTTGTGCATATGCGAATGGATTACGCGGCCAAGGTTACACCTGTGCGACAGCCGATTGCCCGGATGAAGGTCAGGGCATATGCTGGCGACCCGGCGACTGACCGTCGGCCTGTCACGAAATTGTAGCATCGGGCGTCCATCGCTCCCGAAGCGTCGGCGTCCGACAGCTGGCAGTCCCTGAAAACCCGCGCGAAGGTCGATGAAGTCCAAAGCCGAGAGATATTTCAACAGGGAGCTGAGCTGGCTCGCCTTCAACGAGCGGGTTCTGGCAGAGGCCGGCAACCTCAACTATCCGCTGCTTGAGCGCCTTCGCTTCCTTTCGATCTCGGGCAGCAATCTCGACGAATTCATGATGATCCGCGTGGCGGGGCTGGCAGGGCAAGTCCAGCAGCGGATCGATGCCCGCTCGCTCGAAGGCCGGACTCCCGCCCAGCAGCTCGGCGAAATCCGCGAGGCGGTGCGCAAGCTGGAAGATCGGCAACAGGCGGTCTGGCGCGACCTGCGTGCGCAGCTGGACCGGGAGCGCATCCATATCGTCGGCCCGGAGCGACTCGATCCGGCCGCTTCGCGTTGGCTGAAGGACTATTTCCTCGATCATATCGCCCCGGTGATCACACCCCAGGCGATCGATCCGGCCCATCCCTTTCCTTTCGTCGCCAATCAGGGGATGGGGCTGCTGTTCAAGCTGACGCGCCAGTCCGACAAGGCGCAGGTGATCGAGATGGTGCTGATCCCGGCGGCCTTTCCGCGCTTTGTCCGCCTGCCGGGGCGCGAAGCGGTCTATATCAGCATCGAGAACCTGATCGTCCGCCATGCCAGGCTGATCTTCCCCGGTTTCCGGATCGATGGCGACGGCGCGTTCCGCGTGCTGCGCGACAGCGACATCGAGATCGAGGAGGATGCCGAGGATCTGGTCCGCCACTTCCGCAGCGCGATCCAGCGCCGCCGGCGCGGCAAGGTCATCCAGCTCGAACTCGACAGCGATTTCGATCGCGAGGCGGAACAGCTGCTGCGCAAGCAACTGGGCCTGCGCGAGGCGCTGATCGTGGTGACCGACGGGATCATTGGGGTCGCAGGCCTTGCCGCCATCGTCGAGGAGGACCGGCCCGAGCTGAAGTTTGAACCATTCAGCCCGCGCTATCCGGAACGGGTGCTGGAGCATGACGGGGATTGCTTCGCCGCGATCCGCGAGAAAGACATCGTCATCCAGCACCCCTACGAAAGTTTCGAGGTGGTGGTCGATTTCCTGCGCCAGGCGGCGGCCGATCCCGCTGTTGTGGCGGTCAAGCAGACGCTTTATCGCGCGGGCAAGCAATCGGCGGTCATCGCCGCCCTAATCGCCGCCGCCGAAGCGGGCAAGTCGGTCACCGCCGTGGTCGAACTGAAAGCGCGCTTCGACGAGGAGCAGAACATGCTCTGGGCATCGCAGCTGGAACGGGCCGGGGTGCAAGTGATCTACGGCTTCGTCGACTGGAAGACGCATGCCAAGGTATCGATGGTGGTGCGCCGCGAAGGCGAAGGCTATCGCACCTACTGCCATTTCGGCACCGGCAATTATCACCCTGAAACGGCGCGCATCTACACCGATCTCAGCTTTTTCACCGCCGATCCCAAGCTGGCGCGCGATGCCGCCCGGCTGTTCAATTTCGTGACCGGCTATGTCGAGCCGCGCCGCACGGAAGCGATCGCGATTTCGCCGATCGGGCTGCGCGCCGAACTCAACAGATGCATCGATCACGAAATCGCCAATGCGCAGAAAGGCCGGCCGGCGGCAATCTGGGCCAAGCTCAACGCCCTGACCGATGGCGACCTGATTGACCGGCTTTATCTCGCCAGCCAGGCTGGCGTGGTGATCGTGCTGGTCATCCGCGGGATCTGCTGCCTCCGGCCGGGCATCCCCGGCCTGTCGGAGAACATCACAGTCAAGTCGATCATCGGCCGCTTTCTCGAACACAGCCGGATCTGGGCTTTCGCCAATGGCCACCAGATGCCCAACCACCGGGCGCGGGTCTATATTTCCTCGGCCGACGGGATGTCGCGCAATCTTGATCGTCGGGTCGAGACGCTGGTTCCGATCCGGAACCGGACTGTCCATGCCCAGGTGTTGGACCAGGTCCTGCTGGCCAATTTGCTCGATACCGAGCAGAGTTGGCTGCTGCGTCCCGACGGCAGTTACGTGCGGAGCGAGCCGGGGCCAAACCCGTTCAACCTCCATCGCTATTTCATGACCAATCCCTCGCTCTCGGGCCGCGGCGCAGCCATTTCCGAAGGACTGGACGTGCCAAAGCTGGCATTGCGCCGGAGAGGCAACTAGAGCCAGATGATGAAGCCGTCAGACAGGGAAACTGCGGATTTTTCGAACGGTCGCCTGCAGGCGATCATCGACATTGGCTCCAACACGGTGCGCCTTGTTATCTATGGCGGCTCCTGGCGCGCGCCCACCGTGCTGCTCAACGAAAAGGTCGCGGCCCGGCTCGGCTCCGAACTTGCCCAGACCGGCTTGCTGGGAGACGAATCGATTGACATCGCACTGGCCGGCCTTGCCCGCTACGCGACCCTGCTGGCGGGGCTGGCCGTCAGCGATATCCAGGTGGTGGCCACGGCCGCCGTGCGCGATGCCGCCAACGGGTCGGCATTTCTCGACCGGGTGCGGGCGCTCGGCCTGAAGCCGCGCCTGCTCAGCGGGCCGGAAGAGGCGGTTGCGGCGGCGATGGGCGTGCGTGGCGCGTTCCCGCGCGGTTCGGGCCTGGTCGCCGACCTGGGTGGGGGCAGCCTCGAACTGGTGGGGATCGATGCCGATGGCTGCCATGGCGGTGCCAGCCTGCCGCTTGGTGTGCTGCGCTTGCAGGACCTGCACGATGGCGGCATCGAGAATTTCCGGCGGGTGGTGGCCAAGGCCCTGTCAAAGGCCAAATGGCGCAAGCACATCGCCGCGCCGATCTATCTGGTCGGCGGCACCTGGCGATCCCTCGCAACCTATGCGCTGCGCCAGTCGAAATGCCCGCTGGACGATCCCCACGGGCTGGAACTGGACGCGGTGCAGGCGCGCGCGCTGGCCGGCGCGGTTGCGCTCGCGACGCCCGAACAGCTGGGCCGCACGCCCGGCGTCTCCGCGATGCGAGCGGCCGTGCTGCCCTATGCCGCCGACCTCTTGACCATCCTGATGGATGAACTGCAACCGACCGGGCTGGTCTTTTCCTCATGGGGCCTGCGCGAGGGCCTGCTCTACCAGCGGCTTGATCCGGTGGCGCGGATGCAGGACCCGCTGCTGGCCGGCGTGGCAGCCTTTGCCGCGCCGCGCGGCGGAAATCCGGCGCTGGCGACGCGGGTGGCGGGATGGACGGTCAGCGCGGTTCCCGCCAGCGGCCGTGGCTCGGAGCGGCTGCGGCTGGTCTCCACCATGCTGGCGCTGGCATCCAGCCAGATCGAACCCAATTTCCGCGCCCGCCATTCGATCGACTGGGCGCTCCACAAACGCTGGATCGATCTCGACCGGGAAGGCCGCGCTATCATCGCGACCGTCCTGGCGGCCTATGCCGGCCTGGGCGGGGCGCCGGAGGAGATCCGGGAGTTCGCCAGCCCGGACATGCTGCGCGAAGCAATCGCCTGGGGTCTGGCGATCCGGCTCTGCCGTCGGCTTGGCGCCAATTCGCTGTCATCGCTCGAAGCCAGCGCGCTGGTCAGCAGCAAGGGCAGGCTCGAGTTGTTCCTGGGCGAAAGTCACGCGGCGCTGCTCAACCGTGGCGTGGAGAAGGATCTGGCCAGGCTGGCGGCGGTGCTGGAACTAGAGCCGCGCTGCGAAGTGATCCCCGACCTTGCCTTGCAGGACCGGCGCTACAGCACGGAATATCTGCCCGAACTGTATTGATGGCGGCGCGGGCCGGACCAGTCGGGCCGCGGCGGCTGCTTTTCCTAGTCATGAACCCGTCATAAAGAGGTGCCAGACCCGCCCCTGTACCTAGGGGCTTGACGGGTAATGTCTGTAATCCATGTCTTAACCACCGATCCAATTGGGCGCGCATTTGAAGATTTTGTCCTTGAGAACAAGGTATTCACCTTCGATGTCATGGATGAAACCGGTCCGTCAGGTCCGCTGGAAGGCCCGGTCTGGGCATTCGTGGACTGGGCGATGCCGGGCCTTTCCGGCCTTGAGATGTGTCGCAGGCTCAAGACCGATGCCCGAACGAAGGATGCGCAAATCACGATGGTTCTGGACAGCGACAATGGCGAAAACCGCCGCCAGATGCTGGAGGCCCGGGTCGATGATTTCATCCATGGCCCGATCACCTATGACAAGGTTCGCGAGAAGATCGTCGCGCAGAATTCGGTGCAGCAACGCCAGCACCGCCACAAGGTGATCGAGGCCGGCAGTTTCACGATCGACCTCGGCGCCCATCTCGCCCGCTACAATGGCGAGCCGATCCGGGTCGGGCCGAGCCAGTTCCGCCTGCTGCGCTTCCTGATCGAAAACCCCGACCTGGTACTGACCCGCGAGGAAGTGATCGAAGCGCTCAGCCGTCAGGGCGCTCCGCTCAACAGCCGCACGGTCGACAAATGGATTGCCCGCCTGCGCGAGGCGCTGCGGGCGGTGAACGCCGGCCATCTGCTGCGGACGGTTCATTCCGAAGGCTACGTGCTGGACACGAAGTAGGGCGGGGCATGCCCTGCGCGCTCAGTCCGCAGCCGTGCCCCGGTCCGACCGGCCAGGCGGGATAGAATTTGATCTCCTCGATCATCATCGCTGGCGGCGCTGTGCTGGGCGCGCTGGTCGGCAGCTATCTGGCGACAGCCTTGCTGCGCTGGCCGCACGGCATTAGCGCCTCCCGTGGCCGTTCGCGTTGTGACAGCTGCGCTGCGCCGCTGGCTGCGCTGTCGCTTGTGCCCATCCTCTCCTACCTCGCCCAGCACGGACGCTGCCGGAACTGCGGCGCGGCCATCGCGCCTGACCATCTCGTGGTCGAACTGGCCGCCACGCTGATTGGCGGCGTTTCGGCCGGACTGTTCGGGGAGACGCCGCAACTGGCGATAGCAACCGCCCTGTTCGGCTGGATTTTGCTGCTGCTCGCCGCGCTCGACCTGCGCCATTTCTGGCTGCCGGACCGGCTGACGCTGCCGCTGGCCGGCCTCGGCCTGCTGGTCCAGACGGCTGGCACGGGGCCTAGCATCATGTCGGCAGTGATCGGCATGGCGGCGGGATATGGCAGCCTTGCCGGGGTCGGCTGGGCCTATCACCGCTTGCGCGGGCACGAGGGCCTCGGCGGGGGCGACCCCAGGATGTTCGGTGCGATCGGGGCCTGGCTTGGCTGGCAGTGGCTGCCCTGGGTGCTGGTGATCGCCGCCGGGTCTGGACTGGCGGCGGTGGCGGTGCTGACCATTTTCCGGCGCGATATCGGCAGGACCGAGCGCTTGCCGCTGGGAACGCTGATGGCCCTTGCGGCCTGGCCCCTCTGGCTAGCGGACCGCCTTGTGTGACACCTGCGCCGCGACAACGGCGGTAGTCATCGCCCCTTCGGCCTGGCGCATCACCAGACGGGGCAACCGCATTTGCCAATCATAGCTGTCCCTGACCATCTGTTCGAGATTGTCGTGGCGCGGCTTCCAGCCAAGCGTTTCGCGAATGGCCCGGCCATCGGCCACCAGCACCGGCGGCTCACCGGGTGGCAGCGCTGCAGTGCGCCGGGCGATCCGGACATTGGTGACCCGTTCGGCGGCCTCCAGCACTTCGAGGTCCGAATATCCCCGGCCATAGCTGCAATCGAGCGCAAGGCTGCGTTCGGGATCGGCCAGCAAGGCGTCGAGCATTGCGGCATGAGCCTGGGCCAGGTCGCTGACATGGACATAGTCGCGGATCGAGCTGCCATCGGCGGTCTGGCCGCTGGTTTCAGGCACCACGACATCGTCGTGCAGGCCCATCACGGTTTCGACGGCAAGCTTCATCATATGCGCCGCGCCCGGCTGCACCTGCCCGCTGCGCCCCATCGGATCGGCCCCCACCGCGTTGAAATAGCGAAGCACGCCATGGTTCAATCGGTGCACCGCCGAGGTGTCGGCCAGAATCCGCTCCACCACCCGCTTCGACATGGCATAGGCGTGGGGGGGCTGCTGGCTGGCGGTTTCGGCGGTGGAGGAATAGAGGAAGGTGCCGACGCCGCAGGCGATGCCGCTTTCGATCAGCGAACGGGCGGCGGAGGTGTTGTTGCGATAGAATTCGAGCGGATCGCCGCTGGCCCCCGCGACCGGGTTGGTTCCCGCGCATTGCACGATCGAGCCGACGCGATGCATTTCCATGATCGCGCGAACCAGCGATTCGTTCTGGATATCGCCTTCGAAGAAGACCGCGCGGCTATCCACGGTCCAGCGCAGACCACCCGACAGATTGTCGATCACGACCACGCGATGGCCCGCATCGAGCAGGGCGAGCACGACATGGCTGCCGACAAAGCCGGCGCCGCCTGCCACCAAGGTCGACGCCTTGCATTCCGCCATGTTGCCGCAAATCCCCCATTTGAGGAGTTCAGTTCCTATTGGTCGCAAATGACAGTTTGATTACGGCAGCCGAACTGTTCCGGTGCGATGCGTCAATTATGTATAAAGGCGCTAAATTGCTGAACTTTAAATAGTAACAATGCAATCAGCCGAGCTGGCGGGACCCGGCCAACGGGCGCAATGCATGGCCCCGCTTGTCCGGACGGTCCCGGCGCCAGCATCGGGCGCCAACCGCGCGGGCTGGCCGGGCAGGTTCAGGCCGATCCGGCTGTCAGTGTCATCAATCTGCAATCCAAATCGGGCGGATTGTCACGAAACTGAAGTCATAATGTCGCGGCTCTTTCACAATGCGCAGCCAAAGCATCTTCGCGGTTGCAAAAAAGCATCGCGTGATTCCCATCGAGGCTTCAGGCTTGTATCCTATCAGCAACTTGATCAGAGCGGGCTCTGCCGTCGGCTTTGCGGTTTCGCTGGCGCTGGTGCCCGCGACGGCGCGTGCATCCGGCGATCCGGAGCCGCAGCAGGCGGGCGTTGCAGCCGCCCCGATGACCTTCCCGATCATGGCGATCGACGTGCTGGGCGTCAGCAGCTTGCCCAATGGCCTGGTCGAAAAGTCGGTCTATCCGTTCCTTGGTCCGGACCGGACGCAGGCCGATGTCGAAGCCGCCCGCAAAGCGGTGCAGGATGCCTATGCGCAGGCCGGGTTCGACGCGACCGTGGTCGAGATCCCGCCGCAGCCGCAGGAGGATTTCGCGCTCGGCCTGATCCGCATCCAGGTGACTGAAGCTCCGGTCGGGCGGGTCGCGGTATCGGGGGCGAAGCATCATTCCGCCGACCGGCTGCTGCGCCAGATCCCGTCGCTGAGTCCGGGCCAGCCCGTCAATTTCAAGGCGCTCCAGCGCGAGGTCGAAGCGGCCAACCGCTTCCCCGACCGCGAGGTGGAGCCGTCCTTCGATGCCGGCGAGCAGCCGGGCACGATCGATGTCGATCTGAAAGTGCGTGACAGCCTGCCGTTCCACGCCTCGGCCGAGCTGAACAACGACAACAGCCCCAACACCACCGCGCTGCGAGCTACCGGATCGGCCAGCTATTCCAATCTCTGGGGGCTCGGCCACACCATCAGCCTTGCCTATTCGGTAGCGCCGCAGCGGCGCAGCGACAGCGAGGCGATCATCGGTTCCTATTCGCTGCCGTTCCTCGGCTCGGACTGGACGCTGATGCTCAGCGGCTACAAGTCGAACAGCAATATCGCCGCGCTGGGCGGCACCAACGTGCTCGGCAACGGCTACCAGGTCGGGGTGCAGGCGATCTACCGCCTGCCCTCGGCGCGCGATTACCACGCCTTCCGTTTCGGTGTGGACTACAAGGATTTCAAGCAGGACATCGGCCTGCGCGGCACCACCATCAGCAATGCCCCGATCCGCTACATGCCGCTGACGCTGGGCTACAATTTCTCCGCGGCGCGCGAGAAATGGTCGCTCGATCTCGGCCTGACGTCGACTCTGGGCCTGCGGGTGATGAAGCGGATCACCTGCTTTGATCCCGCCGCGACGGTGTGCCTGCCCGAAGACCAGTTCACCAACCGCGAGATCGACGCCACCGAGAACTTTGCGCACATCAACCTGGACGCAACCTACACCGCGATCTTCCCAGGCGACTGGGTAGCCGAAGCGCGCATGTCTGGCCAATATGCCGACAGCCACCTCGTCTCCAACGAACAATTCGCGATCGGCGGCATGACCACGGTGCGCGGCTATTACCAGTCCGAGATCGTCGGTGACCGGGGCCTCGCCGGCTCGATCGAGCTGCGCGCGCCGTCGCTGGCGACCCAGCTGGGCACCTTTTTCGATGAGCTGCGCTTCTTCGTCTTCGCGGATGGCGGGATCGTCTCGCTGATCGATCCCCTGCCCGACACGCAATCCTCGTTCCGCATCGCCAGCGCCGGTGGCGGCCTTCGCCTGAAGGTCTTCGGCCATCTCACCGGCGAAGCGCTGGTCGGCCTGCCGCTGCGCTCGACCGCCGATACCAACCGCAATGATCCCCGCTTCACCTTCCTCGTCAAGGGAGAGTTCTGATGTTTCGCAACCCGATCCGGCATGCCCGTCTTGCCCGGCTGTTCATGGCCGTCCTCGCCTCCTTCATGGCCCTGGCGGCAACCCCGGCGCATGCCTGGTGGAACAAGGACTGGGCCTATCGCAAGCAGGTGACGGTCGATACCACCGCATCGGGCGTGAACGTCACCGGCGCAATCGGCCGCACGGTGGTGCTGATCCGCCTGCATAGCGGGGATTTCACCTTCACCGACGCGCTCGACAACGGGGCCGACATCCGGATCGTCGACAGCGACGACAAGACCCCGCTGCCGTTCCACATCGAAAGCTACAACGCCAAGGATGGCATGGCGACCCTGTGGGTCTCGCTGCCCACGCTGAACGGGGGTGAGAAGAAGCAGCTTTGGCTCTATTTCGGCAATGCCGCCGCCGAAGTGGGCGAGGACGTGGCGGGCACGTTCGACCCGGATTACACCGCCGTCCTCCACTTCAGCGAGAACCCCGGCCAGCCTGCCGCCGACAAGACGGCAAACGGCAACAATGCCTCCGCCGCCGTTCCCGGGATCAACGATGGCGGCATCATCGGGCGCAGCGCGCGTTTTCCCGGCCAGGGCGCGATCACCATCGCCCCCGCGCCGTCGCTGGCGATCACCGCCGGCTCGCCGTTCAGCTTCACCGCCTGGGTCAAGCCGGAACAGCTTTCCGGCAATGCCGCCGTGATGGCGAGCGGGCCGCTGATTATCGGCCTTAACGCCGGGGTTCCCTATTTTTCCACCGGCAGCGCGACTTCACAGGCCGCCGCTCCGCTCAAGCAGGGCGAATGGGCGCATCTCGCCGTCGTTGCCGATGGCAAGACGATCAAGCTCTATGTGAACGGTGTGGAGGCTGCCGCCGCCGGCGGCGCCTTGCCGGCGATCGACGCACCTGTCGCGCTTGGCGGTGCCATCGGCCAGCCGTTCACCGGCGAGATCGACGAGGTGCGATTGTCCAAGGTCGCCCGCCCGGCCGCGATGATCACCGCCATGGCCAATGGCGAAGGTCCGTCCAACAAGCTGGTGGTGGTTTCCGAAGGGGCCGAGAAGCAGGGCGGCGGCGGCGGTGTGCTGTTTTTCATTCTCAGCAAGATCGAGACGCTCGACGCGTTCATCATCGGGCTGTGCATGCTGCTGCTGACCCTGGCGACCACGCTGATGGTGACCAAGGTGCGCTATCTTAACCAGGTCGAGCGCGGCAACAAGGTGTTCAAGCAGCGCTTTGCCCAGATGCACGAGGAACTGGTCGAGATCGAGAAGATCGACGGCATCGATCCGGCGGAGGTCAGCTACATCGCCCAGGCTCCGCTCGGCAATTTGTACCGCACCGGCATGGAAGAACTGGCCATTCGCCAGCGCCGCAGCGCCCGTGCGCTCAGCGGCGAAGCGGTCGAGGCGATGCGCGCGGCGGTCGATGCGGTGGTGGTCGAGCAGAACCAGAAGTTCGACAAATGGATGGTCATCCTGACCATCGCGATCTCGGGCGGGCCGTTCATCGGCCTGCTCGGCACCGTGATCGGCGTGATGAGCACCTTTGGCGGCGTGGCGATGGCCGGCGACGTCAATGTCAACGCGATCGCGCCGGGGATCGCCGCCGCGCTGCTGGCGACCATTGCCGGCCTTGCCTGCGCGATCCCCGCGTTGTTCGGCTACAATTACCTGAACAGCCGGATTTCCGCGCTTTCCGATGAAATGCGGGTGTTCGTCGATCGGCTCATCACCCGGCTCGCCGAAATCGCGGCGGACAATGCCTATGCCATGCCGACCACGATGGCGGCGGAATAAGCGACAGCGCCAGGAGAACTCCCATGCAGGTAGGCGGCGGCCGCAAGGCCTATGACGACATCAACATCACCCCGATGCTGGACCTGGCCTATGTGCTGCTGGTCATCTTCATCCTGATGGCCACGGCATCGGTCCAGGGGATCAAGGTCGACCTGCCCAAGGCCAGTGCGGCCAAGAGTCTGGTCCAGCCCAAGACGATCGCTCTCACCGTCAACAACCAGGGCCAGATCTTCATGGATGCCTTCCCGGTGACCTTGCCGGACCTGGAGACGCGGCTGCGCAACGCCAAGGCTTCCAATCCCGAGGTGCCAATCGTGCTCAAGGGCGATACCACCGCCCAATATGGCAAGATCATGGAAGTGCTTGACCTGTGCCGCCAGCTGGACCTGACCAAGGTCGGGCTCGTCACCGGCAAGGCGGCAGGAACCTGAGGCTCGACCGGACCATGAGCGAGACCCAAGGCTTCCAGTCGCCCGAGAAGGGCGGCCCCGGCAAGTGGCTGCCAGCCGCAGTCGGCGCGATTATGCTGATCGCGTTCGGCTGGTTCGGCTACAGCGTGCTGACCGATGTGGACGGGGTGGCGATGACGGAAGCCCCGCCGACCATGGTCGACATGCTGCCTCCTCCGCCCCCGCCTCCTCCTCCGCCGCCCGAGCCGACCCCGCCCGAACCGACCGAGCAGCCGACCCCGACCGAAGCGCCGACGCCCGACCAGCCCGCCCCGACCCCGATGCAGATCGACGGTCCGGCCCAGGCCGGCGGCGACGCCTATGGCATGCAGGCCGGCAAGGGCAACGGCATGGCCGCGCCGGCTGGACCCGGTTGCACCGGCCCCAATTGCGGCGTGCCGGGCACCGACCGGTTCTGGGGCCGCAACATCTCCAACGCGCTCGAGGCGCATATCGAGAAGAGCAGGTCGGTCAACGTCGATGCCTTCGTCAGCGAATACGACATCTGGGTGAACGGCTCCGGCAGACTGACCCAGGCCCGGCTGGCGAAATCGAGCGGCAACGGCAAGCTGGACCAGACGGTCCTCGCGCTGCTCGAAAGCGCCAGCGGGCTCAAACCGCCACCGCCTTCGATCCGCATGCCGCAGCGCATCAAGGTGGGGCGCAAGCGCTTCTGATTGTGCCCCTGAGCGAGCTTTCGACTGGACATTCACACGTGAGGAATTCGAAAATGGCAATCAACCGCAGGAACCAGGGGCTGGCCCGAAAGCTGACCCAGAGGCTGACAGGGCGCGCGCTGCAAGTCCTGCTCGCGGCATCGCTGCTGACCCCGTTCGCGGCTTCGGCCCAGACGGCAGAACAGGCACCGGCCCCCTCGGAAAGCGCCATGGTCAATCTGGTACGGGCGCTGGTCCTGCAGGGCGCGCTCAAGCCGGAGGTTGGCGATGATCTGATCCGCCAGGCCGAAGCCGAAGCGGCCCAGGCCCGCGCCGCCAGCCAGCTGGCCGCAACCCGCGAATTGCCGCCCGCCGCCAATGGCGCGATCCGCGTGCCCTATATCCCGGAATCGGTCCGCCAGCAGATCAAGGACGAATTGCGTTCCGAAGTGATGCAGGTGGCCCGGCAGGACAAATGGGCCGCGCCCGACGAAGCCGCGCCCGACTGGACCCGCCGCATCGCCATCCATGGCGATATCCGCGTGCGTTCGCAGTCGGAACTCTATTCGCGCACCAACGCCGATGACATCATCGACTTCGCCACGATCAATGCGCTGAGCCCCTATGGCATCGACGATCCGCGCCTGCTGTTGCCGATCCTCAATTCGCGCAACGACCAGTGGAACCGCATGCGCCTGCGCGCGAGGCTGGGGATCGATGCGACCATCTCCAAGGGCGTGACAGCGGGCATCACCATCGCCACCGGCGACAACGAAGGCCCGATCTCAACCAACGCCACGCTGGGTGGCGGCTTCTTCAAGCGGGACCTGTGGCTCGACAAGGCCTGGCTCAAATTCGAGCCGACCGGCTGGGCCAGCGCCACCTTTGGCCGGTTCGGCAATCCGTTCAATTCCAGCGACCTCTTGTATGACGCAGACCTCAATCTCGATGGGGTCGCGGTCGAACTCAACACCGGCCGCATGCTGGGCGAGAATTTCAGGCTGACCGCGCGAGGCGGCGCTTTTCCGTTCGATTTCGGTTCGCCCAACGCCCCGGCCTTTGCTTTCAACAAGCCCAAGGCCTCGCAGAAATACCTGTTTTCGGGCGAGCTGGAAGGCAGCGGAAAGTTCGGCGACGTCGGCTTCAAGCTGTCCGCCGGCTATCACCGCTTCGACAATTTCCAGGGTGATCTGTCTGCGCCCTGCCAGATCGAGACCGACAGCTTCTGTTCGACCGACCATCTCCAGCCGCTCTACCTGACCAAGGGCAACACGCTTTCGCCGCTGCGCCAGATCGTGACGATCGATCCCAATTCCGACCTGCCGCAGATCCTTGGCTACACCTTCAAGTACCAGATCCTCGACATCAACGCGGCGCTCACCGTGCCGCTTGGCGAACACTCGATCGTGCGGGCATCCGGCAGCTTCGTGAAGAACCTCGGTTTCAGCAAGGGCGACATCTGCCGCAACGGGCTGGCGGGGCGTCCCTACAACAACAGCGGAGCGGGTGGGGGCACCTATTGCGCGGCAGTCAATCCGGCTCAGTTTGCCGGTGGCGATACCGGCTATCGCGGCGAGGTGATGTTTGGCCAGGCTGATCCCAGGAAGCAGGGCGAGTGGAACGTGCTGGCCGGTTACCGCTATCTCGAAAGCGATGCCGTGCTCGATGCGCTGACCGACAGCGACTTCCACCTCGGCGGCACCAATTCCAAGGGCTATTTCGTGGGCGGCACATTCGCGCTGCGCGACGGGCTGCTGATCGGCGGCCGCTGGATGAGCGCCAACGAGATTTCCGGCCCGCCGCTGGCGATCGACGTGCTGCAGATCGATCTCCAGGCCAAGTTCTGACGAGGCCATGGGCCTGTGCCACTCCACGTCCGCACGCCGGATGGCCGCAGGCCTGTCGCAAGGGTGCAACATCCCCCTTGTAGCTGAAAATATTGCGGGATCGCGTTGCGGCGCGGTCTTGCCGGAGTAACAGGAGTTGTGGCCAATGGCTGATCGGAATGGACAGGCGTCGGCAGGGCGTATCGCAAGGTCGCTGCTGCTGCGTTCGGCCAGCGCTGCCGCGCTGATCGCGATTCTCGCCACCACCACTCCGGCGCATGCCCAGCTGGCCGCCCGGCGCGGCCCGACCCTGACTGCGCCGGTGATTGCCCCGCGTGCCGTGCCCGGCCAGGTCCGACGCCCTGCGCAGGTCGATGCGCTCGATCGGCAGGTTCAGGTCCGGACGCGGGCTGAACAGATCCGCGCCTATGCCACTCAGGCCCGGGCCGCCGTCCAGCGCACAGTGCCCGATGGCACGCAGGGGCTGGTCGTGGCGCGCGGCGTCACGGCGGAAGCGATGGCGGCGGGGGCCTTGCACGCAGCACGCGATTCCACCGGTCGCACCACCTGGCAGGGGGCCGGCCTGCCGGTTGCGAGCAGCGCCGATGGCGACCGGCAACTGGTGACCATCACCCAGACGGATTCGCGCGCAATCCTTTCATGGGACCGCTTCGACGTCGGCGCCAAGACCACGCTGGTGTTCGACCAGAAGCTGAACGGGGTGGGCCAGAAGGACTGGGTTGCGGTCAATCGGGTGGTCGATCCGGGTGCCGCGCCTTCGCAGATCCTTGGCCAGATCAAGGCCGATGGCACGGTGGTGGTGATCAACCGCAACGGCGTGATCTTCGGCAAGGGGGCACAGGTCAGCGCCAATTCGCTGCTCGCCAGCAGCCTCGATATCGGCAATGCCTTCAAGGCCGCGCTGCGCACGAAGCCGGGCACCAACCAGATCGAGAATGGCTTCCTGGCCACCACGCTGCAGGATCGCAACATCGCCTTCCTGCAGAACGGCCTGCTCCAGAACGGCACCTCGCAGCAGGGCATCGTGCTCGGTGGGACGCTGACTTCCTCGTTGGTCGATGGTTTCTACACGCCTTCGCTGGAAGCGATCGAATCCGCCTATGCCACCAGCGTCGAAGGCGATGTGGTGGTTGAACGCGGCGCCAGCATCACTGCCGGCAAGGGTGGCTTTGTCATCCTGACGGGGCCGAAAATTGCCAATGACGGCGCGCTCTCGGCAGAAGAAGGGCAGGTCAGCCTGCAGGCCGGGCGGGCGATCACCGCCACGCCCTCGACCGGCGGCACGAGCAGCGTCGATGCGAATATCCGCGGCCTGATCCTGCGCACCACATTCGGTGGGGAGGGGTCCAGTGCGGCCAACAGCGGCCTCATCGAAACGAAGCGCGGCTATGCCTCGCTCGGGGCAGGGCTGACCGGCAGCGTGCTCAATGCCGGCCTGATCGCCGCCACCACGAGCGTTTCGCGCAATGGCAGTATCGATCTGATGGCGGGCACGGTGACGCTGGCGGGGGCAAGCGATCCGTCGCAGGCCAGTGGCCTCGTCATCACGCCTGACAACAATGGCGAAACCATCCCGCAGGGCACGCCAGCCGATCCGGCCAGTTTCCGGACCTCGCAGATCCGCATCGGCGGCGTCTATCTCGACCCGACCGACGGCGCTGCCAGTCCGCTGGGCGAATTCGGGCCGGGCGCGATCACCATCGGCGAGAATGCGCTGATCCATGCACCCAACGCCAATGTCCAGATCGGCGGCAAGACAGGCGAGGTGTTCTCGCCCAACCGCTTCCTCAACAGCACCGTTCCAGGCGCGCTGGCGGCGCTGGCGGCCAGCCATGTCGATATCGCCACCGGCGCGCTGATCGATGTCTCCGGGGTCAAGGACGTCCAGCTGGAAGCTTCACGCAACAGCCTGCTGATCGATCCGGTCAAGCGCAACGAGCTGCGCGACACGCCCAATTACCGCGAAACCAACAGCAAAGGCGAATTCACGCTCAACGGCAGCACCGTCTATGTCGATCCGCGCGTGACCGGCGTGCGCGACGATGGCGTCGCCTATGTCGGTTCGCCCCTGATCGAAGCGGGCAGCGCGGCCAGCCAGATCGGTGTCACCGCCGCCGAGCTGATGACCAGGGGCGGCACGATCAATCTCAACGTCGGCATCCTCGAAGGCGCGGCTGATCTTGCGACCGCGCCCCGGATCGCCATCGCGCGCGGCGCGACAATCGACATCTCCGGCGGCTGGGTCAGCTATCTGCCGGGCGTGGTCCGGACCAGCCGGCTGCTGACGGTGGATGGCCGGGTGGTGGATATCGGCGCAGCCGACCCCAATGACCGCTTCGTGGCGATCGGCGACGGTTTTACCGAAGTGCAGGCGAAATTCGGCATCTCCCGCAATTACGCCAACTCGATCCTCCAGGGCGCCCACTATGAAAGCGGTTATGATGAGGGCCGCGATGCGGGCTCGCTGATCATCAGCGCCTCATCTGCTGTGCTGGACGGCACGCTGCATGGCGATGCCTTTGCCGGATTGCACCAATTGTCCGACGCCAGGCGTCCAACCGGCGTCTCATCGCTGCCCGGCGACCTGCGCAAGCGCCAGTCCCGGGCGAGCGAACTGCCTTCGGGCGGCTATCTGCGGATCGGAGCGTTCGATCGCGCCAATGTGATCGAACAGACCGCCGATATCGTCGTCGGGCATGATCAGGTGGAGGTTCCGGCAGGTGCGATCATGCTCGACGATCGCTCGCTGTCCTCGGCCGGGCTGTCGGCGATTTCGCTGCGGACCACCGGCGGGGTGAATTTCGCGCAGGGCAGCAAGCTGCAACTGGCCGACGGCGGGGCGCTGTCCGTGCTCGCCGGGCGCGCGGTCCGTATCGATGGCGATATCGCCGCAGCCTCCGGTTCCATCGCAGTCAGCACTTTCGATTTCGGGAAGGACATCTTCGGCGCCAGCCTTGGCAGCACCGGCTCGCCCTTCCGCAGCGACGATGATCTGCTGGGCAATTATGCCGAAGATCCGGGCCTCAACCCGTTCGATATCCATGTCACCGGCAAGCTTTCTACCGCCGGGCTGTGGGTCAACGATTTCGCCGGGGGGAATGGCTTTGGCGGCAATGCCTGGAAGAACGGTGGCTCGATCAGCCTCACCGTTGCGCCCCGGGTCCTTGTTGGCATTGGCGGGACCATCTCCGCGCCAGAACGCGCAGCCGACCTTTCGGGCAGCATCCGCATCGCCTCCTCGGGCCTGCTCGACGTATCGTCGGGCGGCTATGTCGGGACGGACGGTACGCTCGACCTGACCGGAGCGGGCGGCAATGTCTCGCTGATCAACGAAACGCGCTATGCCTCGGCGTCGCTGACCGACATCAACACCGACAGCAACAGCCGCGCCGCCTTCGCGCTGGGCGGCACTAACCAGACGGCCAGCTTCACCCCCTACCGGGTTGGTGAAACCATGGTGGTGCCCTCGCTCGTGCCCGACAATCCGGTGGCCGAGGTGGCGTTCGACACCGCTTCGATCAAGGGTTTCGGCTTTGCCGGGGGCGGCACTTTCACGCTGGTTGCGCCCGATATCGCAATGGGATCGGCACCCGGCGCCAAGGGTCCGCGCATCGGCCTCGATTTCCTCGAGAAGACCGGCTTCGGCACGCTTGACCTTGCCGCCAACAAATCGCGTTTCGTCGCCAACCTGTTCGCCAACGGGCAGAGCGGGATGTCCGCCTTCCTCGATACCGAACGCTTCGTGGTGGGTGACGGGGAAACGCTGGACCTGACGCAGACAGTCCTGCCCTCGCTGCTGGACAATCCCACCCAGACCCTGCTGACCGGGCTCGGCACGGGCGCGGACATCACGGCAATCCTGACCCCGGAGGTTCCCGCCAGCGCCTGGGATCGCAAGGCCGCGCATCTCAGGCTAGGCGGGGTGAGCGAACTGGAAGTGTCCGAAGGCGGCGCGATCACCGGTGCGGCGAAGGCCTCGATCACCGCGCCGCGCATCTACAGCGCCGGCACCATCCGCATCGCCGGCGGCCAGATCAACCAGATCGATACGCTCGAGAACCTGCTGACCCAGCGCCGGGTGATCGGCGTGCGCGACGCGGCGCTGGGCGGGGCGGGGCTAGCCGATGTGTTCGGCGCCAGCAGCGAAGGCCAGACCAGCGGCTTTGACGAGAACGCCGCCGCCAC
Organism: Erythrobacteraceae bacterium; assembly: GCA_947479055.1. GTDB lineage: Bacteria > Pseudomonadota > Alphaproteobacteria > Sphingomonadales > Sphingomonadaceae > CANJYE01. The sequence continues at coordinate 27,669 of CANJYE010000022.1, forward strand.
GGTCGAAGTCTATCGCGACACGGCGCTGACCGAGCGGCTGACCAATGGCCAGCTGTTCAGTCTGGTCGATCCGGCGGCAGGCGGGCGCAATCTCGACGTCAATCTCGTTTTCACCGGCCGGGTCGCGCTGAACGAAGGCGTGCATTTCACCGCGACCAGCGTGACCGAGCTGTCCGGCACCGCGCTTTACAATCCGCGCGCGTCGTTCCTGGCCAATGGCCAGCAGCAGCGCAGCGGGACCATGATTGGCGGCGGTTCGATCGCCACCTCGCGCTTTGGCGCGCCGCTGGCCGAAACTGGCTATGCCAGTCCGATCGATCCCAGCAACAAGCTGGTGGCCGAAGCGGGCGCGACGATCAGCCTCAACGGTGCCAGCGGCACATTCGACGAACGGATATCGCAGACCGCCTTCGGCGCGGTTGCGCAGTGGAGCGATGCCGGGCGGCTGACCATCGGCAATGGCGCGCTGCTGACCGGCGCGCATGTCAGCGCGTTCGGCGGTGACGACGGCGATGCCGATCTTGCCGCCACCAGGGCCAATGGCGGCGTGCTGGACTGGGTCACCCCGGTCATTCGCCAGAGCGATGACGGGACCGACGCCAGCGGCGCGACCCTGTCCGCCACGCAGGTGATGGATTCGGGCTTTGCCACGCTGGTCGCCCGCAACGGTTTCAGCACGGCGGGCGATGTCTCGCTCAGCCTTGGCAAATCGTTCATCGCCACCACCAATACGGTTGAAGGCGCACGCACGCTCGAGAACCTGGTCATCACGGCCCTGCCGGATTCCAACGCCCGGATTCTCGCCCCCTATGTCGCGCTGGCCAGCAGCAACAAGGATATCGGCGGGCAGGGCCAGTCAGCCGGTGCGGGCCACCTGACGATTTCAGCGGGGGCGATCGACGTGATCGGCGCGGCCGAATTCAACGTTTCGTCGGCAAGTGATGCGGTCAATCGCGGCAGCGTCACGCTCGAGGCGAGCGGCGATATTCGCCTGATCGGCACGGCCGGGCTGCCGGACAGCTCAACCGGCCTGTTCCAGCCCGGATTGTCGGGACAGCTCGTCTCGAACGGGGACCTGCTGCTGAAATCCGCGCAGGTCTATGCCACCACCGGCACCGGCAATCTCCAGCAACTGCTGGAAGACCGGCGCGCCGGGCGGGCGGGCACGCCCGATCCCTTTGTCATCGCTTCTTCCAACATCGATGGGCTGGTGAAGTTCGAAGGCCTGGGCGGCGCATTGCCGCCGACGCCCTATTCCGCCGGCTCATACCTTGCTGTTCGCGGCGCCCGGATCGAACAGGACGGCGTGCTGCGGGCGCCGCTCGGCATGCTCGATATCGGCTCCAATGAGGCGACCGCGCTCAATCTCTTGGTCGAGGCCCCGGCCACAGCCTCGCTCCGCTTCGGGCCGGACAGTCTGACCTCGGTTTCGGCCCGGACCAGCCTGACCGGCAGCGATGCGCTCAACATCCCCTATGGCACCACCACCGACCTGATCGAATATTTCTTCACCCCGGGCACCAACAGCATCCTCACCGCGCCGCCGGTGGGTGAACTGCGGTTTGCCGGCAAGGACATCACCATCGACAGTGCGGATTCCGGCCAGGTGCGGGTGGACGGGCGCGGCGGCGGCGATGTCTTTGCCTATGAATTCATCCCCGGCACAGGCGGTTCGCGCGACGTGCTGGACCGCTTCAACCCCGATGGCTTCAGCGGCAACAACGGGCTGCAATTCCCCGACGGGCGGCAGGTCTACGCCATCGTCCCGAAGAACAGCGCCAATGTGGCGCTGTTCGATCCGGTCTATTCGGCCGATTACACCGCTGCGGCAGGCGGCGATCTCTACGGCCTCAACGCTGGGATGACTGTCCGGCTCGATGCCGCACCGGGGATCGAGGCGGGCGAATATCTGCTGCTGCCGGCGCATTATGCGCTGCTGCCGGGGGCGATGCGGATCGTCGAGAATGTCGGCAGCGCCGCGCCCTATGCCGGTGGTGCGAGCACCTTGCTTGATGGCAGCCTGGTTGTCGGCGGCGTCTATGGCACGGCCGGAACCGGCTTCAGCCAGTCGAAGCGCCGTTCCTTCACGGTCCAGTCGCAGGATGTCATCGACAAATATTCGCGGATCGAGACAACTTCAGGCTCCGCCAGTGCCGAACAGCTTGCCGGGCACAAGGGGCTGACAGCACCGCTGCTACCGCGCGATGCCGCGCGGGTGGTACTGGCGCCGCTCACCTCGCTCAAGGTGGCGGGTGCTTTCGCCACCGACCCGGCCAGGAATGGCCTCGGGGCGCAGGTCGATGTCGGCGGCTCCAAGATCCGGATCGCCGCGCCCGGCGCCGTGCCGGACGAGGCCAGCGCCGACTATGTCCTGCTGACCACCGACACGCTCGCCAATTTCCACGCCAACAGCCTGTCGATCGGGGCGCTGCGCAACAACAATGTCGATGGCACGACCACGCTCGATGTCGTGGCGAGCACGATCCAGGTCGATAATGACGTGGTGCTGACCGCGCCGGAGCTGTTGCTGTCGGTCGGGGGCAGCGGGTCCTTGCTGTCGATCGAAGGAGCCGCCGATGGCGCGCCCGGCGCGCAGCTGATCGCCACCGGCACGCTCAACGACACCCGCAGCGGCGATTACATCATCAACGCGGCTGCCGCGCGCAATGACAGTCCGACCGGGATCGACCGGACCGGGGCCGGGGCGCTCATCCGCCTTGCCAGCGGGTCCGAGCGGCTGGTCGCGCGCAAGGGGGATTTCGCTTCCCGCACCACGCTGCTGCCGGCCAGCCTGACGCTGGGCGCGGGCGCAACGCTGGGTGCGTCCTCGATCACGCTCGACAGCAGCCGCGATTTTTCGATCGACAATGCGGCGGTGATCGGCGCTGCAGAACCGGGCAAGGCATTCGATCTGGCCGTATCGGGCGATGCCTTGCGGATCGGCGGCCTGACTTTCAGCAGCGAGGTCGAGAGCCAGTTCGGCAAGGCCCGCACGCTGACCTATCGCACGCCGGATATTCTGAATTTTGCCGCCGGCAGCTACAATTACCATAACCTCAGGATCGATGCCGCCGGCATCGGCCTGGCCCAGGCGGAATCGGCCGACGCCCCGTCGCGCGATGTCACGCTGATCGCCGATCATGTCGAACTGGGTAATTCCTCGCTCGATGCGGGCGCCTGCAAGACCAGCGCCACGCTGGCCTGCGGCGCGCAAAGCGCGTTGACGATCGATGCCACCGATATCACCTTTGGCGGCGGCACGTTCCGCACCTACGGGTTTGACGGCGGCGCTGGCGGCAGCGGGATCACGCTGAAGGCGCGCGAGGGGATGTTCGTCAGCGGGCAGGGCGAATTCAACACCGTCGATTTCGCGCAGGAACTGCAAACCCCGCTGAACCTGGTGACCCCGTTCATCGTCGACCGCACCGCGCAGGATCTGCGCAACCCGCGCTATGTCCGGCCTGACTTTGCCTTCAACGCGCTGGGCGCGATCCGGGTTTCCGGCCCCTCCACGCCGCTGGCGGCACCGGCCGACAAGGAAGCGCCCGGTGCGAGGATCGCCTTTGCGGCGGGCAATGCGGCCAAGGGGATCGCTTCCGACATCACCATCGCCGATACGCTGGTGCGCGCCACCGCCGGAACCATCGATATCCAGGCAACCGGCTCGATCCTGCTCCAGGGCTCCGCCTCGTTGCAGGCGGCGGGCTATGCCAAAAGCTTCAGCGACGGGATCGAACAGACCACGGTGTCAGCCAGCGGCGGGGTCATCAACCTCGTTACCACCGGCAATGGCACGCGCATCGCCACCGATGCCACCAGCTCGCTGGTGGTCGACAATGGCGTGGGAGAGGCCGGCACGCTCGCTATCGCCGCCTCGCAGGGCGACGTGGATCTGCTGGCGACGCTCAACGGCGGCGTGGCCGCCGACAAGGCGCGCTCCGCCTCGCTGCGGCTGGATGCCGGGCACTCGGCCTTCGACCTATCCGGCTTCGTCGCGGCCAACGGCCTGCATTTCCAGGGCGGGCTGGCGATCCGCACCGGCTCGGGCGATCTCGCGTTGCAGGCCGGGCAGGAACTGAAAGCCGATGCGGTCAGCCTGACCGCCGATGGCGGCAGCATTACCATCGGCGGCAGGATCGACACCTCGGGCGACGATGTCCACCTGCTGTCCCCGACCGACCCGCGCTACAAGCAGGCGCGGATCGATGGCGGAGCGATCACGCTTTACGGGCAGGACGGCGTCACGCTGCAATCGGGCGCTTCGCTGCTGGCGAAGACCAGCGGCTATGCGGCGGACGACGGTCGGCAGGCCAGCGGCGGCAATGTCGCCATCGGCATCGGCACTGGCGGCGCTGCCGCGATCACTATCGACAGCGGCGCGCTGATCGACGTTTCGGCGCTGCGGCCGGGCAATCGCCTGATCGAGGAAGTGGCCACCGACCCGCTGACCCAGCTTGAATCGAAGGTCTACCGGCTCGCGCCGGGCGATCGCGGCGGGCTGGTCAGCTTCCGCGCGCCGGTGCTGGCGGACAACAGCCTGGCGATTGCCGCCGATGGCACAGTTGCGGGTGCGCGTGAAAAGACGATCGAAGGCTATCGCCGCTTCAATCTCGATACGATCGCCAGCAGCGGCCAGTATTCCGGCGTCGCCTCGCTGAGCGGCGCGTCGGGCATCATTGTGACGCTCGACACCGGTGCGGCCACCGCCGGCAAGGCCAATTTCCTGGCCGATCTCGCGCCCGGCACCATTCCCGATTTCATCCGCAATTTCAGCGTGACCGACAGCAACGGCAACCCGTTCACCGGCTATCGCCTGCGCCCCGGGGTGGAACTGGCATCGGCCAACGGCATCCGCCTGGTCAGCAACTGGAACCTTGCGGCCGGGCGGATCGTCAATGCCGATGGCACGGCCGGCTATGACGATGCGCTGGCGGCCGGTCTGCTGGTGGAATCCGCGCTCGGCCCCTATGCCAGCGGGCCGCTGGCGGGCCAGAAGCGCTACGAAGTTGTCGCCGGCAAGGAAGGCGCCCTGTTCGACCGCTTCATCGACATGAGCTATCGCGTAGGCGGCAGCACGCGCGGCGAAGCGCCGGTGCTGACGCTGCGGGCGGGCCGCAATCTGGAAATCCAGAACAGCATCAGCGACGGCTTCTTCGCCTTCCGCGATTTCACCGGCGCGGATTACATCAATTACCAGCTCGGCGGCGGCAACCGTACGTTCAATCCCGCGCTCAAGATCAGCTGCGGCGGGACCTGTTCGGACTCGATCCTCTATTCCGGCGTGCCGTCGGCAACCCTGCCGGGAACGCCGGGGACGCGGGTCTCGATCGACATCGCCGCTGCCGCCCAGCAGGGTACCGAATCCTCCCCGCTGTTCGTCAATGCGGCTTTCAACCCGCTGGCCAATTCCGCCGCCGCCACCGGCACGGGCAACGCTATCGGCACGGCCGAGCTGTTCCCGCTGCTGTCGGATGGCAGCGCGGTGCGATCCTCCAGCCTCCAGCTGGTCGGGGGCGCGCTGCAGGGTTCGGCCAATCCGCTGCAGATCGATGTGACCGGCACAGGATCGGTGCAGGTCTCGGGCGAGAAATCCTACCAGATCGCCGCCACCGGATCGACCGGACGGCTCAAGGGTCTGCTGCAACTGGTGCTGAATTCGCCCGATGCGGGCAATTTCACCTATGGCCTGGCCGATCTGCTCGGCGTGATCGACGGCGGTGAACAGGCCGAATTGGGGGCAGATTACTACACCGTGCTCAACTGGGGCGACGGTTCGACCGGCGCGGCCGGTGCGGCCCGCCAGGCAGCGCTGGCCTATGCCGGCTTTGCCGGCAACGCGCAGTTCATCGGCACCGCTGGCCACCCGACCGGCGTTTCGGCGCGGCTGCGCGACATTGTCGCGTTCCTCAAGGATTCGGGCTTTGCCGAAACCTACGCCAACGGCATCGAACAGAAGCTGCCGGGCTATAACGTGACCACCGGGATCACCAGCCCGACCGTTCGTCTGCAATCCAATACCGCCTATTTCGGAACGCTGGTGCGCACCGGCGATGGCTCGATCGACATTGCCGCAGCAGCGGATATCGACCTGCGGCGCAGTGTGGATGTCGTCACACGCAATGATCCCGGCGCGGACGCCGGTGTCAGGACACTGGCACAGGTCGGCGGGACGGCAGTCTATACCGCCGGTGTCCGCGCCTCCACGGCCGATCTCGCCGGTGGGCAGCTTCCCGCGTTCAGCGGCTATGCCGCCCGATCCGTGCCCGGGCCGACCAGCGGGGTCGCGCTGGCCCCGGTGGTCAGCAAGGACGGCGGCTCGATCACGCTGAGCGCCGGCCGCGATATCGTCGGTCGCAGGGATGTCTGGAACGAGCTGTTCGGCCAGAACGGCTCCCAGATCACCGGCCTCAGCCTTTCGCCGATCATGCTGGCGCGCAATTATGCGCAATCGACCGCGCTGATGACTCCCAGTTTCGCCGAATTCGGGCGCAATTCGGGCGATCAGCGCTGGCGCTATGGTTCGACCTCGCAGAACGGCACACAGGCATCGATCGCCGCGAACCTGTTTACTTCGGGCATCGGCGCGCTCGCCGGTGGAGATGTGTCGGTCGTGGCGGGGCGTGATCTCAATGATCTCACCATCGCGCTCGACAACAGTCTGGCGACCGGCGTCAACCAGGGCGGCAACACGCTTGTCGCGCTGGGTGCAGGCGACCTGGCCTTATCGGCCGGGCGCCATCTGCTGGGTGGTCAGTTTGACATTGCGCTGGGCTCGGGCTCGGCAGCGGTCGGCGGGAATGTCGATGCAGCCGGGGCGATCAGTTCGAACGGTTCGTTCGTGGTCGACAATCGCAATCTCCTGCGCGTGCGCGTGGCCGACGCCACGTTCGATCTTTCCGCCAGGGGCGATATCACCATCGGCGGGCTTGGCGCGTTGGGGCTGGGCCGCACCGGCAATTCGGGCCTCGAAACCTCTGGGTTCTTCTCGGCGTTGGCCGGGGTGCGGGCACGGGGCAATGGCAATTTGACGATCGTCGGCAACCGCCCGGACCTCTATGTCGTCCAGGGTGTCGGCACCCGGATGGGAACGGTGCTGCCGCCCTCGCTGGAACTGACCGCGTTCCACGGCGACATCGCTTTCGGCACGACCGGCGAACTCAACCTGCCCAAGTTGCTCTATGCCAGCCGCTATGGTCAGCTTTCGCTGCTGGCGGGCGGCGACATCGGGCATTTCGGCCTCGCCATGAGCGATGCCGCGCCGGTCAACTTCTTCGGCACGGAAAGCCTCCTCAAGACCACTTTCCCGACCATCACCTCCAGCACCCGCGACAGCGACCTGCGCCTGCTGCACAACCGCCGGATCACGCATGCTGATGATACGCTGCCGGTTCGCATCGTGGCGGGCGGATCGATCGAGGATATCGTGCTGTCGCTGCCCAAGCAGGCCCGGATCCGCGCCGATGGAGACATTCTCGACCTCTACTTCACCGGCCAGAACATCCGGGCGGGCGATATCACCCGGATTTCGGCTGGCGGCGACATCACCGGCACCACCGGGGTCAGCACTTCGGGCATCACCCAGGGGCGGAGCGCCGTTCTGGGCAACACCATCACGCTGGGCGGACCGGGATCGCTGTTCGTCGAGGCGGGCCGCGATCTCGGCCCGTTCCTCACCTCGGCCACGGGTTCCGTCCGCAGCGAGGCGGGCGGCATCAGGACGATCGGCAACGAGGCGAACCCCTGGCTGGCGGCGCAGGGCGCGGACATCCATGTACTGTTCGGGGTCGGCAAGGGCGTGGATTATACCGCGTTCCAGAGCATCTATCTCGATCCGGTCAATCAGGTGAACCTTGATGGCGACCTGTTTGAACAGAACAAGGATGCGCTGGGCAACGCCACGCCCGATCGCACCCGCTTCGGCTATGCGCCGGTGTTGGCGGAGTGGCTGCGCGACAACCAGCCGGCGCTGTTCGCGGCGGTGTTTGGCGACAATCCGCCCGCCGGTGACGCGCTCAAAACGCAGGCCTATGCCCGCTACGGCGATCTCTATGCGGCTTTTGCCGGGCTGGACCAGCTGACCCGCAACCGCTTCCTGATTGACAAGGTCTATTTCGGGGAGCTGTCCGCGCCGTCCGATCCGAAAAGCCCGTCCTTCAACCAGTATGTCCGGGGCTATCGCGCGGCGCAGACGCTGTTTCCGGCGGGCCTGGGCTATACCGATAACCTCGCCACCTATGAAACCGACGCAGCGACGATCAATGCCGATCATCCGCTCGGCGTGCCGGTCAAGAAGCTGGTCGATGGCCAGCCGGCCGTGGCCCGCCAGGTCATCACCGGCAATGTCGATTTGCGGCTTTCGACCGTCCAGACCGCGCGCGGCGGGGACGTCACGATCCTCGGGCCGGGCGGCAGTTTCGTGGCCGGTTCGGTAGTGCGCACGCAATCGCAGATCAACCGCCGCATCACCGGCTACAACGTGGCGACCGAGATCGACATGACGGACCTGGTGTCCGGCAACTATCTGGCGACACCGGGCAACCGCGGCCAGATCCGCAGCATCCCGGCCGGGTTCGAAGGCATCCTGACCCTGCGCGGCGGCCAGATCCGCAGCTTCACCGACGGCAGCTTCGTGCTGAACCAGAGCCGGCTGTTCGCCCAGCGTGGCGGGGACATCACGCTGTGGTCGTCGAACGGCGATCTCAATGCCGGCCAGGGACCGAAGAACGCATCGAGTTTCCCGCCGATCGTGCTGCGGTTCGATCCCAACGCCTTTTCCGAAGTCGACAGCGCCGGTTCCGTTGCCGGGGCCGGTATCGGCGCCTTCAAGGCCTCGCCTGGCGATCCATCCTCGGCTGTCCGGCTGATCGCGCCGGTCGGAACGGTGGACGCGGGCGATGCCGGCGTCAGGGCTTCGGGTGATGTCTTCGTGGCTGCCGCGCGGGTGGCCAATGCCGACAGCTTTGCTGCCGGTGGCGCAGTGTCGGGCGTGCCGAGCGTGGCGGTTGCCGCCGCGCCACCTGCCCCCGCCAGCGCAGCCTCGGCGCTGGCCGCCAGCGTCATGCGCTCCGACGATGCAGTGCGCGAGAACGCCCAGCGGATGGCAAGGATCTTCGTCGAGGTGATCGGCTATTTCGGCGGATCGTCCTGCCCGGATGGCGAGGACGAGAACGGGAACTGCAAGTCCGACTGAGCGGATAGTCCCTGACGGGACGGTGCCGCACCGGCCCTCTCTCCGCCCGGGTGTCAGGGCACCACGATCTATGCGCCGCGCCTGGTTCATGCCAGCCGGGGCATCGGCATGACCAGCGCGATCTGACCGATCGTGCCGGAAAGGGTTTCCTACACGCCCGAACCCTGCCAGACTCCCTGCGGCGCTTGCGATGGCCGGAGTTGGGGTGCTTGGGCTGCAAACTATCCGAGCAAGTGTCACCCTGCCTGTGACAGGGTAACACATTAAAATAGGACAGGAAATTGTCGGTTTCCCGGGTTGACGCACTGTCACCTTTGTCACCCGTGCCACCAGCTGGGAGTGGGCGGATCGCGCAAAAAAAGGCGGCCCCGGATTGCTCCGGAGCCGCCCATCATTGCAGGATTTGCAGGCCGATCAGGCGCCGAGGTTGGCGTCGCAGACCGGGTTGCTCTGCTGGTCAGCGACCTGGTTCTTGTTGTCGACGTCAGACCCCGTCGTGGGCAGACCGTCCTGGATCCACAGGTTCTGGTCGCCCAGGGTGGCGCTGTTGCCAGGCTGAGCCGACTTCTTGAGGAAGGTCTCGTACATCGCATTGGTCCACACCAGCGGCGGGACCGAGATGTTCGACTTAGGCGTGATACCTAGGTTGGCAACGGCAGCACCCCGGAAGGTCTGGCCATTGACCAGGGCATTGGCGCTGTCACGGGTGATCGTGCCAAACATCAGGCCGAGATATTCGACAATGGCGAAGCGCTTGGCGTTGTTGCCGGGGATGAGCGCATTGGCGGGCTTGAAGCAGGTGCTGGTCAACATGAAGGTTGTGCCAGAGACCGGATAGCCACCCGCGGGCGATGCCAGGGTCGAGGTGATCGGAACGTTCGGGTTATACAGGATCGCAGCCCAATGCAGCGGGTTGGCCCGGCTGACGTGGGTTTCCGGATTGGTCGAAGGATCGATCGGCTTGTAGGGATCGGCCGAACCCAGCGTGCGCTGATCACCGGTGGTGCCATCGACATAGGGTGCCCAGGCACCGGTCGTGGAGGTCGTTTCCGGCGGCAGCACCGACCCGAAGGCGAGGCCTGCGTTGGTAGCGCTCGGCATCACGAAGGCACCGCTGTTCGGGTTGTTGCCCGACCGCAGCGCGGCAGAGAACAAGGTCCGGCTCGGCGACGGAGCGACGAAGTCGGCACCGACATAGCCAAGCTTGCCGTTCAGCTTGATGTTCTTGTTGGTCGAGTTGATCAGCGCATTGTTGGCCGTGCTGTTGACAGCGTCAGCCACACCCGATGAACCGTCGGCAACCATGAAGAGGCCGGGGGTCGGGGTCTTGGTGAACACGCCGCCCGGAGCCAGCGAGGCGTCGCACAGCGCGGTGGCCGCATTGACTTCATTCCAGGCACAAGTGACATGGGAATTCTTGTCCCAGACCAGACCACCCAGCGACTGCACCGTGCCGGAGAAGTTGCTGCTGGCCGAAGTGGGGAAGTACTTCGTATCGCCCCGCAGGTTGCGGATGTCGATCGTGCTGGTGTTGTCGTAGGGCAGCGATTCAGAGGCATTGGCGAACTTGTTGACCGCAACCAGGCCGTTGCACTGGGCAGCCAGTGCGCGGGTGAAGATGTCGGTGGTACCCGACTTGTCGGCACGACCGACCAGACGGATCGGCGCGCCTTCATTGGTCCAGCGACCCGAAAAATCGTTTACCGGGTCAAACAGTTTCAGGCCACCATTGGCTGCTGTGAGCAGGGGATCGTTCCAGTTGGTGATCTCGCCATTGAAGATCTTACAGTAGATTTCGCGCGTCATGCTCAGGCCACCGGCCACGACGCCGTTGATCGATTGCGGAACCTTGACGTGGAAGGTGATGTTGACCGGACCGGCAGGAGTGGTCTTGATGCCGTAGGTCGGGTTGTAGGCGAAAGCGACCGGCAGGACGAAGGCCGGAATCTGGATCGCAGGGCCGGCCTTGTTGGCCGGGCTGTTGGCGGTGCTGTTGTAGGTGGTCAGTTCGCTGGCCGGGAGCGGGGCGTCGGAAAAGGCGAACTGCAGGTTGGCCCAGCCCGAAGGGTTGCCGGCACCGCCCGCGAAGGGGTTGATGTTGCTGGCCGAGCCATTGAGGTTGCTGGTGGTGAACGTGCGCCACATCTGACGGCCTGCACCCGAACCGGTCGAGATGTACTTGCCGGAGAAATTCGGCTGGATTTCCTGCGTTTCGCAGTCAAGCGCCGGGGTGGCGGTGGTCGGGTTGTAAGCGCCCGGAGCGATCGTCTTCAGCGCGCCGGTGTTGTCGCCAACCTTGTTTTCGCGGTTGTTGACCGTGTCACCCGCAACATGGTTGCCAGGGTTGCCGACGCAGTTCAGCGTCCGGGGGACGATTTCGGCAACCGAGCTTGCGCCGGCACCACGCAGTTCAACCTGGGGCAGCACGACCTGGGCATGGGCGGTCGTGGCCACGAACGAAGAGGCAGCACAGGCCGCCAGCAGATGGATCCGGGTAAGTTTCATTTCGAATTGCTCCTTGGAACGTTGCTCAACGCATGAAGCGGGATGTTGCCTGCAAGCCCGGCGCAAGCCGCCAGGTCCGGAAATGCTTCATCACTTCACTTGGCTTTACACATTGCCTGTGCCAATTTATTTCCAATACGAACCCTGAAAAGCAACATTAATTACGATAAATTTCGCCATATTAACGGCTCTATTTCATAACATATAATGCAACAGATATAGGGAAACGAATAAGACAAAAATGTGACACACCAATGGGTGAATGTTACATTACTGTTTCAGCGACGACTCAAGTGCGATTGGCCCCTGTGTCGGAGGTTTTACTAGGCCATGCAGATGACAGATTTATGATTCCGGATCGGAAACGAATTTTTCTGCGATATTTTCTGATATGACCCATAGCATTGAATTATAACGATAATATCGAAGTACGGCGGAAACTCCCTCGCTCCGCCCGCGCCGTCGCGCCCTCGCCGCAACCCGCTTTGCCGCTCCTGCCAAGGGTCCGGCTGCGGCCGATCGGGTGCCATGAAACCGTAACAATGGCCCCCTATCCATAACGGGCCGGTTACAGATGGGCCGGCAGGCTACCCAGCATCGGGCCTGGCCGGACGGTCCGGCGACCGGCTCAAGCAGTCGATAGGCGCCAAGAGAATCCCATGTCAGGCGAAGTTCCCGCTCAGGCCGCGATCGACAGGCCACTCTCCTCGGCGGGACAGGGCGTTCCGGCCAGCATTGCCGACGTCTTGCGGATTGCCGGATTGCTCACTTCCGAAGCAGAGCAGCGCGTCAGGGTTGCGGCGCAGGAAAGCGGCGAGAAGCTTGATGTCGTCGTTACCAGGCTGGGCCTGGTGTCGGAAGCGGCGTTGTCTGAAGCCGTCGCCATGGCCACGGGCCTCGCCATGGTCGATGCGGCGAGCTTCCCCAGGACTGCTCTGCTCGCCGACGGGATATCGCCGGCCTTCCTGCGGGAGAACCGCGTCCTTCCGATCGCCAGCACCGATGCCGGTGTTTCCGTCGCCCTGACCGACCCTTTCGACGCCTTCGTCCAGAAATCGCTCGGCTTTGTATTCGGTCGCCCGATCCAGCCCGTGCTCGCGCGGGCCAGCGATATCGATGCGGCGATCGACCGGCTCTATGGCCCGTCCGAGGATGCACCGGGCGATGACGGGGCCGATTTTGTCGATGAGGACGATGTCGAGCGGTTGAAGGATCTGGTCAGCGATGCCCCGGTGATCCGGGCGGTCAACCGCCTGATCGCGCTGGCTTCCGATGCCCGCGCCTCCGACATCCATGTCGAGCCAACCGAAGACCGGCTGGCGATCCGCTTCCGGATCGACGGCTTGTTGCAGGACCAGGAGCCGCTGCCCGCTTCGCTGCGCGCGCCGCTGGTCTCGCGCATCAAGATCATGGCCAGCCTCAATGTGGCGGAACGGCGTCTGCCCCAGGACGGGCGGCTGCGGATCGCGGTGCGCGGCCATGATATCGACCTGCGCGTCGCCACCGCGCCCTCGATCCATGGCGAAAGCGTGGTGATGCGCATTCTCGACCGTTCGAAGCTGGCGCTCGACTTCCCATCGCTGGGCTTTGACGATGCGCTGACCGCGCAATTGCGCGCGGCGATGGCGAGGCCCCATGGCATCGTGCTGGTGACCGGCCCCACCGGCAGCGGCAAGACCACCACGCTCTATGCCGCCCTGTCCGAACTCAATACCGCCGACCGCAAGCTGCTGACGGTGGAGGATCCGATCGAATACCGGCTGCCCGGCGTGATCCAGACCCAGGTCAATCCGCAGATTGGCTTCACTTTCGGATCGGCGTTGCGTTCCTTCCTGCGGCTCGATCCGGACGTGATGATGGTCGGCGAGATTCGCGATACCGAAACCGCCGAAATCGCGGTGCAGGCGGCGCTGACCGGCCACATGATCCTCTCCACCCTGCATACCAACAGCGCCGCCGGTGCGGTGACGCGGCTGATCGACATGGGGGTGGAGCCGTTCCTGCTGAGCTCCGTGCTGAGCGGCGTGCTGGCGCAGCGGCTGGTCCGGCGGCTGTGCCCGCAATGCCGCAAACCCTACATCGCCTCGCCCGAGCTCTGCACCGATATCGGCGTGGGCAAGAAGAAGCCGGTCACCTTCTATCGCGCCGTGGGCTGCGATCAGTGCAACGGCACGGGCTATGCCGGGCGGACGGCGGTGCTCGAATTCCTGAGGATCGACGATACGATCGCCCGGCTGATCCTGCGGCGGGCCGATACGCGCGAGATTGCCGAAGCGGCGGTCGATGCCCGGATGCGCAACCTGCGCGCCGATGGCCTGGCCAAGGCCCGGGTCGGCCTCATCACCATCGAGGAGGCCGTGCGCGTCACGGTGGGCGACTGATGGCGGCCACGCGTTTCAGCTATCGCGCCGTGCTGGCGGACGGCACGATTGGATCGGGCCTGGTCGAAGCGGCCGACGAGGCTTCGGCCATTGTCCATCTGCGCCGGGGCGGGGCGAGGCCGATCGCGCTTGCGCCTGCTGCCGAAGCGAAGCGCGCCGGGCCGGTCCGCGCCAGTGCGAAGTCGCGCAAGGCCGCGATCGCGCTGACCGGGGAGCTGGCCGTCCTGCTCAATGCCGGGCTGCCGCTCGACCGTTCGCTCGGGCTGGCGATCGAGAATGTCGAGGACAAGGCCATCGCCGCGCAATTCGCCGAGATGCTGGCCGAAGTGCGCGAAGGCACGCCGCTGTCGCTGGCCATGGCCCGGCGTCCGGCCTTCTTCCCGCCTGCCGCCGCCGCGATGGCCGAAGCCGGCGAGGCCAATGGCGCGCTGGGCGCGGCGATGACCCGGCTGGCCGAAATGCTGGAGCGGGCCGAGGGGCTGCGCCAGCTGGTGCTGAGCGCGATGATCTATCCGGTCTCGCTGGCAGTGATCGCGCTGGGCGTGATCCTGCTGATGCTGCTTTACGTCGTGCCACAGTTCGAAAGCCTGTTCGCGCAGGCGAAGGGCGATCTGCCCGCCGCCTCGGCCTTCATCATGGGGGCCAGCCGCTTTGTCCGCAGCTGGGGCTGGTGGCTGCTGGCGGGCATGGTCGTGCTGGTGCTCGTGCTTCGCCAGTTGCTGGCCCGGCCGGAGATGCGGCGGGTGACAGACCGCGTGGTGCTGGCGATCCCCCAGCTCGGCACGCTGGTGCGCCATGTCGAGACCGCTCGCTTCGCCCGCACGCTGGGCGTGTTGATCGATGGCAATGTGGCGCTGCCCAATGCGCTGGCGCTGGCCCGGCGGACGATCGGCAACAGCGCCATCGGCGATGCGATCGGCAAGGTGGCGGACGGCGTGCGCGAAGGTGGCGGGCTGGCCGGGCCGCTGGCGGCGACCCATGCGCTGCCCCGGCTGGCGATCGGCTTCCTGCGCACCGGCGAGGAAACATCGCAGCTCGGCCCGATGCTGGCACGGCTGTCCGACATACTCGACCGCGACGTCAAGATCATGCTGGAACGGCTGATCGGCATTCTGACTCCCATCATCACCATCATCCTCGGCGCGAGTGTCGCGGCAATCATCGCCGGGATCATGTCGGCCATCATCGGCTTCAACGACCTGGCGATTTCACCATGACCCACACCACCGATCATAACCCAGTCCATCGTCCCGACCGCCACCGGCAAGCCGGCTTCACCCTGCTGGAGCTGCTGGTCGTGCTGGCGATCCTCGGCCTGCTGGCGGCGATCGTCGGGCCGCAGGTGATCCGTTATCTCGGCAGTTCGAAGACCCAGACCGCGCAGGTTCAGGCAAGGAACATTGCCGCTTCGCTCCAGCTATTCCGGCTCGATGCAGGGCGTTACCCGACCACGGAGGAGGGCCTGGCCGCGCTGGTCAAGCCAACCCCCAGCGTGCCGCTCTGGAACGGCCCCTACCTGCCCGACGAGGCGGCGATCACCGATCCCTGGGGCAAGCCCTACCAGCTGCGCGCACCGGGGGAGCATGGCGAGGTCGATGTCTTCACGCTCGGCTCGGACGGAGTGGTCGGCGGAAGCGGAGAGGCGCAGGATGTCGGCAACTGGAAGAATTGACGAGGCCGGCTTCACGCTGATCGAGATGCTGGTCGTACTGGCGGTCCTTGCCATGGTCGGCGGAATCGCCTTTCCGGCGATCGATCGCGCTCTGTCCGCTCGCCAGTTCCAGCTGGCCGCCGGGGAGATCGAGGCCGGGTTGCACCAGGCCCGGGCCAGCGCCATCGCCGGGGACGCCGTCACCCCATTCCAGCCCGGCAAGGCGGCGGCCGACATCGCGATCGACCTGCCGCGCGCGGGGATCGTGTTCTATCCGGACGGCAGCGCCAATGGCGGTGCGATCATGCTCGCCAGCGGCGCGCGCAGGCTGCGCCTTGTGGTGGATGCCGCCACCGGCCAGATCGGCAAGGCGCCATGATCGCCCCACCGGAAGAACAGGGCTTCGCGCTGATGGATGCGCTGGTCGCGCTTGCCATCCTGGGCGTGATCCTTGGCATGTTCGTCGAGACGGTGCAATCGACCGCGCAGGCACGCCGTCATGCCGCCGACAGCCGGCAGGCCATCCTGGTTGCCCAATCGCGGCTGGCGCTGGCGGTGGAAAGCGACGGACTGCCTCCGTCCGGTCGCGACGGGGCCTTTCAGTGGTCGTCGAGCGTGGCCCGCTATCCCGGATCCGACAACAGCCAGGGGCTGGAACAGGTGAGCGTGCGCGTAGCCGATGCGGCGTCCGGCCGGGTGATTGCCACTCTCTCGACCTTGCGGCTGGTGCGTTGAGATGATCGGCACGCCTGCAACAAGGCCCCGGGAGGCGGGGTTCACGCTGATCGAACTGCTGGTTGCGCTGGGCGTGCTGGGGCTGGCCGCCGGCCTGCTCGTGGCCGTGCTCAACAGCGCCTGGCTGGCCGTGCGGAGCCAGGGCGGCCCCGCCAGCGACAGCAGTGTCGATGCCGCCCAGCGCATCCTGCGTTCGCGGCTGGAACGGCTCGCCCCGGTGATCCGCACCGATTCCAGCAAGGCGATCGTCGATGCCGATGGCGATCCGCAACTGTTCAGCTTTGCCGCCGCCCCGCTTGATCGGCTGGCACCCGATGCGCTCCAGCGCTTCCGGCTGGTGCTCTCGCCTGCGGGTGACCTGATGCTTTACACCGCCAGCAGCCTCGACGAGCGGATCGACCTACGCGATCGGTCGCTGGTCGGCTGGCGCCCGAACCGCCTGCTGGGGGGAGTCGGGGCCATCGACATCGCCTATTTCGGGCCGGACGCCTTCACCCGGGAAGATCGCTGGCAGTCCTTCTGGCTCGACCGGCCCCAGCCACCCGCGCTGATCCGGATCCGGCTGACATTCGCCAAAGGCGACCAGCGCCACTGGCCGGACCTGATCATCCGCCCGCGCGCAAGCGTGAACACCGCCTGCCGGATCGAGCGCGCGACGGGCCGGTGCGAGGCACTGTGATGGAGGCGAAGTCGATCCTGGACGCCGATATGGCGACAGTCGCGGGCTGGCTTCGCGCCGGCATGGCCTGGTGGCTGGACGAGCTGCGCGCCATGCTGCCAGCCGGCTTGCGGCGGCAAGGCGGGGTGTTGCCCGGCTTTGTCGCCTGGCACGGGCCCGGAGACTGGCAGAAATGCGGCAAGGGCGACAGCCCGCCGGTGCTGGTCGATCCGGCGCTGTGCCTTGTCCGGGAAATGACCCTGCCGCCGCTGGGCGCGGCCGACCTGCAGCGGCTGGTGCGGCTGGATGCCGACCGGATCCTGCCGATCCCTTCGGCGCAGCTGGTGATTGCGGCCCGCGCCGATCCGGCCGACCGGACGCGCGTGACCGTGGTCGGGCTGCGGCGCGAGACCGTGCGGGCGATGCTGGAGGAATTGCAGGCCGCCGGGATTGCGCCCACCCGGTTCGGGCTGGCGGTCGATGGCGCGCCAGGGGCGATGGCGCTGGACCTGACCGAAGCGCTGGTCGACGCAGGGATGATCGGCCCGACGCGCGAAGCCGCGCCCCCCTGGTGGGTGCTGGTCGGCTTCCTGTTCGCTCTCAATGGCGGCTTGCTGGTTGCGCGCGACATCGAGGAGGTGGCCCGGCTCGAAGCGCTGGTGGCCGAACAGGCGCCCGCCGTGAACGCCGCCCGCCGGATCGCGAACCGGATTGCCGGTGGCCAGCGCCAGGCGCAGGAACTTGCCGCAAGGCGGCGGCAGCAGGATGCGCTGGGCGTGCTGGCCGCCGTGACCGAGGCCCTGCCGCCGCAGGCATGGGTCCAGCGCTATGGCTGGGATGGCGGTTCGGTCCGCCTGTCGGGCTACAAGCGGGCCGGGGTCGATGTCGTCGGGGCGCTGCGCAAATCGCCGCAGCTGGTCGATGTCGCCGCTGCCGATGCCGAGACAGTCGCCGAAGTGCCGACTGGCCAGCCGTTCGATCTGACCGCGCGGATCAGGCCCGCCGCCCCGAAAGCAGTCCGGCCATGAGGCTGCTGTCTCCCCGCGAACGCCGGCTGGTGGCGATCGGCCTGCTGGTGCTGGCCTTGGCCATTTTCTGGCTCGCTCTGGTGCAGCCGATCGCCGCGAGCTTTGCCGGGCGGGCGGAACAGCGCGAACAGCTTGCCCTGCGCTATGCCCAGAACGAGCGGCTGATCGGGCGCATCGCCGCCCTGCGCCGCACAGCCGAGGCGCAGCGCCGCCAGGCCAGCGCATTCGCCATCGCCGCTCCCAATGCCGAACAGGCCAGCGAGCGGCTGAAGGAACGCCTTGCGGCAAGCCTGCTCAAGGCCGGGGGCGAATTGCGTTCGAGCGAAAGCGTCGAGGCGCGGCCCGGCTGGGTCCGGGCCAGCATTTCCGCTGTCGTCAGCAATGACCAGCTTGTCGGCTGGCTCGGCCAGCTGAGCAACGAGCCGCCCTATCTCGCCATGGAATCGCTGACGGTCGGCGCGGACCGGGCGATCAATTCAAACCATCTGGACCTGCTTGATGTCAAACTTGAAGCTTCGATCCCCCTTGGCGCGCCCCAGTCGCGCTAACGGCGCGCTGGTGCCGGCCTGCTGCGCGGCCGTGCTGGCCGGCCTGGCCGGCCTGCAGCTGGTCCTGACCGGCGATGTCGCGCTGCCTGCTGTCGGCTGGTCCGGCGGCGGCGCGCGGGTGGCCATGCCAACCATCGCGGGCACGGCGATTCCGGGAAGGCTGCTGACCAATCCGATTTTCTCGCCCGCCCGCACCGGCGGCGGAGCAGATGGCGCGGTTGCCGAGGGGCCGCTGGGGGCGACAAGCGTAGCCGGGGCGATAACCATCGGGGGGCGCAGCTTTGCCATGATCGCCCGCGCCGATGGCGCAATCGTCCGCCTGCCGGTGGGCGGCAGGCTGGATGACATGCAACTGCTCGCGCTTTCTCCCGAGGGTGCCATTTTTCGCAAGGACGGCAAGCGCATCTTCGTCGCTTACGGCCCTGCCCGGACACAACCCGCCGCCCAGGATGCGGGCTATCAGGAAGAACAGGAATGAAATTGCCGATCCGCGCCTCCGTGCCCGCACTGGCACTGGCGCTTGCCGCCTGCAGCATGGACGGGGCCGCACGGCCCGAGCCGCTGCCCCCGCCACCGCCTGCGGACAGCTTCGTGGGCGATCCGGCGCCGGGCGATGTCGGCGTCACGATCATCGGCGGAGAGGCACCGCTGCCGGTCCGGCCTGCACCCTCCCACGCCAGCCAGGCGCGGCCCGGCGACATCCGCCTGAACTTCCCTTCGGCCGATGTCCGGATTGTCGCCAAGGCGGTGCTCGATGACCTGTTGCACGTGCCCTACACGGTCACGCCCGAGGTGACGAACCCGGTGACGCTGGTCACGCCCGCGCCGATCGCGCGCACTTCCGTCCTCGCCGCGTTCGAGAATGCGCTGAAGGCATCCGGCCTTGCGCTGGTGCCGCAGAACGGCGGCTTCACGATCATGACCGTCGCTGCGGCCCAGGCATCCGGCGTAAGCGGTCCAAGCGTCACCGGCTACAGCAGCGAGATCATCCGCCTCCAGTTCATCAATGCCGAGGAGCTGAAAAAGCTGCTCGATTCGGTGGTCCCGGGGGTGGTGATTGCGGTCAGCCCGGACAGCAATTCGATCACCATCGCCGGCACTGGTGGCCAGCGGTCCAGCGCGCGCGAACTGGTTGCCCAGTTCGACGTCAACTGGCTGCGCAACATGGCCTTTGCCTATTTCACCCCGCAGCGCACCGATGCGCGGCTGATCGTGCCCGAGCTGGAAAAGCTCATCAACGCGCCCGATGCCCCGACCCGCAGCCTCGTCCGCCTGATCGCGATGGATCGGCTCAATGGCATCATCGCGGTCAGCGGGCAGCGGCAATATCTGGAGGACGTGCGCCGCTGGATCGACGTGCTCGACCGCGAGGGCACCAACAACGAGCCGAGGCTGTTCGTCTACCGCGTCCAGAACGGCCGCTCGCGCGATCTGGCCCGGACGATCAACGCCGCTTTTGGCAACAGCGATTCAGGCGGCGGCAGCTCGGACGGGGATGGCGCGACGTCAGGCACTTCGGGCGACGATGCGGGGCAAGGCAAGCGCGACCGGGCGAGCGCGCCGGATGATGGCCCTGCACGCCGCACCGATTCCTCCTCCGCGCGCAGTTCCGCCCCACGCGGCCCGAACGCCTCGATCACCAGCGACGACAACAACAACGCGGTGGTGGTGTTCGGCAGCCCGCGCGAATACGCCGTGGTGGAAGATGCACTGCACAAACTCGACGTGCCGCCCTTCCAGGTGCTGATCGAGGCAGCGATCACCGAGGTCACGCTGAACGACGATCTGCGCTATGGCGTGCAGTGGAACTTCCAGACCGGGGAAAGCAACTTCGCCCTGTCCGAGGGCACCACCACCAACCCGACCCGGATCCTGCCGGGCTTCTCCTATTACCTCAACAATTCCGACATCAGCGCGACGCTCAACGCGCTGGAGGAACGGACCAATGTGAAAGTCGTCTCGGCCCCCAAGCTCGTGGTGCTGAACAACCAGACCGCCGCCTTGCAGGTGGGCGATCAGGTGCCGATCCAGACCCAGTCCGCCACCAGTGTCGAAAACCCCGATGCGCCGATCGTCAACGCCATCGAATATCGCGATACCGGCGTGATCCTGAAAGTCACGCCACGGGTCAACGCCGGCGGGCTGGTCATGCTCGACGTCGCGCAGGAAGTCAGCGATTTGTCGCGCCGCTCGATTGCCGGGATCAGTTCGCCGATCATCTCCACCCGCCGGGTCTCCACGACTATTGCGGTGCAGGACGGGCAGGTCGTCACGCTCGGCGGGCTGTTCCGCGATTCGAGCAGCTTCGGCAAGAACGGCCTGCCGATCCTGTCGCGCATTCCGATCCTAGGTGGGCTGCTGTTCGGCAACCAGTCCAAGACCCAGAACCGGACCGAACTGCTGGTGCTGATCAAGCCGCATGTCCTGCGCACGGCGGACGATGCGCGGGCGGTGACCGAGGAATTGCGCGCCAAGCTGCGCACGCTTGAACCGTTCAGGACCAGGGGCACAATGCCGTGAACCCGCCGCATCGCGAACAGGGCTATGCCTCGGTCGCGGCGGTGGCCGCGATCGCGGTGTTCGGGTTGATGGCGCTGGCGCTGGTGCAGGCCAGCCAGAGCACGATCGGCGATGCCGCCGCCGAAGTCGGGCAGGCCCGGGCAGCGGCGGCGGCCGATGCCGGGCTGGCGCTGGCGCTCGACGGCTTGCTGGCGAGGGACCGGGCCAACCGCTGGTCGATCGACGGGCGCAACCGCAGCCTGCGCTTCGATGGCGCGCAGTTGACTGTCAGGATCGAGGACGAACGCGGCAAGGTGCCGCTCAACCTGCTGGACGAGGCCATGGCCGCCCGGCTGATCGAGGCGGCCGGGCTGGGCGCCGGTGAGCGGGCAGATATCGCCGCCCAGTCGCTGCTAGACTGGATCGACAATGACGAACAGCCGCACCCCTCCGGCGCGGAGAACGCCTATTATCGCCCGCGCGGCATCCACCCCCGCAACGCACCGTTGCAGACGATCGACGAGTTGGCGCAGGTCCGGGGCTTCGATCCGGCGCTGGTCGACCGGCTGCGCAGCTTCGTGACAGTCAACTATGGCAGCGGGGCTTTCGATGCCAGCCATGCCCGGCCCGAGGCGATTAGCGTGATGCTCGGCGGCGGGCGGGACAGCCCGCAGGCAATTGCCCGCCAGCGCGAAATGGCAGGCCAGCGGGTGGCGATCGAACTGGGCGACGATCGCGATCTGGCCGGTCGCCCGCTGACGGTGGTGGTCGAAGCCGTCCGGCCCGACGGCGCGCGCGCGCTGCGCCGGGCGATCATCGAACTGACCGGTTCGGAACTGCGGCCCTATATCGTGCGTGCGTTCGATTAAGGCCGGGATGCGCCGCGATCCCGGCCAGCCTGATGGCTGCCGGGGGGTGGCAGGGGGAACGGATGACCGGCGCGGGGTTGCCGCGTTTTGTGCCCGGATTCGACGACGCTGGGGTTTGAGTAATGGGCAGTGCGTCGAGGTTTGAATGCCACCGGCCCGTTGCCCCGTCTCCAGCTTTGACACGGCGGAGCGAGACTTGACGTGGTGGACTTGCCATTGCGAACGTTCGGCTGTGCTACCGGGACGCCCGCGCCGATCATCTCCCGCACCTTTGCGCCGGGAAGCGCAAACCACGGGACGGTCCATCCGCTGCGCTGGCCAGCCCCAGCGGACGCGGGCGGGATAGGCGAATCGGCGGCGTGTAGGAAAATGGTTTTTTGGGTTCCGGGGACATGGTATTCCATGTCCCCGTCCGACGGTGCGGCTGGGCGCAGTGGCCCGATGAGGCGGGGTGAGGTGCTGGGTTTGGGGGTTAAGTAACGTGTCACCGTAATTCCTGTCACCGTAATTCCTAAATAGGTATACTGTCCCCCGAATTCCCTGTCCCCCGAATTCCGAATCAAGCCCGCAACAGAGCGCCGTCCAAACCATTACCGTAATTCACCCATTACTTTAATTCAAAGTATATATCTGGCTCTGTAAATACATATATCTTCGAGTCGCCATACTCATTAATAACATCAAAGTCAATATAATTATCATCCTTATAACCTATGTAATTAACAGTTTTCGAAGTAGATACATGGGAATGCGACGCGTGCATCATATCCTTAAATTTTTTACCGACGCCGTGGCCATTCAGTTCAATCCTACTGCGATCATTACTGATATCCACTAGATTATAGCGCCCGGTTACGCATCCATTCCAGCAGAATTCAAATCTACTGGTTTCCGTCAGAGACAGACTCGCCTTTTGGTCTGTATCTCCGGATAAAATGAAATTGCCCTGGGGAGAAGGCATGATGCACCCCGAAATTATAATAGATAAAAGTAAATACGGATTATACGTCATGGCCGCGGCTTCCATTTCCCAGACCTATCAGTATACCATATGATCGTCTGCGACGTATTACCATATGCATATGGCCTATTTCTATCAGACACCGTTGATATTCCGATATCAGACTTTGCAAAAAAGGATTCTAAGTGCATGACGTTTGATGCGGTCCATCTAACCGTATTATTCCCTATAGTTTGTCCGTCGAGGCTAGGGTCAGGACCTGTTAAATTGCTTGCATGATGGGCTGAGGGTTGATTCAATGGTGGCACCAGGAGGTGCTGCTTGTGGACGATCTGTTTATGCTGAGCGAGGTGCAGATGCGCCGGATCAAGCCATTTTTCCCGCGATCGCATG
>CANJYE010000023.1 GCA_947479055.1 Erythrobacteraceae bacterium
AACGCTTCTGGCAACGCGGCTACTTCTCGACCACATCCGGCAACATCACCGATGACATCATCATGCGTTACCTGGACCGCCATACCCACAAGGACGGCTTCAGCCCCTCCGCCTGATCCTACCGGCCTCGGCCGGTCAGTCATTCAGCCGTTAGCAGGCGCCATTTCCATGTTCAATGGAGATTGTGCCTATGCGTAAACCCCACCCGATATCCAATAATTACATATGGTTGGTCTGCCATCACTGGGCGGTCGGAACGTGCCTTGCGTCGGTGACCTGCATTCGCAACTCCGGACGGATTGGGCCTGGCAAATTCCAGCTATGATCGGAGGGCCGGAATACTGAGTAAGTGATCAGGAGGTTGTTCATCCGCCCTGAGAGAACCAGACTGATGTTGCGACACTTCAGCGCTGGTGGAACGGTCGCGTCAACATCCGCAAGAATGCCCGAACCACGCCTTACAGTCGAGCCGAGATCGTGCGGCGCGTGATGGTTCCTCCGCCATGATCCTGGGTATCATGCCGTAGAACCGGTCCAGGCACTGATCTCATCCCGCGGCAAGGCCCGGCTGGCCGGGTCAGTGCCAGGCGACGACCTCGTCGACCAGCGCAGGGTAGCGCGCTTCGACGTAGCGGGCGTATTCGGCCATGTGATCACGCATCAGCCGTTCGGCCTCATCGGCATTGCCACTGGTGATGGCCTCGGCGATGGCATCATGGGCGTCGACCACATCATCGCGCTTTTCCGGCGGGAACAGCATGCCGACCACGCGTTCGTGGAAGATGTCCTCGATTGCGTGGCTGATGAGGTTGAGGATGCGGTTGCCCGACATCGAGGCGATCCGGCGGTGGAAATTGGCGCTTGTCTTCAGATAGGCGTCGTCGCTCTCGGTCGAGGTGCGCGCGGCCAGCAGGCCCTCGCGCTGTTCGCGGTCGCAATTCTGGGCGGCGAGGCGTGCGATCACCGGTTCCATCACGAGGCGCGCGTCGATAACTTCGCGGAAGGTGATCCCGCTGGCCTGGAAAAACAGCGTCGCCATCCGGCCGAAATCGCGGGTGGTGGCCCCGGTCACCACCGGGCCGCCGCCGGGGCCCGACTTGATCCGGATGATGCCATGCACTTCGAGGATGCGCAGCGCTTCGCGCAGCGAGCCGCGGCCGACGCCGTAATCGGCCAGCATCTGGGTTTCGCTGGGCAACTGGCTGCCGACAGTCAGGCCGCCGTCACAGATCTGCGAGAGGATGTCCTGCGCGATTGCTTCCGCGATCTTGGAGCCCCTTTTAACGCCCGCCATGTGTGGCTCTACTCCGCCTTTTGTCCAACCCGGTCCGGTGTGTCATAACCCGGCCCGTCCCATCGAGATAGACTGGACGCATTTTAGGGCTTGCACAAGCGATATCTATGCGCATAGTTATACGAGATTCGGAAGGTGGCCGGGAGAGGGCAGCGTGAAGTTCGGAGTGCTGACCACCCCTGTCTGGGGCCGCGAGACGGACCCGCAGATCCAGTTCGCCCAGCATCGCGAGCTGGTGCGGGTGGCCGAACAGCTCGGCTTCGGAGCGATGGTGGCGGGCCAGCACTTCCTGGGCGGCGAGCTGCGCTATTACCAGCCGGTCCCCTATCTCACCCATCTCCACCACTTCGCGCCCACCATGGACGTCACCATCGGGCTGATCCTGCTGTCGCTGGTCAACCCGGTCGAGCTGGCGGAGCAGGTGGCCACGCTCGACGCCATCACCGGCGGCCATGCCGTGCTGTGCGTGGGGCTGGGCTATTCCGACCATGAATTCCGGGCCTTCGGCATCCCGCGCGAAACGCGGGTGAAGCGGTTCGAGGAAGGGCTGGAACTGATCAAGGCGCTGTGGTCGGGCGAGGAAGTGAGCTTCAACGGCGAGTTGTTCCAGGTCGATCGCGCCTTTCCCGCCGTGCAGCCGGTGCAGCGCCCGCGCCCGCCGATCTGGATCGGGGGGCAGGGCGAAAAGGCGATCCGCCGCGCCGCGCGAATGGCCGATGCCTGGTACACCCCGCCGTTCCCGACGCATGAGGGGCTGGCCCGGCTGCGGCAGGTATTCCTCGAGGAGCGGGCGAAATACGACCTGCCGCTGGACGGCGCATTCCCGGTGCGGCGCGAACTGGTGATGGCCGGATCGCGCGCAGAAGCCCGCGCGCTGGCCCGCGAGCGGAGCAAGGCACGCTATGACGTCTATCTCAAATGGGGCCTTGGCAACCGGCTGGACAACGATGCCGGCGCGCTTGGCTCGCAGTCGGACGAGGATATCGATTCCCACTTCATTCTCGGCACGCCGGAGGATTGCGCGGAGCAGCTGGCGGGCTTGCGCGACGATCTCGGCATGACCCATTTCATGTTCAAGCCGCAGTGGCTGGGCCTGCCCCATGCCGAAGCGATGAAGCAGCTGGAACTGTTCGGCACGCGGGTGATCCCGCTGCTGAACGGCACGGAACAGACAGGAGCGAAACCATGAAAAGCGTCAAACTGGGCACTGGCCTCGCCTTCTGGGGGGATTCGCTGCGGCCTGCGATCGACATGGTCGAGCGGGCGGACATCCAGTATATGTGCTGCGATCACCTCGCCGAACTGACAATGGCGATCCTCAGCAAGCAGAAGTCGAAGAACCCAGATCTCGGCTATACCACCGACATCATCCCCTTCCTGCGCGGCGTGCTGGTGAAATGCCGGGAACGCGGCATCCGCATCGTCACCGATTCCGGGGGGGCGAACCCCGAAAGCTGCGGCCGCGAAGTGGTGAAGCTGTGCCAGGAGCTGGGCCTCTACGGCACGAAAGTGGCGGTGGTGACCGGCGACGACATCATGGACCGGATCGACGAACTGATGGCCGAGGGCGTCGATTTCATCAACACCGACACCGGCGAGCCGCTGTCCACCGTGCGGGACCGGGTGACGCAGGCCAATGTCTATATCGGCAGCGAAGGGATCGTCAGGGCGCTGGAGCAGGGCGCGGATATCGTCATCTGCGGGCGGGTGACTGACGCCGCGCTCTATCTCGGGCCGATGATCCATGAGCTCGGCTGGGCGATGGACGATTGGGAAATGCTGGGTGCGGGCACAGGCATCGCCCATTGCATCGAATGCGGCGGGCAGGCCACCGGCGGGCTTTATTCCGGCGGCTGGCAGGACCAGCCCAATCTGGTCGGGCTGGGCTATCCGGTCACCACCGTGTTCGAAAACGGCGAGGCGGTGCTGTCCAAAACCCCACAGACCGGTGGTTCGGTCACGGTCGGCACGGTCAGCGAGCAACTGGTCTATGAAGTGATGGACCCGGCCAATTATCTCAGTGCCGATTCCAACGCCGATGTCAGCCAGATCAGGCTGGAGCAGATCGCGCCCGATCAGGTGAAGATCAGCAACATCACCGGCAAGCCCGCGCCAGCAACGCTGAAGGTGAACATGGGCTATCGCGCCGGCTTCGTCGGCGAGGCGCAGTTCACCTATACCTGGCCCGATGCGGTGAAGAAGGCCAAGGCGGGGTTGGCCTTCCTTGCGGACCGGCTGGCGCAAGTCGATTTCAAGGCCAGCGAGACGCGGATCGAATACATTGGCCACAATTCCATGTGGGGGCCCGAAGTGATCGCGCCGCCGGAAGACCCGGACCTGGCCGAAATCGTCGTCCGCTTTGCCGCGCGTTGCCCGACCAAGGCGGACGCGCGCAAGGTCTTCACCGAAAGCGTCCCGCTCTACAACAACGGCCCGGCGGGAGCCGCCGGGATCGGCACCCGCCCGCCGATCAAGGAGCTTTACGGCATCTGGCCCTGCCTGATCCCGCGCGAATATATTTCCGTCACAACCACCATCACCGAAGTGCAGCCCGAAGCCGAAGGAGCCGAGCCATGAAGCGCCGTGTCTGGGATCTCGCCCATGGCCGATCGGGCGACAAGGGCGATGTTTGCAACATGGGCCTGATCGCCCGCAGCGGCGAGGCGTGGGAAGTGCTGAAGCGCGAAGTGACCGAAGAACGGGTGAAGGCGCATTTCGGCGATCTCATCAAAGGATCGGTCACCCGCTATGAACTGCCGAATATCCATGCGCTCAATTTCGTCTGCCGGGGTGCGCTGGATGGCGGCGGCACGCTGTCGCTGCGTTCCGACCATCTCGGCAAGGTGATGTACACTTGGCTGCTGCGGATGGAAATCGACGATGAGTAAGGCCACCCGCGAGGATATCGAAGCGCTGCGCCACACCATGCGCGAATTCGGGCGGAACGAAATCCGCCCGCGTGTGAAGGACATGGAACTGTCCGGCGAATTCCCGCGCGACATCTATCGCCAACTGGGCGAGCTCGGCGCCTATGGCACCATGCTGCCCGAGGAGATGGGCGGCTCCGACATGGGGTTCGAAGCGCTGGCGGTGGTGGCGGAAGAACTGGCCTATGCCTATCCGCCGCTGTCGGCGGGGATGAATTTGCAGGCCGCCACGGTCCCGCTTACCGTCTGGAACTGGGGCACGCAGGACCAGATCGATCGCTATGTCCGCCAGCTGATTTCGGCCGAAATTCTCGGCTGCAACGCGATGAGCGAGCCGGATGGCGGTACCGATTTCCTCGGCGCGATGCGCACCGTGGCGGTGCGTGACGGCGATGATTACGTCATCAGCGGCACCAAGATGTGGATCACCAACGCCAATGTGGCGGACGTGGCGCTGGTCTATGCGAAGACCGACCCCAAGGCGAAGCACAAGGGGGTCAGCGCCTTCCTGGTTCCCACCGACACGCCAGGGTTCGAGGCGCGGCGGGTGAAATGCCGCGTGCTGGGCGGGCTGATGCCCACCAATGGCCTGACTTTCACCGACATGCGCGTGCCAGCCAGCTCTATGCTGGGCGCGGAAGGCGAAGGCTTCAAGATCGCCATGACGGCGATGGATTACGGACGCCTGACCGTGGCCGCCCGTTCGCTCGGCCTGGCCCGGGCCTGTCTCGATGCGGCGGTCGAATATGCCGATCTGCGCACCGCCTTTGGCGAGAAGATCGGCTCGTTCCAGATGATAAAGCACCAGATCGCCGACATGGCGGTGGAAGTCGCGGCGGCGACCGAGCTGGTCTACAAGGCGGCGCGGCTGTACGATGAAGGCACCATCGGCACCCGCGAAAGCTCGATCGCCAAATATTACGTCGGCGAAGTTTGCAACCGCGCGGCGCAGGCCACGGCGGAGATTTTCGGCGGCTATGCCTTTTCCGACGAGCTGCCGATTTCGATCTATCTCAATTTTGCCAAGCTGTGGCAGACCGGCGAAGGCTCGGCCAATCTCCAGCGCATCCTGATCGCGGACGATGCGCTCGGCTGGAAGCGGATGGACCGCCACCAGCAGGCGGCAAGGCCGCGCCATGCGTGAGATCACCGGCGCGGAACAGGATGTGCTGCGGCTGTTCAATCCGGCCTCGATCGCGGTGGTGGGGGCATCCTCGCGCCCGGGCGCGCTGAGCTGGTGGCCGCTGCACCTGGCCGCGACCAAGGGCTTTGCCGGCGCGGTCTATCCGATCAACCCGACCCGCGAGGAAATCGACGGGGTGCGCTGCTACCCTTCGCTGGCAGCGGTGGGCCAACCGATCGACCTTGCCGTGGTGGCCCTGAGCGCGGACAAGGTGGAGGATGCTATCCGCCAATGTGCAGATGCGGGTGTGCGCAATGTCGTGCTGCCGACGCAAGGCTTCGGTGAAGTGAGCGAGGATGGCGCGCGGCGGCAGGAGGCGATTGCCCAATTCGCCCGCGCGCGCGGGATGCGGATCGTCGGTCCCAATACCGATGGCATTGCCAATCTGGCCAATGGCGCGATCGGTTCGATCCAGCCGCTGTTCGAGGAGGGAATTTCGAGCGGCCCGGTCGGCCTGGTCACCCAGAGCGGGGCGACCGCCAGCTCGCTGCTGTTGCGGCTGAAGCAGGCCGGGATCGGCTGCCGCTACTATGCCAGCGCGGGCAACGAGATCGACCTGGGCCTGACCGATTACATGTCGGTAATGGTGCAGGACCCGGAAGTGCGGATTATCCTGTCCTTTGTCGAAAGCCTGCGGCGGCCCGCAGAATTCTGCCGGGTGGCCGAAATGGCCGCCGAGCTGGGCAAGCCCATCGTCCTGATCAAGGTTGGCCGCAGCGACGAGGGCGCGCGGCGGGCGGCGGCGCATACCGGATCGCTGGCCGGGTCTGATGCGCTCTATGATGCGCTGTTCGCCTCGCGCGGGGTGATCCGGGTAAGCGAATTGTCCGAACTGGTGGCAGTCGCCAAGCTGTTCCTGACGCAGGGCGCGCCAAAGGCCCCGGGGGTCGGGATCATTTCCGTCTCCGGCGGACAGGCCGGCGCGCTGGCCGACAAGGCGAGCGAGATGGGCTTGCCGGTGCCCGCAGTCAGTGCGGCAACGGAAGCCGTGCTCAATGCAGTGCTGACGTTTGGCAAGGGCTTCAACCCCTGCGACCTCACCGGTGAAATCGCCACCAATCCTTCGCTCGCCGTGCAGGTATATGAGGGGTTCTCGGGCGAACCGGATATCGGCACCATCGTCTATGCCCGCAAGCATTTGACCGCCAGTGCAGGAGTGGCGGCGGGTCAGATGCTGGGAGAAGCAGCGAAGCGGCCGGGGGCAACGCCGCTGGCGATCTATGCGATGGACGGCACCGTCTGGGGGGAGGAAGCAGAGAATTATCGCGCCGACCAGGTGCCGGTGTTCGACAATCTCCATGACCTTAACACCGCGATCGACAGGCTGGCGTGGTGGGCCGCTTTCAAGCCATCTTGGCAGTCTGAAACGCCCCCGCCACCCGCTGCGCGCAGCCGCTCAGGCACTGTGCCGGATGATGCCGCCAAGGCGATTCTCACGGAGGCAGGCATACCCATGCCCAGCGAAAGCTTCGCGCCGGATGCCGCCGCTGCCATGGCCGCCGCGAGCGCCATCGGCCTTCCGGTGGTGATGAAGATCGTCAGCGAGCGTATTCCCCACAAAACCGAAGCGGGCGGCGTCGCGCTGAGCCTTGGCAGCGCAGAGGCGGTGGCTGGGGCGTTCGACCGGCTGATGGCCAATGCCCGCGCCTTTCTTGGCGATGGCGAGGCTGATGGCGTGCTGGTGCAGGAACAGGTGGTGGACGCGGTCGAGATGATCGTCGGCATCAAGGTCGACCCCGATCTCGGGCCGTTCGTGGTAGTGGGCCTGGGCGGCATTTTCACCGAACTGTTGAAAGACGTGGCGATCCGGCCCGCGCCAGTCAGCCAGGCCGAAGCGCTGGCAATGGTCGAAAGCCTGCGCGGCGTGGCGATGCTCCAGGGCTTTCGCGGATCGCCCCCGGCTGACATCGCCGCTTTGGCCGGGCTCGTCGTGAAGGTATCCCATCTGGCAATCCGCGAGGCGGGCTGGCTGGCCGAAGCGGATATGAACCCGGTGCTGGTGCTGGAAGATGGCAAGGGCGTGCGTGTGGTCGATGCCCTGCTGGTGGGACGGGACTGAATATGGCGGAATGGGCAAGCATATTGGTCGATCGCGACGGCAGTCTTGGGCGGATCACGCTCAACCGGCCAGAAGCTCGCAATCCACTTGACAATGACAGTGCGCGCGAAGTGCACGAGGCGTTGCTGGAGCTGTTTGCAGATGACAGCGTCCGCTCGATCGTGATCACCGGCGCTGGCGAGGCCTTCTGCGCAGGCGGCGATCTGAAACAGATGGCGAAATTCTCCGAAATGACCCCGGCGGAGGCGTGGAGCTGGCCGAGCCATATCGTGGCCGCGCACAAGCTGATGCTGACCGCCGACAAGCCGGTGATCGCGGCTGTCAACGGCCCGGCGTCCGCAGGCGGCATGGGTCTGGCAGGGATGTGCGACATCGTCATTGCGGTCGATGGCGTCAAATTCGCCATGCCCGAAGTCAAGGTCGGGCTGTTCCCGATCATTATCGTTGCCCATCTCGCCCGCTCGATCCCGCGCAAGCACCTGCTGGAAATGATGCTGACCGGTGAACCGATCGACGCTGCGGAGGCCTGGCGGCTGGGCTTCGTCAACAAGATTGCCGCGACGCAGGAGGAGATGTGGAAACTGGTGGGCGATTTTGCCCGCAAGTTCGAGAAGGTTGCCCCCACCGCCATTGCGCTGGGCCGCCGCGCCTTCACGCTGCTGTCAGACATGCCGGCAAGCCAGGCGCTGGACGCCGCGCAGTTCCTCAACCTGCCGTTCTTCTTTGGCGAGGACATGAAGGAAGGGGCCACCGCCTTCCTCGAAAAGCGCAAGCCGCAATGGGTGCCGTTCCGCAGGGGATAGGGGAGCAAGAATGGCCGATGTGTTCGATTACGTGATCGTGGGCGGCGGAACCGCAGCCGGGATCATTGCCTGGCGTCTGGGCGAGGCGGGCCACAGCGTTTGCGTGCTCGAAGCGGGGCCATCCGACAACCATCCCTACCTGCGCATTCCGGCGGGCTTCAACAAGACCCTGTTCGACCCGAACCTGACCTGGCAGTTCCGGACCGATCCCGATCCGGGCATTGCCGGTCGCTCGATCCCGATGGCGCAGGGCAGGGTTCTGGGCGGCTCAAGCTCAATCAACGGCATGATCTACAATCGCGGGCAGCCGTCCGATTATGACAGCTGGGCACAGGCCGGCAACACAGGCTGGTCGCATGATGACCTGCTGCCGCTGTTCCGCCGCACCGAACGCCGGATCGCGCCTGCTGGCAGCCCGAACCCGGACCCTAGCTTTCGCGGCGAGGACGGGCGGTTAAGCGTGGTCAACGCCAACTGGCCCAATGCGTTGGAAGACGCCTTCATCGCCTCGTCCCAGGCCTGCGGCATTCCCCGCAATCCCGATTACAACGGGGCCAGCTTCGAAGGCACCGGCAATTACCAGAGCGCGATCCATCGCGGCTGGCGGGCCAGCACTTCCACCGCCTTCCTCAAGCCCGCCGCGAAACGACACGGGGTCGATGTCCGCACCATGGCGCAGGCGCTGAGGATCAGCTTCGAAGGCAAGCGGGCGAGCGGGGTGGTCTATCGCCGCCATGGCTGCGAACTGTCCGTGCGGGCCCGCCGGGAAGTGATCGTGGCGGCGGGCGCAGTCAATTCGCCCAAGTTGCTGCAACTGAGCGGGATCGGGCCGGGAGCACTGCTGTCCGGCCACGGCATCGCGGTGCGCCACGATCTGCCCGGCGTGGGCGAGAACCTGCGCGACCATTTCGGACCGCGGATCGTGGCGCGGGCGCGCGAAGGGGTGGACAGCTTCAACCTGCATGTGAAGGGCCTGCCGCTGGTCCGGCAGGTGATCCGCTGGGCGCTGGGCCTTTCGAGCGTGCTGGCCACCAGCCCGGGCCGGGCCTATGCCTTCTGCAGGAGCGATCCGGCGCTCGACACCACTGATTTTACCATCATGTACGCCCCCGCCAGCTTCAAGGCCGGGCTGGTCGGCGTGCTCGACGATTTTCCCGGCATGTCGATCGGGGTCTGGCCGCAGCGGCCGCGCAGCGCGGGCTACGTTCGCATCGCCAGCGCCGATCCCGACACTGCGCCGCATTTCAACCCGCGCTACCTGACCGACGATGCCGATGTCCGCGTCCTCCTGGCGGGCATCCGCATCACTCGCCGGATCATGGCGACCGAGCCGTTGGCCGGGCTGATCGACAGCGAGCTGTTTCCCGGCCTCGATTGCCAGTCGGACGAGGATCTGATCGCCTTCGTTCGCCAGTTCGGCACCACCAGCTATCACCTTGTCGGAAGCTGCAAGATGGGGCCAGCCACCGATACGATGGTAGTGGTCGATCCGCGCCTGCGGGTCCATGGCGTGGAGGGGCTGCGGGTGGCCGACACCTCGATCATGCCGATGATCGTTTCGGCCAACACTGCCGCCCCGGCGATGGTGATCGGCGAAAAATGCGCCGACCTGGTACTGGAAGATGGAGCAAGCCGATGAACTGGACACCACAGTCAGGTTGGGAAACGCGCCTTTACATCGGCGGTGCCTTTGTGGCGGGGCAAGGGGCGGTAATGCCGGTCGAGAATCCCGCGACCGAAGAGAACATCGCCGAAGTTCGCGAAGCAAGCACGACCCAGGCAGATGAAGCGGTCGCCGCTGCCCGCGGGGCGTTCGAAGCAGGTGTCTGGGCAAATCCTGCCCTGCGACGCGAGGTGCTGCTGCGGTTGGCCGATCTGCTCGATTCGGAGCGGGCGGAATTTTCCGGCACGATGATCAGCGAACTGGGCTCGCCGCGCAATTTGATGGACCCGCTCCACATCGGCATCCCGCTGCAATTGCTGCGCTATTATGCCGACCTCGCCACGCGTGACCTGACGCGCGATCTCGGGCCGGACGGCCATGCCGCGATGCCCAGCGCCAGCATCGTGCGCTATGCCCCGGTCGGTGTGGTAGCCGCGATCGCGGCCTATAATTACCCGCTGCTGATCATGGCGCTGAAAATGGCCCCGGCGCTGGCGGCGGGCTGCACCGTGGTGCTGCTGCCGTCACCGCAGGCACCGCTGGCGATGTTGATGTTCGCGCGCCTGCTGGAACGGGCGGGGGTGCCGAAAGGTGTCGTCAACTTTGTTGCCGGCGGAGTGGAAGTGGGCCGCCACCTGACCGGCCATCCCGGCATCGACAAGGTCAGCTTTACCGGATCGGTCCAGGTCGGCCGGGAAATCATGCGGCAGGCGGCGGGCTCGATCAAGGGCGTGGTGCTGGAACTGGGCGGAAAGTCTGCCGCGATCATGCTGCCCGATGGCGACATGGCACCGCAGCTGTCCTGCCATTTGCGCTATCTGCGCAACGCCGGACAGGGCTGCGCTTCGCCCACGCGGATTCTGGTCCACGAAAGCCGGTATGAGGAGTTTGTCGAGCGCAGCCGCACGCTCTTCGCCGGGGTCAAGGTCGGCGATCCGTGGAATGCCGATACGGTGCTCGGCCCCGTCATCAGCAAACCCCATCGCGAGCGGGTAGAAGGCTATGTCACCCGTGCCGTGGCAGCGGGGGCGGAGATCGTCGCGGGCGGCGGCAGGCCGGATTTCGCGAAAGGCTGGTACATCAATCCGACACTGCTGGCCGGGCTCGACAACAGCTTCGAGATCGCGCGCGAGGAATTGTTCGGGCCAGTGGGCGTGCTGCTGCCCTATCGCGATATCGACCAGGCCATCGCCACCGCCAACGACAGCACGCTGGGGCTGGCTAGCTACATCTTCGGCCCGCTTGAGCAGGCCCGGGCCATTGCTCCGCGCATCCGCGCCGGGTCGGTCTATATCAACGGCGGTGGGCTCAGCCGGATGGATGCGCCGATGGGCGGCTTCAAGCAGAGCGGGCTGGGCCGGGAATACGGGCCCGAAGGGTTGATGGAATATCTCGAACCCCAGCACATCCAGTGGGCGCTGGGGTGAATTGCAAACGGCGCGGCTAATTCAGGGGTTCAAATTCGAGGTCATGGGTGATCTCGGATTCCCGCCACTGCTTGATCAGGTCTATGAAATCAAACAGGCCGGGGCCATACATGCTGGCATAGATGGCCTGTTCCGGATTTTTGCCTTCGTTATTGATATAACCGGGGGTGCAGTCCGCAAGGAACTGGAGGTCGGCTACCGATTTGGCCTTCAGCACCTCCAGCCAGCCTGCTTCGGCATCCTTCGTTGCTTCGAATGACTTGTATCCGTGATCGCGGCAGTATTGAACCAGTTTCACAAAGTGTTCGGTATGCTTGTACAATATCAGAGAGCCATTCCAGGACGTGACCGTCTGCTTGATGCCGTGAATGGTTGCGATGTTCGGGAAGTTATGGATGAGCATGCCATGCAGCGTGCGCATCCCGTCGGACCAGTGTTCCTCCAGAGCAAGGCCGCCCTTGCCGATCAAATCAAATCCGCCCGAACGGTTTGATGGAGCAGCTGCTTCGAAACCGGAAGCGTAGATGATACAGTCCACCTCATGTTCCACACCATCGAAGACGATGGCATTCTCAGTGATGCGATCAAGGCTTTTGCCCTTTGTATCGATCAGCGTGACGTTGGGACGATTGAAGACCTCGTAATATCCGTCGTGGAACAGTGGCCGTTTGCAGAACCAGTTGTACCAGGGTTTCAAAGCCTCGGCTGTTGCAGGATCTTTCACGATCGCATCGATCCGCGCCCTGATGACTCCCATTTTTTCGAAATCGACACCCTGTGTGACTGGGATTTCGCTGTCCGAGGGGGCACAAGCCGCTTGACGTGCTGCATCCGCAAAGCGCTTCCAGTTGGTCGTCCAGCCGTCGCTGACAAGATCTTCTTCTTGCGGCACGCCGAGAAAGAACCCTTCGAAGTTTCTCGCACGCTGTTCCCACCAGCCCGGCTCGCGATGGCTTGACCACCAGGCGGGATCTGTGGGGCGGTTGTCGCGAGGGTCGACCGCGGCAGGCGTGCGCTGCACTACAAAGAGATGCCCGCAAGATTCCGCCAGCGCCGTAATCGCTTGCACGGCGGTTGCGCCGGTTCCGACAATCGCGACACGCTTGTCCCTCAGACCGGTCAGGTTGCCCGTTTCATCCCCGCCAGTGTAACCATAATCCCAGCGCGAGGTGTGGAAAGATCGCCCCTTGAATGTCTCTATGCCGGGAATGCCCGGAAGCTTCGGGCGATTGAGCGGCCCGCTGCCCATGGCGACAAATCGAGCGCGGATGGTATCGCCGCGGTCCGTGCTGACCATCCACCGACCGATTTCTTCGTTCCAGCGAAGTTCCTTCACAGTTGTACGGAATATCGCCTTGTCATAGAGATTCAGAGTGCGTGCAACGCGTTGTGCGTGCGCGAGAATTTCGGAAGAACGAATATACTTCTCTGTCGGCATCTTGCCGAACTGTTCGATCAGCGGCAGGTAAATATAGGATTCAACATCGCATCGACAGTTCGGGTAACGATTCCAGTACCAGGTTCCGCCAAAGTCGCCGGCCTTTTCAATTATACGGAATTCATCAACCCCTGCCTGGCGAAGATGATATGCACCCAGCAATCCGGCGTGACCTCCTCCTATCAGGAGGACTTCGGTATCCTCGGTGATGGGATCGCGCGCGAAGTCCGGATCGCCGTAGGGGTCGGATTCGTAGCCTGCGAATTCGTCCCCGACGGAGATGTATTGCGCATCACCCTCCGGGCGAACGCGTTTGTCGCGCTCGGCCAGATATTTTGTTCGCAGAGACTGCGGGTCATTTTCGATATTGGAATCGGAAGGCATCAGCTCGTCCACCTGCGATTTGAGCACGCTTCTCCACAGACTTCAGCAATCGCTCGTGAGATTGAATCTGACCGATTGCGAGTTCCGGCAACAATCTGAGGCAGGCCCGCCAAGGCGGGGTGCAGACCTGCCCCAATTGGAAGAGGCTTTGACTCGGCGATTGAAGGATTTTCCGATCAGGTGGAAATCTTTTCACCCAATGTTGCCATCCGGCAGAGGGCAGTATCGCCATAGATTGCCGTCACTTCACGGACGATTGGACCATCAAGCACCCAGCGTTCGGCCAGGGGCATGGTCACGCGAAGCCCGGTCGCCTTTCCTGTCGCTGCCATGGTTCCGTATACCATGATGGCATTGTCACCATGGTAGGTTTCGTGCCGTTGGTAGTCGAAATCCTCCCAGTGCTCAGCGATCTTCTGGAGGCCTTTTACAATATCCATGCCCTTGAAGCGGCCGCCATAGGGCAGTGTTTCAGCTTCTATGAGTACGGAGTTCTCGTCGATGTGGTCTTTCCAGCTCTCCCAGTCGCCAATCGCGAAGGCGGCATATATTTTTTCAAGTGTTGCGCTGTTTTGTTCCTTGCTTGACATTTTTCATCCTCTTCCATTCAAATATCATTATTTTATAACCGGAAATGGCAACGATCTCCAAGAAGGCATCGCGGCGAGGCCGATGCCCGCTCCTCACGGTGTGTGGATTTCCGGAGCGAGGCACGAATAGCCAGAAACCTTATCATAAACGCTTTGTCAGCATCAGGGCCACCAAAAATAGTCGCTTCGACAACCAGCAGCTTCATCGCCCGTTGCCTCGTCTAATTTCGTGCAATCTTATATCCCATCTAAGGCAATGGGAAGCTTGCCGTGAGCCAGTTGGTTGCCGAGGAAAATGCGGACCGGCTCCGAAACTCAGGTCGCTGTGGTTGTTGGAGTACGCGATTTCCATGCCAATTTGGCTTGAAACAGGCATGCCCTGCGCGCGGCGAATGGAAGACACGTTCGACCAGAGATATCGCGCGTGAGTGCCCCTGGCCTGGCCCACAGCCCAACCCTAATCGGCCGCATGCGCTCCGGCATAGTGGTAGCCGCTTGCCGCCCAGCCGGTGCGCGACTGGTAGGTGTCGCGGTAGGAGCCTGAGCGGATGTCCTCGATCATGTCCAGCCGGGTCGGCAGCCAGCCCAGTTCGCTGCGGGTGCGCGGGCAGAGCGACCGGCTGTTGACCGCGATCGCAAGATCGACCCAGCCCCTGCTCCAGATCGCGCAGGCATCTTCATAATCAACACTGCGGGCGTCGCAGCCAACCACTGTCGCGACTGCCTCGGCAACGCTGCGGAAATTCGCTTCACCGGCAACCGCATGGTAGACCGCGCCTGGCGCGCCCCTTTCGTGCGCCAGTGCATAGGCCTCGGCAAGATCGTCGACGTGGATGTTGCTGTAGAGGTTCAGGCCCAGCCCCATGTAGCAGGCGGCGCCGGTGCGGATCGCTGAATCGAAGATACGCGGGATGTGAATGCTGCCGCCATGCCCCCAGATCATCCCGGGTCGCATCACGAAGCTGCGGATACCGTCAGCGGCTACTGCGCGCACCATTGCCTCGGTGTCGAGGCGCAACTGACTTTGCGCGGTCGGGGTGAAGGGAAAGAGGTCGTCCTCGGCAAAGGTGCTTTCGTTCCAGTGACCAAGCTGGTTGGCGATCGAGAGAACGCCGGTGCCCGAAGTATAAAGGAAGGTCTTGCCGCTGTGACGCAAGGCATCAAAGATCGCGGCGAACAGCGGCTGTTCCTCCGCCCAGTCGATCATCGCGGCAAAGACCGTGACATCGTGCTTGCCTGCCAGCGCGGCCATGGCTGGCCGGTCGGAATAGTCAGCGATAACGGGTGTCATCCCGAGCTTGACGATCACGCTGGTATTGCCCTCGCTGCGACCGACACCAGTCACCTCATGGCCGCGTTCGAGAAATGCCCTTGCCACTGCAGAGCCAACAAATCCCGTCGCTCCGAAAACCAGCACTTTCATGGCGCGTCTCCCGATCTGCACTGCGGCCCTGTCATGTCCTGTCAAAAGCGATCTGCAGCCGGTGCGGCCCATAGACCAGGAAATGAGCCATCCATTCTCCGGCATCCTCGCCACCGACGAGGCGGAAATTGCGCATTCGCTGCAGCAATGTGGTGAAGGCAATGCGCAATTCGCCGCGGGCCAGCTGGTTGCCGAGGCAGAAATGCGGGCCAGCCCCGAATGTCAGGTGGTTGCGGCTGTTGGTTCGGGCGATGTCGAGCACATCCGGTAGCGGAAATTGCGCCGGATCGCGGTTGGCCGCGCCGAAGCGCAACACCACGATTGCGCCTACGGGAATGTCGGTATCGCCGATCCGGATCGGATTGAGCACCCGCCGGTACAGGCCCTGGACCGGCGCTTCCAGCCGCAGCACTTCCTCGACGAAGGCGGGGATCCGCGCGGGATCCTCGCGCAGCCGGGCCTCCATGCCCGGTGAAGTGATCATCCGGTGCATCGCGCTGGTCATCGCCAGCGCGGTGGAATCATTGCCTGCAACCAGCAGGATCAGCACCATCGACACCAGTTCGCGCATCGGCATCTTGCGACCATTGTCGTCGGCATGGGCGAGATCGCTCAGCAGGCAATCAGCCGGCTGCTGCTCGAATTCGCGGACTTTGCGGGCGATGAATTGCTGCAGCTCGGCGATCCTGAGCGTGATCGCGACCTGGGTTTCCTCGTCATTGCTGGGATTGCTTTCCGCGATCACCGCATCGGAACATTCCTTGAACCAGGCGATGTCTTCCAGATCGACGCCAAGCTGGCTGGCGATGACGAGGATAGGCACCCTGGCGGCGAATTCGGCGTAGAAATCGCACTCGCCCTGCGCGATGAAGCGGTCGATCATGCCATCGACGATGCCCTGGAGGTAATTCTCCATCTGCCGCACGCGCGAGCTGGTGAAGGCCTTGTCGACCAGCGAGCGATGGAAGGTGTGCAGCGGCGGGTCGGACACAGTCAGCGTGTTCATCGGCAGGAAACCCTGCGTTTCGTAGATTGCGTTGATCCGCGCCTGCCAGGGCATCGAATCGAACGACAGAAGCAAGCCAGTGATGTTGGAGAGATCGTCGGTGTTCGCCGCCCACCGGCGGACCTCGTCATAGCCGGTGACGATGTAGTAGCCGCAGCTTGCGTCCCAATAGACCGGACCGTCCTCGCGCACCCGGGCATAGGCGGCAAACGGGCAGCGCAGGATATCGGGATCGAGAAAGCTGATCTTGTCCAAGGTGGTGATCCCCTCACGCAAGTGTTGCGGGATGGCCCGGTCCGTTCAGAGCAGGGCGATGATTTCTGCGAAATCGCGGCGCGGGTTGGTGCCGTCCCAGGCGAGGTGAATGTCGCGCATGATCGCGCACGCTGCCTCGAGCGCGGTGGTGTCCTCGACCAGTTCGAGATAGCAGCCCATCAGCGACCTGGTGTCCAGGTAGCAGAAGCGGCCGACGCCGGCGACAACGGCGTCGTAACACCGCTCAGCCCCGGCAGCGAGATAGCTGTCGTAGATCGCGTCATAGCCGTCATGGACCATCAGCACATGGTGCAGAACGCCACCGGCCGGGATCGCGCCGCCGCCTTCCAGCGCCTCGGTATAGGCCGAGGAACCGCCGCTGATCTGCTGGACCACCTCGATATGGATGTCGCCGATGAAGCCATAAGCGAGCCGCATGCGGATATGGGTGGGCTGGCCGCGATGGACCTGCTGCTCCGGTTCGTATTCGGCGAAATAGAACGGTCCGGCGCCGGCGTCCCCGATCCAGTGGTCGAGCGCGGCATCAAGGTCGCGGGCGACATATCCCAGCTGGATGATCTTTCGCTTCAAGGCCCGGCACTCCGCTCGACCGGCATGGCCGGTCAGGTAATTCATTTCGGCATGTCTATCGCCCAATCCACTTGCGGAGCAAGCCATCGCTCGTTCTTTCTTGTCCGGGAAATTTCGCAAAAGAGGCGCGGTAAAATATTAAAAAGACAAAATAAAAGTGGATGCGGGATCAGACCAGAATAAGGCTGCGGTCAGCAACGCACCATTTTTGGCGCGATCTGCACAGCGCGGCGCTTTATGCGTTGGCGAAGATGCACAAGCTGATCGCTGTCCTCAATGATAGCGGGATTTGCAATGGCGGGGCGAGCGCGCATAGTCGCGCGCTGACAATTGGTGGGAGAAAGCGATGATCAGGGGAATTCATCACGTTGCCGTGCATGTGCGCGATTTTGACAGGATGGTCAGGTTCTATTGCGAGGCTTTCGGCTTCGAGGACCTGGGCTTTGAGGGAGGCTGGTCGGACAATCCGCTGATCGACGAGATCATCGACGTACCCAATTCCGCCTCGCGCACCACCATGCTGTGTTCGGGCAACTGCTATCTCGAAATCTTCCAGTACAGCCAGCCCAGACCCGATGACAGTTCGGTGCCGCTGCGGCCCTTTCAGCACGGCTACACCCATTTCTGCGTCGATGTGACCGACATCGAAGCCGAGGTCGAGCGGCTGGGCAAGCTGGGCATGCAGTTCGACCGGTCGGATGGCCGTCCGGGCAGGGCAGTGGACGTGGAAATCGTCAAGGCGATCTACGGGCGCGATCCGGAAGGCAATCTGATCGAGCTGCAGGAGACCCTGCCGGGCTGCGAGTTCGACGTGAGGCGCCTGCCCAAGGCCAGGATGGCGGAATGATCGAGGCAATCGCCGCTACGGTGCGCCGCGAGGTTGCATGAAAATCAGCGATACCCGCCCGCTCGGCCGGACCGGCCTTTCCCCCACCATCGCCAGCTACGGCGGAGGGAGTCTTGGCAATTTCGGCCGGGTCATCTCCAATGCCGCAGCGCGCGATGTGCTGGATGCGGCCTGGGACGCCGGCATCCGCTATTTCGATACCGCGCCCTTCTATGGCCGGGGGAAGAGCGAGCGGCGGATCGGGGCCTATCTGGAGGAAAAGCCGCGGGCTGATTTCATCCTGTCCAGCAAGGTCGGCAGGCTGCTCGATCCAGCGCCGGGTGGGGCTGAGGAGGACGGCATCTTTCTCGATCCCTCACCGTTCGATCCGCGCTGGGATTACAGCTACGATGGCGTGATGCGGTCGTTCGAGCTGAGCCTGCACCGCCTCGGGCTGGACCGGATCGATATTCTGTTTGTCCATGACATCGGCGTGCGGCTGCATGGCGAGGATTTTCCGGCGCAGTTGAAGACCCTGCGCGAAGGCGGGATCAGGGCGTTGGAGGAACTGCGCCGGTCGGGCGCGATCGGCGGCTATGGCCTGGGCGTGACCGAAGCCGAAGTCTGCCTCGATTGCCTGGACTATGCCGATCCCGCCGCCTTCCTGCTGGCTGCCTCCTATACCTTGCTGGACCAGGCTGGGACGCGGCCGTTGCTTGATCGCTGCTTGGCGCGCGGGGTTTCGCTGGTGATCGGCGGCGTCTTCAGCTCCGGCATCCTTGCCACCGGCCCGGTGCCGGACGCGCGTTATGATTATGCGCCCGCGTCCGGGGACGTGCTGGAGCGCGTGCGCCGGCTGGAGGCGATCTGCGCCCGTCATGGCGTGCCGCTCAGTGCGGCCGCGCTGCAATTTCCGCTCGCCCATCCGGCCGTCGCGACGGTGCTGCTCGGAGCGGGCATGGTGCGCAGCCTGCAGCAATGCGCCGCCGGTTTCGCCTGCGCCATTCCTCGCGCGCTGTGGGACGAGCTTTGCCATGAAGGCTTCATCGACACGCTCGACGATCTCGACTTCGGATAGCGTCTGGCCAAGCGGGTTCCGTCGAGGCATCCTGCCGCAATGCCCATGTCTTTCCACCTGCCCTCGCTGCGCCTTGCAGGCGCACTTTGGCTGCTGGCCGGGCTGACCTACCTCGCCTCCGAAGCGATCGCGGCTTCGGGCTTTCCCGGATACAGCTACGCCCGCAATTACATCAGCGATCTGGGCGTGCCCTATGGCGGCATGAT
Organism: Erythrobacteraceae bacterium; assembly: GCA_947479055.1. Lineage (GTDB taxonomy): Bacteria > Pseudomonadota > Alphaproteobacteria > Sphingomonadales > Sphingomonadaceae > CANJYE01. The sequence goes on from CANJYE010000023.1 coordinate 19,154, forward strand.
CCATGGCCGCGCGTTGCACTCGGCGCGGGCTTGGGTGATGAATTTCGGGGGGTTCGCGCTTGACGGCACGCTGTTCGCCGCGGCCACTGTCGCAGGCTTTCACGCCCTCCGCGAGAAGGGTTCCACTGCCGTCCTTTGCGCGATTTTGGGGATCGTCCATGCGCTGGGAACGATCATGGTCGGCATCGTCCACGGCGGGCCCCGGGAGATCGCGGACGGAACCCACCAGTTGCATGTGATTGGCGCGGCCATGGCGATCCTGGGCGGTAATGCGGCGCTGATCGTCGCCGCCCGCGTTGCCGGGCGATGTGGCGCGCCGACGGTCTACCGGATTACCTGCGTGGTGCTCGGCCTGCTGGGCCTCGCCAGCCTTGCGCTACTCGAAACACATGCGCTCCCCTTGCCCGATGGGCTGCTGGAGCGTGGCAGCGTCTATCCCATCACGATCTGGGAAATCGTGACGGGGATCGCAATCCCTGTATTAGCTCGCGGCAGGTGCCCTAAGGCTGCGTGACCGGAGCCGGTTGGGCGCTGGATGTGGGCATCGCACCTGCCGATCCCGCCGGAACCGCTGTGGCGGGCGGCGCGTTCGGCACCGGCACAGCTTGCGGCGCAGCGGGCGTCACGCCGGGCACATCGCTGCGCTTGCCGCGCAGGACGTCGATCTCGGCCTGCCGCTTCTCCAGATAATACTTGCGGGTGGCCAGATAGGAATCGTCGCTTTCGTTGTGCAGTCTGTCCAGCTGTTCGTCGTTCTGGGCCCGCTCGTCGAGCGCGGCGAGGGTGCCCTTGACGAGGCTGTAGGTCGGCTGGTTGAACGGCTTGCCAAAGGCTGTCGGCACCAGCGACAGATCGACAACGCGGCCCAGCAGGTCACGCACGGTGGTCGAACCGATCAGCGGCAGAAACAGGTAGGGGCCCGGTTTCACGCCGTAATAGCCCAGCGTGTCGGCCAGGCCGTTGGAACGGCGCGGAAGGTGGAACGGCTTCCTTTTGGCCACATCCACCAGCCCGCCGATGCCGATGGTTGAATTGATCACGAACCGGCCCAGCGTTTCCACCGCCTTGCCCGGCTTCAACTGGAGCAGGAAGTTGACGAAGACGATCGGCTCGTCGAGATTGTTGAGCGCGTTATGGATGCCGTCGCGCATCGGCTCGGGCACCACTTTCATGTAGCCATGCGCCACCGGGCCGATAATCGCCTTGTCGACCTCCTGCACGGCGTCGAACGCAACCGCATTGACCGTTTCCAGCGGATCGGCCGGGGACGCGCGTTCATGCGCGGTCACAACGATCGCATTCCTGTCCATGTCGGTAGCGGCAGGCGGGGGAGCGGGCGGAGTGGCCGGTACCGACCCATCGACCGTGACGGCAGGCGCCAGCGGCGGTACGCCGGATGGCGGAGTTGCCACCACGTTCAGCGGGGAATCTTCCGCCGGAGCGGCGAGTACGGCGGGTCCCGCAGACGGAATGTCGCTGGCTGCCGCGGGTGCGTTGGCCAGCAGCAGCGGGATGACGAAAGTCGGAACGCTCAATTCATGGGCCTTTCTGCCGGGTGTCCGGAATTGTCTGGTGGTATGGTGGAGGTGCCCGGAATTGCCCCGCCCCGTCGTTCATGCGCTTGCTTCAGGCCAGTTCTTTCACCCGCAGCAATTCGCGATAGCCATTGCAGACCTGTGATAATTCGGCTGACCAGTCATAGCGTGCGGCGGTGGCAGCGGCGTTGGCGGCCATGTGCTGGCGCAGGCCGGCGTCGGCGATCAGCCGTTCCGCAGCATCGATCAGCGCGTCAGGTTCGGCCGGAGGGTAAAGCAGCCCGTTCGCGCCATGGGTCAGGATGTTGCGGGCGCTGGGAGTGTCCGAGGAAATCACCGCCAGGCCCGATGCCATCGCTTCCAGCACGACATTGCCGAACGCCTCGGTCGTGCTGGGATTGATCATGAAATCGGCAGAGGCCACCGCCCGGGCGAGATTCTCGCCGGTGAGGTGGCCAGTGAACACGGCATCGGGCATCGCATCCCTGAGCTTGCCGAGCGCCGGGCCGTCTCCGACGACCAGTGGATGCACTTTGCGCCCGCGCGCGCGAAGTGCCGCGATCGCGTCGGCAAAACCGGTGACGCCCTTTTCCAGCACGATTCGCCCGAACAGCAGCGGCACCACGTCGTGATCCGCGATCCCGAGATCGCGTCGCCAGGACATGTCCCGGCGATCCGGGTGGAATTGCAGGCGATCGACGCCGCGTTGCCACAGCCGGACCGATTGCGTCCCGTAGCGCGCGCCATATTCCTCCATCAGCGGCAGGGTCGGCACGAAGATCCGGTCGCACTTGCCATAGAAGCGGGCGAGATAACGCTCCGCCGAGGCCTGGAGGAACGACAGCCCGTAAAAGGCAAAATAGCGCTCGAACAAGGTGTGCAGGCTGGCCACCACCGGAACCTTCAGCTGGTCGATCGCGAACAGCTGTGCCTGCCAGCCAAGCCGGTCCGGGGCGGACAAATGGACGATGGACGGGGCGAAATCGCGCACGTCTTCGCGAATCTCCGCCGACATTCCCCAGGCGAGGCGATATTCCTTGCGCCCGGGGATGGCGAAAGATTTGACCGAGACAAGCTGGCCAGCCGGCTCGAACGCCGGAGAGGATGAGGTCGGCGAATAGACTCGCACGATCATCCCTTCCACCTCTTCCAGATGGCGGACGAGGCGATTGAGCGCCTGGTTTGCTCCATCACGTAAGTAATTGTAATTACCTGAAAATAGGGCAACCCTTTGCCCAATGAGTGGCATCGGCTCAGTACTGCCGGGAGCTGGCCGGAGGAGCATCGCGTGCTGTTGAATATTCATGATGCTCCATTATCGGTTCAATTGCCCGTAATGTGACGCCGCCGCAATCGCGCCACCTCAGTCCTGCCAAATTTTTTTGCGAATCGCGACGCCGATTTCGCTCGGCCGCCCCTTACCCGAGAATGCGTAATATCGCTGTCCGGCTGAGGAACCCTCGTTATGGTGACGTCATGGCCAGGATGAGGGGTAACCGCACAGGGGGAGCACTATGTCTGGCTGCGGCCGGTTTCGTGGCGGCCTGCGCGCATGTGCCGACTGCGCCGGTCGAACTGGAAGCGCGGATTGCCCGTCAGTCGGCCGCACTGCTCGATCGCCAGGATATCGATGCGACCATTCGCCGCATTGCTCCCGAAGCATCGACCGCCAATACCGGGCTTGACCGCCTTGGCCTGTTCGCGGCGCTGGTCCGGCTTGACCCGAAAGTGGCAGAAGCGCGCAAGGCCATCGCCACCGCCCGCGCCGGGGCCCGTGCCAGTCGCCAGGCTGCCGGGCCGACGCTCATGCTGACCAGCGAATATGCCAATGATCCGGCTGCCCGCTCGCCGTGGTTGCTGGGTGGCGCGCTCGATCTGCCGCTGGACATGGGCGGGCAGCGTTCGGCCCGGATTGAACGGGGCGACCTTGCGGTGCTGATGGCTCGTCAGGATTTTGCCGAGACCTTGTGGAGCGAACGGATGGCAGTGCGCCGGGAGCTGGTCGAGCATCTGGTCCAGACCCGCCGGGCCGGGCTCGCCGCAAGCATTCTCGCGCTGCGCGATCGCCAGATCGCCGCGCTGGAGCGGCGCGCCCACCTGGGCGAGACGGCGGCGCTCGATCTCTATCCCTATCGCGCCCTGCGCTCGCAGGAAGCGCGGGCGCTGGCCGATGCCGGGGCACAGGCGGCGGTGGCCAGGGCGCGGATTGCCGGGCTGATCGGCTTGCCGGAGCAGGCGCTTGCCGGGGTCGATCTGGTCTGGTCCGAATTCGATACCCCGCCGACCGCGCCAGCCGCACCGCTCAGTGTCAGTGCGCGCCAGCAGGCAGTGGCGGCGCGGGCGGATGTGCTGCGCGCGGTGACGGCCTATGACCAGGCGCAAAGCGATGTCCGCGCCGAGCTCGCCCGGCAATATCCGGCAATCAGCTTGGCTCCCGGCTACACCTGGGAACGGGGGCTGGTGAAATTGCCGCTGTCGGTCAATCTCGCTCTGCCCTCGTTCGATCTGAACCGCGCGGCCATTGCCGCAGCGGTGGCCCGGCGCGATCAGGCGGGCGCGGCAATCGAAGCGGTGCTGGCGGATGCCACCAGCGCGATCGACGCGGCGATGGCCGAACAGGGTTCGGCGTGGAGCGCGCTGCGGCAGATCAGAGAACGGGAATTGCCACAGACGGCGGCTGCTGCGGCGCGCGCCGACGACCAGCTCCGGCTTGGTGCGATCGGCCGGGCCGAATGGGCCGCCGCGCAGATTGCGGCGCTCGAGACCCAATTGGCCGCGCTCGATGCGCTGGCGCGGGTTCAACTGGCGCAGGCCGGGCTGGAAGAAGCTTTGCGCCGTCCACTGGATGGCCCCGAACTGGCCCTGAAGCGCGACCAACTGGAGATGTTGCCATGATCCACCGGGCCATGAGCCACCGGACCGCAGCGGGCTGGGCGGCAGGATGTGCGCTGTTCGGGGCGCTGCTGGGTGCGCTGGCGATGTATCTTGTCGGCCCCGCGCCTGCCCCGGCGGACCATGCACCGCGAGCGGCAGAGGTCGCCCCGGCCGGGACGCTCAAGCTCGATGCCGGGCAGCTGCGGCAGGCCAGTCTGCGGATCGTGCCGGTCTCGGCCGGGGCATTCTCCTCTGGCCAGCCGGGTTTTGCCCGCGCGCTCGACCTTGCACCGCTGGCATCGATTGCGGCCGATGTTACAGCGGCGCAGGCCGCCGCCAATGCATCGCGCCAGGAAGCCGCGCGGCTGGAGGCGCTGGTCGCACAGGACCAGAGCGCATCGCCGCGCGAACTGGAAGCAGCCCGCGCGCAATCGGCGGCCGACCAGGCGAAGCTGACCTTCGCCTGCCAGCGGGCGGGGCTCGAATATGGTGCCGGGCTGGCGCGGCTCGGTTGCGGGGCGCTGGCCGGGCTGGTGCGCGATGCCGCGCTGGGCCATGCTGCGCTGGTGCGGATCGACATGCCCGGCGGCGCCTTGCCTGCCGGGGCGCCGGTAACGCTCGGCAATGGGGCCGACCGGGTGGTAGTGCGGGTTCTGGGCCCGGCGGCGAGCGCCGATGCGCAATTGCAGTCGCCGGGCGTGCTCGCGCTGGTCAGCGGGCCGCGCGCGGGCCGGCTCGGCGTGGGCCGGGTGTTGCCTGCCCGTGGTGCCGGCGCGGGCGAACGCGGCGGGATCATCATCCCGCGCGAAGCGCTCCTGCGTTCCGACGGCACGCTGTTCGTATATCGGGCCGAACCGGGCGGCCGCTTCGCGCGAGTCGATCTTACCGGCGGAGAACCGCAGGACCAGGGCTGGTTCATCGCCGCCGGCCCGCTCCGGCCGGGCGACCGCATCGTTGTGGACGGAGCGGCGACGCTGCTCGGGCTGGAACGCGCCGCGCCGCCGGAAGGCGGCGACTGAGCCATGCTGCGCCAGATCGTCCGCCAGTCGCTGCGCCATCCCTGGCTGGTGCTGCTGGCCGCCGTCATGCTGATGGCTTTCGGCTATGTCACCATCCGGCGGGCGGCCTATGATGTCTTCCCCGATTTCGTGCCGCCGCAGGCCAGCGTCCAGACCGAAGCCCCCGGCTATGTCGCCGAACAGGTCGAGGCGCTGGTCACCCGGCCGATCGAGGCTATCGTCAATGGCGCGAATGGGGTGGAATCGGTTCGTTCGGAATCGATCCAGGGCCTGTCTGTCATCAATGTCACCTTCCGCCAGGGCAGCGATCCCTATCGTGCCCGCCAGCAGGTGGCCGAAGCGCTGGCCGACATTGCCGGGCATTTGCCCGCCGGGGTCGATACGCCCCGGATCACGCCGCTGACATCTTCCACCATGGACCTGATCAAGATCGGCTTCACCAGCCAGCGGTTGACGCCGATGCAATTGCGCGATCTGGTGGAATGGACCGTCCGCCCGCGCCTGCTGGCGGCACAGGGGGTGGCGCGCGCCAATATTTTCGGCGGGGAGAAAACCCGGATCGAGGTCAGGGTCCGCCCGGCGGAGCTGGTGGCGCACAGCCTGACTTTCGCCGATGTCGCCAACGCGACCAGGGCCCTCGTCAATGTCAGCGGTGGCGGCTTTGCCGACACGCCCAACCAGCGCATCCTGATCCAGCCGGACAGCGGCACGCTGTCGCCCCATGCCATCGCCCAGGCGGTGCTGGCCCCCGGGGCGGGCGGATCGCTGCGGATCGGCGATGTCGCCGACGTGGTCGAAGCGCCCGCCCCGGCCTTTGGCGATGCGCTGGTGATGGGCCGACCCGGCGTGCTGCTCACCCTGTCGAGCCAGTATGGCGCCAATACGCTGGATGCGACCGTGGCGGTGGAGGCCGCTCTGGCCGAGCTGAAGCCGATGCTGAAGGCGCGCGGCGTAACAGTCTATCCGGCAATGCACCGCCCGGCCAATTTCATCGAGACCGCGCTGGCGGGGATCCAGCGCGACCTGCTGATCGGTGCGGCGATGATCGCACTGGTGCTGCTGGCCTTTATGCGCGACATCAAGGTCGCCGCGATCACGTTCCTGTCGATCCCGCTGTCGCTGCTGGCTGCGCTGATCGTGCTCGATCTTTCCGGCCAGACAATCAACACCATGACACTGGGCGGGCTGGCGGTGGCGCTGGGGGTGGTGATCGACGATGCGATCGTCGATATCGAGAATATCGTGCGGCGGCTGCGCGGCGTTACGTCCACGGCCGACCGGCGGGCGATCATCGAGGCGGCTTCGGTCGAGGTGCGCGCTCCGGTGGTCTATGCCACTTTCGTGCTGGCGCTGACTATCGCCCCGATCCTGTTCATGACCGGCTTGCAGGGGGCGTTCTTCGTGCCGCTGGGGCTGGCTTTCCTGCTGGCCACGCTGGCGTCGCTGCTGGTGGCGATGACTGTCACCCCGGCGCTGGCGCTGCTGCTGCTGGGCGATAGCGAGCCGCATCCCGAACCCGCGCTGCTGGCCCGGTTCAAAGACTGGCACGGCAAGCTCATCGCCCGCTATTGCGCCCGGCCCGGCCCGATCGCCGCGCTGGTGGCGGGGATCGGACTGGCCGGGGTGCTGGCGGCCTCGAGCTTCGGAAGCGAATTGCTGCCATCCTTCCGGGAACGGCATTACGTGCTGCAGGTGACGGGGCCGGTCGGCGCCTCGTTCGACTGGATGCGCGGCAATGGCAAGCGGTTGTCGGACCAGATCCTGGCCGTGCCGGGCGTGGCCACGATCGAGGAGCAGATCGGCCGGACCGAGGCTGGCGAGGATACCTGGGCCCCCAACCGCGCCGAATTCCATGTCCAGCTCAAGGATGTCGATGGTGACGGGGAAGACCGGGCGCTGGAGCGGATCCGGGCGATCCTTGGCCAGGCGCTGGCGATCCAGAGTGAAGTGACGACTTTCCTCGGCGACCGAATCGGCGAGACCCTGTCCGGCGAAGCCGCGCAGGTTGCGATCGGCATCCACGGCAGCAATCTCGACACGCTGGATCGCATTGCCGCGCAGGTAGCGGAGCAATTGCGCGCGACGCCCGGCTCAGCCGACGTTCAGGTCAGGATGCAGCCGGGCACCCCAGTGATACGGGTCGCGCTCGATCCCGACCGGATGGCATTGCGCGGCATCGATGCAGCCAATGCCGGCGACGCGATCGGGGCAGCGTTCCAGGGCCTCCCGGCCGGGCAGATCAGCACGGCGGACCGGACGATCGACGTGGCGGTGGCGCTGCCTGCGGACATGCGGCGCGATCCCGAAGCGATCGCCGGGCTGCTGGTCCATGGAAATGGCGGGCAAGTGGCGCGCCTGGCGGATATTGCCGATATCCGGCTGGAACAGGGCCGGGCGATGATCGCCCATGAGGCCGGGGAGCGGCGGCAGATCGTGACCGCCAATGTCGCAGGCAGGGATGTGGAGGGCTTCGTCGCCCAGGCGCGCAAGGGGATTGCGGCACAAGTGAAGCTGCCCGACGGGGTCTATCTCTCCTATGGCGGGGAAGCCGAAGGGCAGGCTGCGGCGGCGCGTGAACTGGCCAGCCATGTCGCGCTGGCGGGGATAGCGCTTGTCGCGCTGCTGGTGCTGGCGTTCGGGGGGATCAGGCCGGCGCTGCTGATCCTGGCCGGGATGCCGCTGGCCATTGCAGGCGGGGTAATCGCCGTTGCCGTCAGTGGCGAGGTGCTGTCACTGGGCGGGCTGATCAGCTCGCTGGCACTGACGCTGCTGCTGCTGCCTGCGCTGGTCCTGCGCTGGCACGATCCCGCGCGACGGGAGGCAGGCTAGCTGCGGCTCAGCCGGTAATAGGTGGTCAGCGCGAGGTGATCGGACAGGCTTGAACCATCCGGCTCGGTCCCGAACGGGATATCCGCGCCCACTGCCCGGATCGCCTCGCTTGCGCCATCGAGCATGAACTGCATGTCGCGCGCACGGTGGTGGATCATGCGGGCATCGGCGGACTGGAGCAGCGAGCTGTCGCCCGCGCCCATCAGGCCTGAAAGCGCCTCGCGCACGGTGCCATGGGCTCCGGGCAGAGAGCGGATCCCGCCCAGCAGGGCGGCTTCGCGCTTCGGCCGCTCGCCCATGTTGAAATCCCCAGCCATCACCAGCGGCACCTTGGGATCATGGTTGAGCCGCACGAACCGGGCGAGAAAACGGCTCTCGCGAGCAAAGGCTGCGTCGGATTGCGCGGCGGGCGCGTGCGAGGCGGCGCGGCTGTTGAGATGGGTATCGAGCACATCGACCTTGCCGCCGTCGGGCAGCTCCAGCCCGACCAGCAGCGCGCCCTTGGCGGCGAGGCAATCGAACCCGGCGCAGCTACCGGCGGGAAAGGCGGCGCGGATCACGCGGTTGACCGGATAGTCGGACAGCACCACCAGCCCGCTGTCGAGCGGCGTGCCTTCGGTCTCGCCCAGATACCATTTTCCGTCGCCCGCCCGCTGGTCGCGCAGCGCTGGTCCGCTGACCCGGAAGCGGTAACCGGCCTGCCTGCCGATCTGCTTGGCCTGCGGCGTGAAGGCTTCCTGGAGGAGCACAACCGAGGGTTCGCGCTTTTGCTCGCGCATCTGCGCCAGCCGCTGGCCGATGGTCAGCAAGGCTTCGTCGCGTCCCCAGGCGACCGGCCATGGCAGGCCCTTGACGTTGAAGGGCAGCACCGAAAAATCCGAGGTCGGAATGGTTTCGATCGGCGCCTGCGGGGAAATGCTCTGGCCGGACAGCGTCTCGCTCCAGATCGCTGCGCCGATGAACAGCGAGAGTCCCAGCAGCCAGTGGGGCAGGTGACGGCGCAGAGGCCAGCGCAATGTCGATGGCCTTGGGGCCGCTTGCGATAAATCCATGGTGCTCGTCGTCCGTTCGAGGCGGGCAGGGCTCGCACGCCTTTCAGGTGAGACGCCGGGATTTGCCGAAATCCTCAGTCTGGCGCCGACCTTGCGGGCGCCGAGATCGAAAATGTGAAACACCTGCAAAAAAATCCCATTGCCGCTGGGGTCCTGTCCAACCGGTGACGTCTCAAGACACTATGGACGATCCCGCGTGCAGCCGACGATCGCTGATCGTTTCTATCCATGACGTTTCCCCCCGCTTCGAGCGGGAGGTGGAAGCGCTGCGCGCGATGCTGACAGAGCAGGCCGACCCGGGCCGAATCGCGCTGCTGGTCGTGCCCAATTACTGGGGCGAAGCACCACTCATCGCCGGTTCCGCCTTTGCGACGCTGCTGCGTTCCTGGGCCGAACAGGGTAGCGACATCTTCCTTCACGGCTGGTCGCATCGCGACGGCACGGCCCACACCGGTTGCCTCGATGCGCTGAAGGCAAAGCACCTCACCGCCGGTGAGGGAGAATTCCTGGGAATCGACAAGGACGAGGCGATCCGCCTGATCCGCGCTGGCCGGGCGCTGCTGGAAGATGTCACCGGCAAGCCGGTCACCGGCTTCGTCGCGCCGGCGTGGCTTTATGGCGATGGGGCGATGGCAGCGCTGGCCGACGAGGAACTGCCGCTGGTCGAGGACCATTTCCGGGTGTGGGAGCCGGCCACCGAGCGTACCCATTGCTGCGGCCCGGTCATCACCTGGGCCAGCCGCAGCCGCAGCCGGATCTGCTCCTCGATCGCCTTTGCCGCCATCGCCCGCAATCTTCTGGGAGGGCTCGATCATGTCCGCCTGGCGGTGCATCCGGGCGATGTCGGGGTGCCGGCGTTGTGCCGCAGCATCGGCCATACGCTGCAGCACCTGCTCGGCGATCGGCCGCTCGGCAGCTATGGCGCGCTGCTGGGGGCTGACGGATGAGAGGCGCTGCCACGCTGGCGCTGGAAGGGCCCAGCGCCGCGCCAATCGATCTGCCTTCGCTCGCTCGTCCGCCGAGGAACTGGGTGCGCTCGCTCGGGCCGCTGTTCTCGATCGCGATCCTGCTCGCGGTGTTCCGCTCGATCCGCCATCTGGCTTTCGCTACCGAACTGCGCCACCTGCCGCACAATCCGCTGTTCTGGGGGCTGTTCGTGCTCAGCTGGTGCGCGGTGCCCTTTTCGGAATGGGTGATCTTCCGCCATCTCTGGCCGATCCCCAAGAGCGGCGTGATCGCGCTGCTGCGCAAGCAGATCAGCAACGAACTGCTGATCGGATACCTGGGCGAATCCTATTTCTACGGCTGGGCGCGCCAGCAGGTGAAAATGACGAACGCGCCGTTCGGGGCGATCAAGGATGTCACCATCCTGTCGGCTGTCTGCGGCAGCGCGGTGGCGCTGGTGATGCTGCCGTTTGCATTCGAACTGCTGCGTTCGCAGCCGCTGGGGGTCGATCACGGCGCTCTGACCATCTCGATCAGCCTGATCGGGGCCAGCTTCGCGTTGCCGCTATTGTTCCGGCGCAAGCTGTTCAGCCTGCCGCGCGAGCAACTGGGCTTCGTCACCCGCATCCATCTGGTGCGGATTGTGTTCGGCCTGCTGTGCACCGCCGACATGTGGCACATGCTGCTGCCGCATGTTGAGCTGGGGTGGTGGTGCCTGCTGCTGGCGATCCGCCAGCTGGTTTCGCGCCTGCCGCTGGTGCCGGACAAGGATGTGCTGTTCGTCGGCATCGCCGTGTTTTTCCTTGGGCGCCAGTTCGCCATCACCGATGCGCTGGCGCTGATGGCCAGCCTGTCGCTGGCGCTTAACATCGCGGTTGGCACGGTGATCGGCGTGACCGGACTGTTCTGCAGGGGGGCACACGCGTGAGCGGTTGGGGGCGTCTGTCGATTTTCGTGGCTTCGCTTCTGGCATTGCCCGCGCTCGCCGAGGCGCACCTGCGCTCCAATCCCGAACTGGGCAAGGCCGAAGGCACCTGCCGCAGGGACGAGCGCGGCCCGGCGATCATCGTCACGCCAGTCGGGCTGAAGGACCGCGCGGGCTCGCTCAAGCTGGAAGTCTATCCGGCCAATGACGATGATTTCCTGGCCGACGACAATGTCCTGCTGGAACAGGGCAAGGTCTTTCGCCGGGTCGAAGTGCCAATGCCGGCCAGCGGCATCCCGGAACTGTGCATCCGCGTACCCGATCCGGGTAGCTATGCCCTGAGCCTGCTGCACGACCGCGACGGCAACCACAAATTCGGCCTCTCGATCGACGGGGTCGGCTTTGCCGCCAACCCCCGGCTCGGCTGGTCCCGGCCGAAAGCAGCGAAAAGCTCGGTCAGCGCGGGACCGGGCCTGACCCGGATCAGGATCGTCCTGAACTATCGCCGCGGATTGTTTTCCTTTGGCCCTCTGGAGCGCCAGTAGAGTGCATATTGTCGATGTCTGTGCGTTCTACACCCCACAGGGCGGCGGTGTGAAAACCTATGTCGAGCGCAAGCTGCGGGCGGCGGTCGAGGCCGGGATCGGGATGACCATTCTCGCTCCGGGCCGCCGCTCGACCACGCAGGAGCTTGGCCCCGGAGCGCGGATCGTCACCATCCCGGCGCGGCGCTTTCCGCTGGACCGGCGCTACAGCTATTTCGACAACGAACCGGCCCTACACGAGGCGCTGGACCGGCTCGCCCCCGATTTCGTCGAATCCTCTTCGCCCTGGAGCAGCCCGGCGATGGTCGGGCGTTGGCCCGGCCGCGCGCCGCGCGCGCTGGTGATGCATGCCGACCCGCTGTCGGCCTATGCCTATCGCTGGTTTGGCGACATCGCCAGCCGCAGCGCGATCGACCGCGGCTTCCAGTGGTTCTGGGACCATCTGCGGCGGCTCGATCAGAGCTTCGACATGGTGGTCAGCGCCAGCCACAACCTGACGCAGCGGCTGCGCGATGGCGGGCTGGAACATTGCATCACCGCGCCGATGGGGGTGGAGCCGGGCATTTTCTCCCCCGCCCTGCGCGACGCGGAGTTGCGCCGCAGCCTGCTGCAACGCTGCGAGTTGCCGGAACGGGCGACGCTGCTGATCGGGATTGGCCGGATGGCGTCGGAAAAGCGCTGGCCGATGGTGATCGACGCCGTCACCGCCGCCGGGTTCGACTGCCCGCTGGGGTTGGTCCTGATCGGCGAAGGGCGTGATCAGGCGACGGTTCTGCGCCATGCCGCCAGAAATCCGCATATCCAGCTGCTTGCCCCGGTCAGGGATCGGGCGACGCTGGCCCGGATCCTCGCCAGCGCCGATGCGCTGGTTCACGGCTGCGAGGCGGAAACCTTCTGCATGGTAGCGAGCGAGGCCTGTGCCAGCGGCGTGCCGGTGATCGTCCCGGATCTGGGTGGCGCGGCCGACCGGTACGCGCCGGGGCAGGGCGCGATCTACGCGGCGGGCGATGGCTACAGCCTGGCCGATGCGATCAAGCGGTTCGTTGCCGATAATCCCGCCGCCCAGCGCCTGCGCGCGAGCCAGGCCGCCCGCTCGGTCCGCTCGATGGACCAGCATTTCGAGGAACTGTTCGCAACCTATGCCCTGGCGGTGGAGCAGGGCGTCCATGTCTCGGCCTGAACCTGTGGTGCGGGTGCTGTCCGGCCTGCGCGGGCTCTACCGGGCCTCACAGCAGGAGCGGTTCCTGCGCTGGCGCAAGGGGCTCGCGCTGCTGTTCGCCTGCGCAGTGGCGGCCTTTCTGGTCTGGCGGCTTGGCCAGATCGGCTGGGGCGACATCTGGCGCGCGCGCCCGGCCTCGCCCGGTTTCTACCTTCTGCTGGTGCTGTCCTATTTCGCCCTGCCGGTGGCCGATGCGCTGATCTACCGGCAGCTGTGGGGCATCCGCTTCTGGCAGGACCTGCCGGTCTTCCTGCGCAAGCGGATCTACAACGCCGCGCTGGTCGGCTATTCGGGCGAGCTCTACCTGCTGGCATGGGCGCGCAAGCGCGTGGCGCAGGACGATCTGGCGATCATCCACATGATCAAGGACACCAACATCCTCTCCGCCGCGGTATCGACCTATGTCTCCGCCGGGGTGATCGCCTGGGTGCTGACCCGGATCGATCTCTCGCGGATCGCGGCGGGGCCGTTCCTCTACTGGGCGGCGGCGACCTTCGTGATCGCTGCGCTGATCCCCTTCAGCCTGCTGTTCCAGCGCAGGTTCATGCTGATCGGCGGGATGACGGCAGCGGCGGTGTTCGCGATCCACCTCGCGCGCTTCCTTCTCAATCAGCTGCTGCAACTGGGGCAATGGCATCTCGAAATGCCGGGCGTGACCGGGACCGTGCTGGCGAGCCTGCTGGCGGTCCAGCTGATCGTGGGTCGCATCCCGTTCCTGCCCAGCCGCGACTTGCTGTTCGTCACCATCGGGATCGGGCTTTCCAGCAGCCTGTCGCTGCCGCAGGCGACCATCGCCAGCCTGCTGGTGACCACCAGCGCCTTGCAGCAATTTCTTCACCTGGTGGTGTTCGCCGCAACCTCGCTCGGTCCCCGGCCGCTGGTACGGGAAGTGGCGATATGACCCGCGTTCTGATCTGGGCTACGCATCTCCAGACCGATATCCTCGCGCTGGCGCTCCATCTCGACCGTTGCCGCGATATTGCGCTGATGGTCGTCACTCCCGATCGCGACATATACCTGCACGAGCCTTGCGCTCTTGCGCGCCGGTTTGCCGCGCCGCTGCTCGATCGCAACCATCCGGCCACCGCCGGACTGGCGCGCGATTTCGCGGCCGATGTGGTGGTGGCTGACAATCACGTTCCGCCCAAAGGCATGGCCCCGCGCCTGTTCTACATGTGGCACGGCATGGGCTGGAAGGCGCGCAGCGCGCTCGATCTCAAGGTCTTCTATCATCAGGTCCGCCAGCTCACCGGCCACGATCCGCGCGATCCCAATCCCTGCTTCCGGGCGCAATGCTATGGCCCGACCGACCGCGCCTGGCGGGTGCGCAACTGGGGCCTGCCCGCTTCCGCCTGCGTGCCCATCGGCATGTGCTTTGCCGACCTGCTGCTCGATCCGCCCTATGCGCGCGAGGATCTGGCCGGGCATTACCGGATTGACGTGGCCCGCCGGAAGACTGTTTTGCTGGCGATCACCTGGCATTATGGCGGGATCTTCGCGCAGAAGCCGGGGCTGGGCCGCATGCTGCGCAGCCTCATCGGCCGCAGCGCTGCCCAGTGTGAGGATATCGTCTTTCTCGACCGGATCATTGCCCGGGTCGGCAGCAGCGGGGCGAACCTGCTGATCTGCCTGCACGATCGCCATCGCTACGATCCCGCTTTCCTCACCATGGTGGAGCAGCGCGCCCGCGCACATGATTTCATCGAAATTCGCTTCAAGAACGAACATCCCGACAACATGGCCGACCTCCTTGTGGCGGATGTGATGATCTCCAACCTCTCCTCGTTTCTGGCCTATCATTACCTGCTGCGCCGCCCGGCGCTGCACATTCTCCCTGCCGATCCAGACAGCGCCCGGATCGAGCGGCAGATGATGCTGTTCTCGCGCATCCGCCTGCGCCGTGGGCTGGCGCGGGGCGCTGCTTGGATGCTCGATCCGCACGACACCGGCGGCCCGATCGTGCGCACGCCGGACGAGGCGATGAGGGCGCTTGATGCCGCGCTCGACGATCCGCAGTCCGGGCGCGAGCCGACCGGACGCTGGCTGGAGAAGCACATTCCCATGCTTGACGGGAAGGCCTGCGAGCGCTTCCGGCAGGCCATCGTGGAATTCTGCGCAGCAGGCTGAGACTTTCCGCCGTCCCCGCGTCAGGCGGGAAAGAAGCGGTTCTCCGGGCGGGGCAGGCCGAGATGGTCGCGCAGCGTCGTGCCGGTATAGTCCTTGCGGTAGATGCCCCGGCGCTGGAGTTCGGGCACCACCTTGTCGCAGAAATCCTCCAGCCCGCCGGGC
Source organism: Erythrobacteraceae bacterium (assembly GCA_947479055.1). Classification (GTDB taxonomy): domain Bacteria; phylum Pseudomonadota; class Alphaproteobacteria; order Sphingomonadales; family Sphingomonadaceae; genus CANJYE01. The sequence goes on from CANJYE010000023.1 coordinate 34,386, forward strand.
AGGTAGGGGAACATCACGTTGAACCCGTCGCAGGCGCGCTGCGCCAGCCATTCCTCCATCGCGTCGGCGATCATGCCCGGCGTGCCGACGAAGGCGAGACCGGAATAGCTGCCGGCTTTCTGCGCCAGTTCGCGGATGGTGATGTCGGGCCTCGCCCGGACATATTCCAGCATCTGGTGCTGTCCGCTGCGGCTGGCACCGGTTTCCGGAATGGGCGGCAGCGGCCCGTCCGGATCATAGCCCGAGACATCATGGCCGAGCATGATGTTGAGCGAGCGGATGCCGCTTTCGTAATGGACCATGCTGTCGAGCAGCGCATGTTTGGCCTGCGCCTCTTCCAGCGTGTCGCCCACCACCACGAACAGGCCGGGCAGGATCTTGCAATGATCAGGATCGCGCCCGACCCGCGCCATCCGCGCCTTGATATCGTTGTAGAAGGCCTGCCCGTCGGGAATGCTCGATGCGAGGCCGAAAATCACTTCGGCGGTTTCGGCGGCAAGCTGGCGGCCCGCCTCGGATGCGCCCGCCTGGACGATCACCGGCCAGCCCTGCACCGGCCGGGCAATGTTGAGCGGCCCGCGCACGGCGAATTCCCGTCCCTTGTGATCAAGGACATGCATCCGCTCGGGATTGAAATAGACCCCGCTTTCGGCATCGCGGATGAAGGCATCGTCGGCGAAGCTGTCCCACAGCCCGGTCACCACGTCGAAATATTCGCGCGCCCGGACATAGCGGGCATCGTGATCGGGCTGGGTTTCGTAGCTGAAATTGAGCGCGGCGTCGGGGTTGGAGGTGGTGACGATGTTCCACGCGGCCCGCCCGCCGCTGATATGATCCAGCGAGGCGAAGCGCCGGGCGACATGGAACGGTTCCTCGAAGCTGGTCGAAGCGGTGGCGACGAGGCCGATCCGGCTGGTCTGCACCGCCAGCGCGGAGAGCAGCGTCATCGGTTCGAACGAGGTCACGGTATGGCTGCGCTTCAAGGCTTCCACCGGCATGTTCAGCACGGCGAGGTGATCGGCCATGAAGAAGGCATCGAACTTGGCCGCTTCCAGCCGCTGGGCCATGCGGGTCAGGTGGGCCAGATTGAAATTGGCATCGCTCCATGCGCTGGGAAAGCGCCACGCCCCGGTGTGGATGCTGGCAGGGCGCATGAACGCACCGAAATGAAGCTGGCGGCTGGAAGTCATGCAATGGGCCCGGATACTGTCGTAAGGAAGTGCAATCCTAAGCGCGGGGCCAGTGCTTGGAAAGCGAAGCCTTTTTCCGGCCCTACACTTTTGTCCAGATCGGCCCCCGCTCGATCACTTGTCGGAGCGAGCCGTTGGCGAGATAGGCGGGGGTCTCGTCAGGGTCGATCGGCTGGGATATCTGGCCGGTGTAGTGCAGCACCGCCTGCACCGGCGGGGTGGTGTAATAGGCGCCATAGGCGGCCAGCCGGACGGCGTGCCATGCCTCGGTATCGGCTTCCACGGCGTCGAGCGTGCCAGCTGCCGCGAACAGGCGGGTACCGCGCAGCAAGTCGGGGACGATATCGGGCCTCAGCCTGATGAGTTTGTCCAGCCCTTCGCCCGCAACGCCTACCGCATTGCCGGCCGGCATGCCGTGGGCGGCGGGCAGGGCGAGATCGACGATCCCGGCAAAGGCCTGCCGGTCGGCTTCGGGGATGCGACTGCTCATGTCGGGGTCCTTTGCGAACGGCGTTCCCGCACCAGTTGTTCCGCCCCGCGCTGGGCCAGCGCGCAGATCGTGCCGGTGGGATTGACCGCACCGGAGGAAGGGAAGATCGATCCGTCGAAGATGTAGAGATTGGGCACGTCATGCGTGCGGCCCCAGCGATCCACGACCGAGCGGGCCGGATCGTCGCCCATCCGGGCCGAGCCGAGCAGATGCGCACCGCCGCAATCGGGGTTGACCACCATCGGCCAGGTGGCGTTCGCGCCCATTTCGGTCATCGCCTCGCAGGCTCTGGCCACGTTGAATTCCAGCAGTTTGCGGCTGTTTTCGGAAACGGTGTAGATCAGTTTGGGCGCGGGCAGGCCATCGCTGTCGGTCAATTCCTCGTCCAGTTCCACCCGGTTGTGGTCTTCGGGCAGATCCTCGCAGAACACGGTCAGGAAGGCGGCGCGGTTGAAGGCGGCGGCCACCCCGGCCTGCAGATCGGCACCGTGGCCCATCCCCATCGCAAACGACAGCGGCCCGCCATGGGGTGACAGGCTCCACTTGCTGCCGCGCACGAAGCCGCGAGAGGGATCGGAATTGTAGAACTGCATCGAATAGACCAGCTGGCCGAACGGGCCGGTCCAGCTGTCCATCGGCTCGTCGAAGGCGGCGACTACCGAACCGGTCGGGTGCAGCATCAGCCCGCGCCCGACGAGGCCCGAGGAATTGGCCAGCCCATCGGGGAAGCGGGCCGAGCGCGACAGCAGCATCAGCCGCGCCGTGCCCACGCCGTTGCAGCATAGCACCACCACATTGGCTCTGACCCGGTGTTCCTCGCCCGAACGGTCGATATAGATCGCGCCAGTGGCAAGGCCCTGGGCATCGACCGTGACTTCGCGCACCCTTGCCCCGGTGATCAGCCGCGCGCCAAGTTCGATCGCCTCGGGCCAGTGGGTGAGATTGGTGGCGGCTTTGGCGTTTTCCGGGCAGCCGACCATGCAGGTGCCGCGCCTGACGCAGGCGTTGCGGCCCTTGTAGGCGCGCGAGGGGATGGCGTTGCTGCCCGGCCACCAGTGCCAGCCCTTGCGGTTCATCGCCGCGCCGAAGCGCGTGCCGAGCTTGCCGATCGGCAGCGGCGGCAGGGGATAGGGCGCGTGGTCTGGCCAGGCCGGATCGCCGTCCAGCCCGGACAGGCCCATGTCGGCTTCGGCCCGGTCGTAGAATGGGGCCAGCTCGTCATAGGAAATCGGCCAGTCATTGCCGACGCCGTCCATGCTGCGCACGCGGAAATCGGCCGGGGTCAGCCGGTGCCACAGCGCCGTCCACAACACGGTCGAACCGCCGACCGCGTTGTAGAGCATCGGCCGCATCGGGCATTCATCGACATTGATCGGATAATCGGCTTCCAGCAGCCGGTCGTTGGGGTTGGGGCTCCAGCGCTTTTCGGCCAGCACTTCCCAATCCTCGCGGCGGCCGACGAACTTGTCGGGATCGGGCCATTCGCCCTGTTCGAGGCACAGCACGTCGATGCCGTTCGCCGCCAGCTCGCGCGCCGTCACCCCGCCGGATGCCCCCGCGCCGATGATCAGGACATCCGCTTCCAGTGCCGCTTCAGCCATTCATCCATCCCGTCATGCCAGATTTGTCTGTTATGACGGCATTGTTCCGCTTCTGTAGCGAAGTGGCAAGGGGGCTTCCGCTGAGTCCAAGCATGGACTGCGAAATCGGCGTTGCAGTCCATCGGCTGCTTCTCGTAGAAGATGCGGGCCGCTGTGCCGGTCGGCTGGGAGAGTCCGAAATGAGTGAATCCGAAAATCTCAAGATCGTTGCGGCCGTCTATGAATCGTTCCGGGCGGGCGACCTGGCGGGCGTGGTCAAGAACTACGCACCCGGCGCGATCACCCGTGATGCGATCAGCCTGCCCTATGGCGGCATCTATACCGGCCCCGACGAGGCGCTCGGCAAGGTCAGCAAGATGCTGGAGGTGTGGAAGGACATCGACGTGAAGATCGAGGCGATGACTTCCGGCGACGGCCATGTCATCGCCTATGGATCATGGACGGCGACTGGCACGAAAACCAACCTGCGCGTCACCCTGCCGCTCCTCGAAGTGTGGCGGCTGGAAGATGGCAAGGTGGTGTTCGTCGAACCGGTCTATGCCGACACCTTCCTCGCCAACAAGGCGCTCGGGCATGAACCGGCTGAAGCCGACTATGCGCACGCCCTGACCCCGGCTTGACCGCCCTAGCCCTGCTTGTGCAGCCTTGTACCTATTGGTGCGAGGCGAAGAACCGCAGCTCCATGTCGGACGCGAGACACGCCATAACCGGCGGAACCAGCCGGTCGTGGAAGTCGATATGCATGTGGTGTTCGAATGCGGCCTCGTCGCGGAACGTGGCGACGCAGTAGAACAGGTTGGGGTCATCATCGGCCTGGAGCAGTTCGTAGACCAGCGCATCGGGCTCATGCGCGAAGACGAGGTGCTTCAGTTCGGTCTGCAAGACTATGAATTCGTTGCACTTTTCTGGGCGGACCCGCAGGGTTGCGATGAAGGACTTGGCTGTGGTGGGCATGGTGTGTCTCCGCTTCAGACGAGGTCGTAGAGATATTCGCGGCTGTAGAAGCCATCCATGCAGGCCACCGTCTGCTCGATCAGCGGCACGTTCTTGGGGTTCTGCTGGTGGGCCTCGTCGCCCGCATCGGTGATGAAGCTTTCGTACACGGCGAACATCCCCGGTTCGGCCAGGCGGTAGAACTTGTAGGCTTGGGTTTCCGGCTCTTCCTTGCTGATTTCCTCCATCAGGCCGGCCAGCCGGATGAACTCGCCTTCCATCTCCGGCTTGATCCGGAACCTCGAAACAAATGTGCAGGCCATGGGCTCTCTCCGTGTTTTCTGCCCTCTATTGAAGGGCGAAATATGATCTTGTCTAGACAGGACTATCCTTGTATAGACAGGTTTACCGATTCAGTGAGGACAATTGTGGTCGGGACGGCGGTGCGGAAGAAGGTTGATCCGCCCGTCATGTAAAGCTGAAAGTGCCAGACGTTCCTCATTGTCGAGGCATGCACGGCCTTTCGCAAGGCACAGATGGTATCGTCGCAGCAGGCGAACCGACATGGGAGAGATCGTATCATGAACAGCAAATGGCTCCTGAGTTCCGCCGCATCCGCGCTTGTCGGCGTGCTGGCGTTCGCCCCCGTTTCCGCTTCCGCTGCGGATGGCCAGCAGGCTAGCCAGGGCACCGATGGCGTCGGCCTTGATGAAATCATCGTGACCGCCACCCGCCGCAGCACCAACCTGCAGGACACCCCGGTGGCGGTCAGCGCGATCGATTCGGCCACGATCCAGCAGGCCAGCCCGCGCAACATCGGCGATATCGCCAGCTTCGTACCGAACTTCTCCGCTTCCACCATCACCGGCTTCAACGCGGCGTCCTTCGCGATGCGCGGTGTCGGCCAGAACACCATCATCGTCTATTTCGAACCGCCGGTTGCCGTGCTGGTCGACGATTTCGTGGTGCCCAGCGTCCAGACCCAGTTGCTCGACACCTTCGACATCGATCAGGTCGAAGTGCTGCGCGGCCCGCAGGGCACGCTGTTCGGCAAGAACACCACCGGCGGCGCGGTCACCGTGCGGACCAAGCGGCCGACGCTGGATGGGTTCAGCGTCGATGCCAAGCTCCAGGTCGGCAGCTTCGGCACCCGCGTGATCCAGGGCGCGGTCAACGTGCCGATCGTCAAGGACATGGTCGCGCTGCGGGTGGTCGGCGGCTATCAGAAGGACCACGGCTATTACCGCAACGGCGGCTGCTACGGGCCTGTCGCGACTTTCAACGATGCCAACGGCAATCCGATCCCGAACAAGTGGGCCGGCCAGTCCGGCTGCTTCAATGGCGATCATGTCGGCGGCAAGAAAGTGTGGAACGGCCGCGTCAAGCTGCTGGTCCAGCCGAGCGACAAGTTCACCGCCCTGTTCCAGTATGAAAAGCTGCATGACCGCTCGCAGCCGGTTCCGTCGATCAACGAAAATTTCCGCTACCAGAACCCGGCTGATCCCTTTCTCACCAATTTCATCGGTGTCGGGCGGACGGTGGATTCGGGTGATCCGCTCGACAATGCGATGATCACGACCCGCGATGACGGCATGCTCGAAATGAGCCGGGGCCAGCGGATCGATGTCGACGGCATCTATCTAAACATGGATTACAAGACCGATTTCGGCACGCTGACCTCGGTCACTGGCTGGCGCAAGCAGAAGTCGCGCCTGCCCAACTCCTATGCCGGCGCGAGCGCGATCGCTCCTGATGGCGATCAGCTTTCGATCTTCGACGCGCGCCGCGACGATGATCGCAAGACCTTCCAGCAAGAACTGCGCTTCGCAACCGACACCGGCACTGCGTTCGACGCGGTGGTCGGCGGTTTCTTCATGAAGGACAAGACCAATTTCTGCGTCTCGCAGATTCTCGGCTTCCTCGACCTGACCGCCGGCCCGCTGCCGTTCGGGGCTTGGAACGACACGCCCTTTGTCCTCTGCAATGCGCAGAAGGCTGAATCCAAGGCCGTGTTCGCCGAAGGCACTTTCAAGGCGACCGACAAGCTGACCCTGACCGGCGGCTTCCGCTACACCTGGGAAAAGAAGACCTGGTGGGGCCGCCAGCAGGCCTTCATCCCGACGCTGGGAGGCGGCTTCGATCCCTCGATCACGCTCGACCAGCCGCTTGACGCCAATGTGTTCGATTACCCGGCCGGCGTGATCAAGGTGAAAGACTCGGTCAAGAAGCCGACCTGGCGGTTCAGCGCCGGTTATCAGGCGACGGACGACATCTTCACCTATTTCACCTATTCGCGCGGCTTCAAGGCTGGCGGATTCAACGACCAGATTGGTGGGTTTGCGGCATTCGGAGCTGACCTTGCCGCTTTCCGCGAAGCTGCCAAGGCGACCAAGCCGGAAACCGCCGACAGTTTCGAGCTGGGTATGAAGAGCGAATTCTTCGATCGCCGCCTGCGCTTCAACCTCACCGGTTTCTACGTGAAGTACAAGGACATGCAGCGCGAACTGAACGTGCCGATCACGGTGAACGGCCAGTCCAACCAGGTGACCCGCTTCGTCAACGCGGCCAGCGCCAAGGTGAAGGGCATCGAGCTGGAAACCGTGGCCCGCATTTCGCCGGAATTCACCCTGCGCGGCGTGCTTGGCTACCAACAGGGCAAATATGGCAGCTACGTGGTCGCCCCCGCTCCGGGTGGCCAGCCGGGCTCTGGCTATGATCTTGGCAGCGCCCCGCTGCTGCGGACGCCGAAGTGGACCTGGTCGGTCGATGGTACCTACAACCAGCCGCTGACCGACAATTTCAAGATGATCATCAATGCCAACGTCAGCTATGTCAGCCGCAACCTGTTCTCGCAGTCGATCAAGTATGTGACGGGCAACGCCTATCTGGATGCGCGCACTTTGCTGAATGCGTCGATCACGTTGGCGCAAACCGATGACGATTATTACCTTCGTCTGGTCGGCCGTAATCTGACGGACGAGCGCTACCGCACCGCCAACCAGAACGTTGCCGGCCTGTGGCTGAACAGCCAGTATGGCGCCCCGCGTTACTTCGGGGTTGAACTGGGCTTCCACTTCGGCTCGCGCTGATGGGGCGAAAGCAAGGCATCCTGATCGCGCTGGCGCTGCTCGCAGGAGCAATCGCCAGCGCGATTTACTGGGGTGGATCGGAAACCGCGGGTTCCGGGCGGACGAAGAATTCGGACGAATTCGTTGCCCGCACCGGCACCGCGATCGATCCCGAAACCCATCCGGGCCGGGCCTTGTTCGAACAGAATTGCGCCTCCTGCCACATGGGCGGGGTGCCCAAGGCCCCGGCCAAGGTCTGGCTGGAGATGATGGCCCCCGATGCCATCCTTGCCGCCATGCGCGGCGGAGTGATGAAGCAGCAGGCGGCCAGGCTCTCTCCTGCCGAGCAGGAACAGGTCGCCGAATATCTCACCCGGACCCGGCTGGCAGATTTCCATCCGCCCGCTCCTCCGAAACAATGCACCGGCGCTGCGGCGGAATTCACCGGCGCCGCGCCGGCGCTGCTGTCGTGGGGGCATGACAACAACCGCTTCTTCCCGGCGGAAGCCGGCGGGCTGACTGCGGCCGACCTGCCGCGCCTCAAGCTCAAATGGGCCTTTGCCTATCCCAACGCGGTGCGCGGCCGCTCGCAGCCGGTGATCGGCTGGAACACGATATTCGTCGGCAGCCAGGATGGCACGGTCTATGCCTTCGACCTCGCCAGCGGCTGCACAAAATGGACCTTCCGGGCCAGCGCCGAAGTGCGCACCGCAATCGTGGCCGATCCGGCTGCCAAGCGGCTCTATTTCGGCGACGTGCTGGGCCGGGCCTATGCGCTCGACGCGATGACCGGCAAGGCGCTGTGGCGCACCAAGGTGGACGAACACCCCAACGCCACCATCACCGGTTCGCCCACGCTGGGCGGCGGGAGCCTGCTGGTGCCGGTGTCCTCGCTCGAAGTTACTTCGGCGGCCGATCCGGCCTACAACTGCTGCACCTTCCGTGGCGCGCTGGCGGCGCTTGACCCGGCGACGGGCGCGATCCGCTGGAAGAGCTATGTCATTCCCGGCGAACCCAGGGTGCAGAGTCGCACCGCCAGGGGATCGACCATCCTCGCCCCCTCGGGCGCGCCGGTGTGGACCACGCCCACTTATGATGCGGCCCGCAACCGGGTCTATGTCGGCACTGGTGAGAATTACTCCTCACCCGCCGATGGCAACAGCGATGCGCTGATCGCGTTCGACGCCAGTAGCGGCAAGCGGTTGTGGCAGGTGCAACTGACGCCGAGAGACGCCTGGAACGTCGGCTGCATGGTCGGCAACGAGGCCTGCCCGAAAGAACATGGCCCCGATTTCGACCTGTCTGCCTCCCCCTTGCTGGTGCCGCTGGCGGGCGGGCGCGACATTCTGGTTGCCGGTCAGAAGTCCGGCATGGTCCACGGGATCGATCCGCAGACGGGCAAGATCGTCTGGTCGCGCCGGTTGGGTCATGGCGGGACGCAGGGTGGCGTGCATTTCGGCATGGCGGCCGATGGCGGCACGGTCTACGTGCCGGTGGTGGACATGGCCGACACCCGCGACGGGCGGAAATACGATACCTCGCAGAATGGCGCGGGCATCCACGCCATCGATGCGGCCAGCGGCAAGGTGCTATGGCGCCAGCATGCCGCCGATCGCTGCGGCGGTCGCGACTATTGCGATCCGGGCGTTTCCGCCGCCGCCACCGCCATTCCCGGCGCGGTGCTGGACGGCCATCTCGATGGCTGGTTCCGCGCCTATGCCAAGGACGATGGCAAGCTGCTGTGGTCCTATGACACCACCCGCGAGATCGCCACCGTCACCGGCGCAAAGGGCCGTGGCGGCAGCATGAGCGGGCCGGGCGCAGCGGTCTACCAGGGCCATCTGGTGTTCAACAGCGGCTACGGGATGTATTATCACATGCCCGGAAACCTGCTGCTGGTCTTTGGCAAGTAGCGCGCCAGCGGCAGTGCTGGCGAATCCAGCCGGGGCGATGTATCCTGCCGCAAAATCACAACGCAAGAATGGGACAGGCAGACGATGAACAGCGGAATTCAGGCTAGCGGACAGGCCGCGCGCGAAGTGGACGCGGTGGTTGTCGGCGCAGGCTTTTCGGGCATGTACATGCTCCACCTGCTGCGCCAGCGCGGGATGTCGGCGGTGGTGTTCGAAGCTGGCGACAATGTCGGCGGCACCTGGTACTGGAACCGCTATCCCGGCGCGCGCTGCGATGTGGAAAGCATCAACTATCAGTACGGCTTCTCGGACGAATTGCAGCGCAACTGGAACTGGACGGAGCGCTATCCGACCCAGCCCGAAATCATGAAATACATGGATTATGTCGCCGACACGCTCGACCTGCGGCGCGATATCCGGTTTGAAACGCGCGTCACCTCGGCCGTCTATGACGAGGATAGCCGCCGCTGGACGGTCAGCACGAATCGCGGCGATGTGGTTTCCGCGCAGTTCTGCATCATGGCCACCGGATGCCTTTCGGCTGCTCAGGTGCCGGACATCGAAGGCCTCAAGGATTTCGCGGGCGAATGGTACCACACCGGCGAATGGCCGCATCAGGGTGTGGATTTCACCGGCAAGAGAGTGGCAGTGATCGGCACCGGTTCGTCCGGCGTGCAGGCGATACCGCTGATCGCGGAACAGGCGTCCGATCTCACCGTGTTCCAGCGCACTGCCAATTTCAGCCTGCCGGCCTTCAACCGCCCGCTGCAAGCGGGCGAGCATGAAGCCGCCAAGGACAGCTTTCTGGAGGAACGGCGCAAGGCCGAATATACCCCGGCCGGCGCGAACTATCCCTACAACAACCAGAGCGCGCTCGACGTTTCGCGCGACGAGGCTTTCGCCGAACTGGAAAAGCGCTGGTATGAAGGCGGCTTTGCTTTCCTCGGCGCGTTCAACGACATCGCCGTCAATCTGGATTCCAACGCGCTTGTTTCCGAATTCGTCCGCAGCAAGATCGCGGGGGTGGTCAACGACCCCGAAACCGCCGCTCTGCTGACACCCAAGGATCATCCTTTCGGGACCAAGCGGCTGTGCCTCGACACCAATTATTTCGAGACTTTCAACCGGCCCAGCGTCCATCTGGTCAATGTCCGGGCAAACCCGATCGAGCGGATCACGCCCAAGGGGCTGGTCGCCGGCGGCAAGGAATATGAATTCGACGCGATCGTCTTCGCCACCGGCTTCGACGCCATGACGGGCGCACTGACCCGGATCGACATCCGGGGCGAAGGCGGAGCGAGCCTCAAGGACAAGTGGTCGGCCGGGCCGCGCTGCTACCTCGGGCTGGTTTCCGCGGGCTTCCCCAACATGTTCACGGTGACCGGGCCGGGCAGTCCGTCGGTGCTGTCGGTGGTGATCGTGGCGATCGAACAGCATGTCGAATGGATCATGGAATGCATCGATCACATGCGGGCCGCCGGGATCGAGACCATCGATGCCGAGCCGGACGCAGAGAACGCCTGGGTCCAGCATGTCAACGATGTCGCCAATGCCACGCTGATGCCGCAGGCCAACAGCTGGTACATGGGCGCGAACGTGCCGGGCAAGCCGCGCATCTTCATGCCCTATGTCGGCGGGCTCGATAATTACCGCCGGAAATGCGACGCGGTCGCCGCCGACGGCTATGAAGGCTTCGCCTTCGAGCGGGAGCGCGAACTGGCCGAGTGACTGGCCCGGCGATAATCGACCGGCGGCATCCCTAGCTGCTGCCGGAACGCCAGATGGAATTGCGCGTAGGAGCGGAACCCCGCCATCTCCGCGATGTCTCGCAGCTTGAGCGAGTGCTTGTCCGGCGCAGCCATGATCCGCTGCGCCAGTGCCACCCGGCTTGACCGCAGGACCCCAGGCACGCTGGTGTCGGCCTGTTTGAGCAGAAGCGACAGGTAACGCGGGGATATCCCGCAGCTTGCCGCCACGCTGTCGGCAGACAGGTTCGGATTTTCCAGGTGGCTCTCGATGAAGGCGAGGATCTCGGACCGTCGTCGTTCCATGATCGTCATAGCGGTGTGGGTGTCCGCGCTGCTCGCCGCGCAGGTCGAGATTGCCGCCAGCAGACCGCCCGAAAGTGCTTCTGTCACCGATGCGGACATTGTTGGCCCCAATGTGAACAGGACTTCTGCCATTTCTCTGATCGCCCGCCAGTCAGCCCCCGCGGCGCTGATCGGGGCGTATAGCGCGTTGTCCTGGTGCAATCCGTTTGCCATCCGGTGGCTGGCCACCATCATGTGCAGGACTTCCAGTGGGCAGGAGAACGCAGAGATAGGCCCTGTCTGCCTTCGTGCAGAAGAAGTTTCCGGCCTCGACCACAACCGAGTGGGTCGAGCTCCTGAAATTCATCGCGCCCGATCCGCTCACGAGCAGCAGGTTGACAAAGTTCCGTTCGAACCGGCGCACGGCGTGGATCGACCGGTGGTGGCGCACCGGCTTGTGCCAGATCGACTTCGACATGAAGATCGACGGCATGGCCGACACGCCATGTGCGAGCGCATGGGCTTTACCCGCCGGATATTCGAGCCTGCCACCCCAAAGACTGTCCGGGCTGGCGAGCACCAGGCCGGTGGAAATCGGCCATTCACCTGCCGCCATGGCCGCGCCTTGATTGCGGATTAGGGTCAGGACCTGTTAAATTGCTTGCATGATGGGCTGAGGGTTGATTCAATGGTGGCACCAGGAGGTGCTGCTTGTGGACGATCTGTTTATGCTGAGCGAGGTGCAGATGCGCCGGATCAAGCCATTTTTCCCGCGATCGCATG
>CANJYE010000024.1 GCA_947479055.1 Erythrobacteraceae bacterium
CGGGTCAGACTTCGCGTCCAGCCCCTCATACCGGCGTTGCAAATCGAAAAATCCCGGCTCGCCCATCGCAAAAATCCCTCGGCGGTTCAGCATCCTTGAATCGGATTTTGACCGCGCTGGAAAGGGGGAATTGTTCGAGGTGCCCTAATATCAAAATCGGAGAGGAAGACCCGCCGCTACGTTACGTTCGGAGACCTTCCCATGCTGATGCGACTGATCTGCAGATATGTCGGCCACAAGATCAACCGGCAACGTGTCTGGGATGATGGTTTTGCCTTTCGCGCCAACTGCACGCGCTGTGATGCCTCCTTGATCCGCGACCTTAACGGCTGGCGCGAGTTCGATTCAGAAATCGACGCCAATACGGCCCGAAAGCCGCATCCCCGCTCCAACAAGCCGCAATAGAGGCAAGCTGCCGCTTTCACGAGGGACCGGTTACCGCTAAGGCCCCGCCATGTCATTGCCCGAAAAACCCCAAGGGGACAGGATCGCCAAGCTCCTCGCCCGCGCCGGCATCGCTTCACGCCGCGAGGTCGAGCGGATGATCGCCGACGGTCGCGTAGCGCTCGACGGCAAAGTGCTTGAAACTGCTGCCACCATCCTGCCCGGGCTGCAAGGCGTGACCGTGGACGGCAAGGCAGTCGCGCGGGCGGAGCATGCCCGGCTGTTCCGTTTCCACAAGCCGCCAGGCCTGCTGACGGCCGAACGCGATTTCTCCGGCCGCCCGACCATCTACAACGCGCTGACCAACGCCCTGCCCAAGGGCACGCCCCGGCTGATGCCGGTCGGTCGGCTCGATCTCAACACCGAAGGGCTGCTGCTGCTGACCAATGATGGCGAGCTCAAGCGGGCGATGGAACTGCCTTCCAGCGGTATTCCGCGCACCTACCGCGCCCGCACTTTCGGCCCGATCAGCCAGACGCAGCTCGAAGGGCTGATGGAAGGGATCACGATCGAAGGCGTCCGCTACAGCCGGATCGACGCCAATCTGGAACGGCGGACCGGGCGCAACCAATGGGTCGAACTGACCCTGACCGAAGGCAAGAACCGCGAAGTGCGGCGCGTGCTGGAGCATTTCGGGCTGGAAGTTTCGCGCCTGCTGCGCACCGCCTATGGCCCGTTCCGGCTAGGCGACCTGCCGCGCGGCGCAGCCGAGGAAGTGCCGCAGGTGGAAGTGGAACGCTTCCGCAAGTCGCTCGGCAAACCAGCAGCCAGCTGAGAGGAGCGCGAGCATGAGAATCATCGCCGGGGATTGGCGCGGGCGCAAGCTTGTTGCACCGGATGGTGACGCGACCCGTCCCACTGCCGATCGCACCCGCGAGACGCTGTTTTCCATGCTGCTGAGCCGCCTTGGCAGCTTCGAAGGGCTGGTGGTCGCCGACCTCTTTGCCGGCTCGGGCGCGCTCGGGCTGGAAGCGCTGTCGCGCGGAGCCGAACGGGCGATCTTCGTCGAACAGGACCCTGCCGCGATCCGCGCAATCCGCGCCAATATCGCCGCCCTGCGCGCGCAGCAACGCTGCGATGTGCGGGCCGGTTCGGTCATGTCGCTCGGCCCGGCCAAGGATGTGCCCGACCTGATCCTGCTCGATCCGCCCTATGGCAGCGGTGCGGGCGCGGTGGCGCTCGACCGGCTGGTCCGGCTCGGCTGGATTGGCCCGGCCACCTGGGTCAGCCTCGAAACCGGCGCGACCGAGGACGTGCGGCTCAAGTCGCTCGAACTGGAGGCCGAACGCAAGGTCGGCAAGGCCCGGATCACATTATGGCGGGCACAGGCTCTGCCGGAACCGGGCGGGCAAGAATAACGCCCAGGAGGGTCATCACCCCGGCAGCAGAAAGGAACAGCCCGACCAGCGCCGTGCCTCCCGCCCCGCTCAGCAGGTTGGCGGCAATCGGGGCCAGCGCACCGCCGACGATCCCACCGGCATTGAACGCCACTGACACGCCGGTATAGCGCACCGTTACCGGGAACAGCGTCGGCAGCCACGCACCGAGCGGGCCATAGACCAGCCCCATGATCGTCAGCGCGAAGGCGCTGGTCGCAAAAACCACCGGCAAGGGTGCCACATCCATCACCGGACCGAACACCAGCCCCAGTGCGATTGTCGCCAGCGAGCCTGCGGCCAGCACGCGCTTGGCGCTGGTGCGGTCGGCCCAGATCGCCGCGCAGACGATGCCCATCGCCAGGAAGCAATTGGCGGCAAGTTGCAGCGCCAGCACAGTCTCGCGCGCAAAGCCGCGGGTTCCGGTCAGATAGGAGAGCGCGAAGGCCGTGCTGAGATAGAACACGGCAAAGCATGCGACCACGCCCGCGCTGCCTGCCAGCACTGCCAGCGCGTGGTGGCTGAGCAGCCGGCCCAGCGGAACCAGTGGCGGCGGGGCTTTCTCCACCGCCGCGCGGAAGGCCGGGGTCTCGCCGATCCGCAGCCGCACCCACAGGCCAAGGATGACCAGCACCGCGCTCAGCAGGAAGGGAATGCGCCAGCCCCAGGCCGCGAAATCGGCTTCCGACAGGTTCATCCCCAGCAGCAGGAACAACCCGTTGGCAGCAAGGAAGCCCAGCGGCGCGCCCAGTTGCGGCGCGGCGCCGAAGCGCGCTTCCCAGCCTTTCGGGGCATTTTCCACCGCCAGCAGCGCCGCCCCGCCCCATTCGCCACCCAGCCCAAAGCCCTGGCCGAAGCGCAGCAGGCACAGCAACGCGGGCGCAATCCAACCGGCCATGGCGTAAGTCGGGAGGAAGGCGATCAGCAGGGTCGACAGGCCCATCAGCATCAGCGAAGCGACCAGGGTTGATTTGCGGCCGACCCGGTCGCCGAAATGGCCGAAAGCGATCGCCCCCACCGGCCGGGCGAAGAAGGCAAGGCCGAAGCTCATCAGGCTGAACAGCAATTGGGCGGACGCGCTTTCCGACGGAAAGAACAGCGGCCCGAACACCAGCGCGGCGGCGGTGGCATAGACGTAGAAATCATAGAACTCGACCGCCGTGCCGACCAGCGAAGCGGTGAGAATGCGGGCATTGGCGCGGATGGGTGTCATGGTGCGACGGGGTCGCGCGCGCCGCGCTGTCTGTCAAACAAAATGCGCTGACAAAAAGGCGCCGGTTTCCCGGCGCCTTTTCTTCCGTCCGATCGCTTTGCGTCAGTGGTGGCCGTGGTCACCACCGTGCGAACCGCTTGGCGAAGCGGGTGTCGCAGGTTCTGCCGGGACTGCCGGCGTGGCTGGTGGATTCGCGCCATCGGCGGGAGGCACAGCCGGTTGGGCGGGCGTCGCCGGAACTGCCGGAGTCACAGGAGGCGCAGCTTCATTCATCGCCAGCACCTCGGCGGCCTGCTTGGACGGAGTTTCCGCTCCCGTCGCTTCCATTCCCGGCATCAGATCGGCAGCGAAGACCGCGGTCGCGCAGGTGCCCAGCGCCAGCGCGATGACGGCGGGGGCAAGGATGGTTCGTTTCACTTGATTTCTCCTCAAAAGCGCCCCCGGACCTCCTGCCTAACACTCTCGGGCAGGACCTCTGCCGCAAAGTCGACAGGATGGCCCCCCCTTGCGCCGGGCTGCCTTGTTCCCTAGCTGTTCGCGGGTGACCCAGCCCCATTCCGATCCCGCGCCGGCGCAAGCCGGGCAAGCCCCCTATCTCGCCGCGCTGAACGCGCCGCAGCGCGAAGCTGTGCTGGCAACCGACGGGCCGGTGCTGATGCTGGCCGGGGCCGGCACCGGCAAGACCGCGGCGCTGACCGCCCGGCTTGCCCACATCATCCACACCCGCCGCGCCTGGCCGAGCGAAATCCTGTGCGTCACGTTCACCAACAAGGCCGCCCGCGAGATGCGTGAGCGGGTGGGCCATCTGATCGGCCCGGCGGTGGAAGGCATGCCCTGGCTGGGCACGTTCCACGCCATCTGCGCCAAGATGCTGCGCCGACACGCGGAACTGGCCGGGCTCCAGTCGAACTACACGATCATCGACACCGACGACCAGTTGCGGGTGCTCAAGCAGCTGATCCAGGCCGAAGGGGTGGACGACAAGCGTTTTCCCCCGCGCCAGCTGGCCGGGCTGATCGATCGCTGGAAGAACCGTGGCCTCAATCCCGCCGATCTCGATGCCGTGGAGAACGAAGCCTATGCCAATGGCAAGGGGCAGAAGTTCTACAATCTCTACCAAACCCGCCTCAAGGCCTTGAACGCCTGCGATTTTGGCGATCTGATGCTTCATATGCTCAACATCTTCCGCACCCATCGCGAAGTGCTGGAGCAATATCAGCAGCGCTTCAAATATGTGCTGGTCGATGAATACCAGGACACCAACGCCATCCAGTACCTGTGGCTGCGGCTGCTGGCCCAGACCCGCAAGAACATCTGCGTGGTGGGCGACGATGACCAGTCGATCTATTCATGGCGTGGCGCAGAAGTTGCCAATATCCTTCGGTTTGAGAAGGATTTTCCCGGCTCTAAGGTCATCAAGCTGGAACAGAACTACCGCTCCACCCCGCATATTCTCGGCGCGGCTTCGGGACTGATCGACGCCAACAGCCAGCGGCTCGGCAAGACCTTGTGGACCGAGCGGAGCGGCGGCGACCGGTTGCGCGTGATCGGCGTGTGGGACGCGCCGGAGGAAGCCCGCCGGGTCAGCGAGGAGATCGAGCGACTGGAACGAGAAGGCGCGCCGCTTAACCAGGTGGCCATCCTCGTGCGCGCCCAGTACCAGACCCGCGAATTTGAAGACCGGTTCATAGCTATTGGCCTGAACTATCGAATTATAGGTGGGTTTCGCTTTTATGAGCGTTCGGAAATTCGTGATGCGCTGGCCTATCTGCGGCTGATCGCCCAACCGGCCGACGATCTGGCGTTCGAGCGGATCCACAACCAGCCCAAGCGCGGCCTCGGTGCCAAGGCGCTGGAGGCGATGCACCGCCACGCCCGCGCGCGCGATATCCCGCTGGCGGCAGGCGCGGCGGAACTGTGCGAGACCGACGAACTACCCACTCGCGCCCGCACCACCATTGCCGGGCTGATCGGCGATTTTGCCCGCTGGCGCGCGCGGGAAAGCGAATTGAGCCCGTCCGAACTGCTGCGGCTGGTGCTGGAAGAAAGCGGCTATACCGCCATGCTCCAGGCTGAGCGAAGCCCGGAAAGCGCCGGGCGGCTGGAGAATCTCTCCGAACTCGGTCGGGCGATGGAGGATTACCAGAGCCTTGGTGATTTCCTCGAACATGTCAGCCTGGTGATGGACAATGACGCGGCGCGCGAGGACGAAAAGGTCACGATCATGACCATGCACGCCGCCAAGGGGCTGGAATATGACCACATCTTCCTTCCCGGCTGGGAAGAAGGGGTGTTCCCGAGCCAGCGTTCGCTCGACGAGGGCGGCCTCGCCAGCCTCGAGGAGGAACGCCGCCTCGCCTATGTCGCGATCACCCGCGCGCGGAAGCGCTGCACCATCCTTCATGCCGCCAACCGGCGCATTTACGGGCAATGGACCAGTTCCATCCCCTCGCGCTTCATCGCCGAACTGCCGCAAGACCATGTCGAGCATGAGACCACCCTCAGCGGCGGGGCGTCGCTGTGGCGGGCCAACTGGTCGGAAAGGGACGATCCCTTCGCCCATGTCGCCAGCACCCGACCGGAGCGCGCCGGATCGCGCGGCCCCGGTTGGCAACGGGCGGTCTCGACCGGGTATGACACCAAGCCCGCCCGGATCGTCGAAAGCCCGCGCAGCGCTGCCAGCTTCGCCGCCAAACCACGCAGCGACGTGACAGTAGGCGCGCGCGTGTTCCACCAGAAATTCGGCTATGGTGAAGTGGTGGCGCAGGAAGGCAACAAGCTGGAGATCGAATTCGACAGCAGCGGCCGCAAGCGCGTACTGGACAGTTTCGTTTCGCTGGCCGGTTAGACGCGCTTCTACAGCGCCGAGAACGCCAGAAAATCGGGTACCGGGCCGTTCCAGCTGCCATCGTCGGGCTCACTATCGTACTGACCCGCGCGGCGGGTTTCGGCTGGACTGGATTCGGCCTTTTTCGGTTCCGTCGGCTTGGGTTCGGGCCGCTTCGCTTCGGAGCGGCGCGGAGCGGCGGGTTGTTCCGCCGGTTGTTCCGCGGCGACCGCTTCGGGCTTTTCCGCCCTGGGCTTGCGTTCCGGCTTCTCGGCGCGTTCACGCCGGGGCCGTTCGGCCCGCGCCGGGCGATCTTCCGTCGGTTCGCCATCGAGCGCGAAGATCGGGATTGTCAGCCCGGTCAGCTTTTCGACATTGGCGATCGCTTCGGCATCTTCCGGCGTGACGAAAGTGAAGGCCCGCCCGGTGGCACCAGCGCGGCCAGTGCGGCCGATGCGGTGGACGTAATCGTCCGGATGCCACGGCGTGTCAAAATTGAAGACGTGGCTCACGCCCTTCACGTCCAGGCCGCGTGCGGCGACATCGCTGGCGCACAGGATGTTGATCGTGCCGGCCTTGAAACGGTCCAGTTCCGCGATCCGGGCCGACTGGTCCATGTCGCCATGAATCTCGCCAGCGGAGAAGCCGCTCTGCTTCAGGCTTTTGGCCAGTTCGCGCACGGTAGTCTTGCGGTTGGCGAAGACGATCGCAGTTGTGACATTGTCGGTCTTGAGCAGATGGCGCAGCGCCTCACGCTTGCCGCGCGTGGACACCGCCACCTTGTGCTGGGCGATGTTAAGGTTCGAGCTGGCGGGCCGCGACACCTCGATATATTTGGGATTGCTGAGGAACTTGTCGGCCAGCTTCTTGATCGGCGGCGGCATCGTGGCCGAGAACAACAGCGTCTGGCGATTGGCCGGCAGCTTGGTGCAGATGAATTCGATATCGGGGATGAAGCCCATGTCGAGCATCCGGTCCGCCTCGTCGATCACCAGCAGGTCGCAGCCGGTCAGCAGGATCTTGCCGCGTTCGAACAGGTCCATCAGCCGGCCCGGGGTGGCTATCAGTACATCGACGCCATCGGAAAGCGCCTTGACCTGGTCTCCCATCTGCACGCCACCGATCAGCAGCGCCATCTTGAGATCGTGGTTCTTGCCATATTTCTCGAAATTTTCGGCTACCTGCGCGGCCAGTTCGCGGGTCGGTTCGAGAATCAGCGAGCGCGGCATCAGCGCGCGACGGCGGCCGTGTGCGAGAATATCGATCATCGGCAGAACGAAGCTGGCGGTCTTGCCCGTGCCGGTCTGGGCGATGCCGATGATGTCCTTCATCATCAGCACCGGGGGAATGGCCTGCGCCTGGATCGGCGTGGGCGTGTCATAGCCGGCGGCTTGCACCGCTTGCAGCAATTCATCCGAGAGGCCGAGATCGGCAAATTTCATAATATGCGCTATGTCCGGATAGGCGGGGCGGAGCCGGGTCTGCGATATTTCGGCAGCCCGCCCGGTGATCGCGCCGCCGAAGGCAACACGAAAGTCGCCGCGGCCATTACCTGCACGCGCCAGAAAGTCAAGGAAATCCGCCCGGCAACCCGGCCCGGTCAATCGTCGGCAGGAACCAGCCGCCGCAGCTTGGACAGTTCGCAATTGGCGCCTGCCCGCGAATGCAGCGTATCGCGTCCGGCACAGATCATGCCATCATCGGAATTCTCGACGTAGAAGCCAGAATAGAAATCGCGCACGCTGCACGATTTGTCCAGTTTTGCGCTGACAATTGCGTGATCGCGCAGGAACAGCAGCAGGCGGTTTTCCTGGCCGATCTGGACCCCGGCGATCGACTTGATCGCCACGCATTTGCTCATCCTGCGCTCTTCATAGCGCCGCGGTTCGGCGCGACGCGGCGAATCCTCCGACTCATCCTCGCGCTGCACCGGCAGGCGCGGGGAAATGCGCACGATCACCCGGCGTTCGATCCTGACCTGGTCCTGATCGTCCGGCCGAAACGATTCGATCATGCTGTTCCACACCGGCGCGGCTGGTTCTGGCACCCCGCCCGGCTGCGCGATCGCATCCTCGGGCAACAGCCCGGCAGACGCGTCCACTCCCCCTGACGCAGGAGAAAGCAGGACCATGGAGGCAAGCAAGACAAATAGGCTGTTCATCGAATCCTGATCGGCGGGTCCCTTCATAGCCAGCCCCGTGAAGCTGCGGAACGGCCATGAATTGTCGGCCATAGCAAGGGTGCTTGAATGCCCGCTTAACCCGGGCCAGCCGTTCCGGCAAACGGTGGCATCCTTGCGAAAGCCGGTATAGATGCCTCGCATGACCCAATTCGACGCGTTCCTGGAAGAAGCCTCCGCCCTGCTCGGCCCGCGCGGGCTGACCCGCGATCCCGACCTGATGGCTCCATGGCTGTCCGACTGGCGCGGGGTCTATCATGGCAGCGCACTCGCGCTCGCCTCGCCCGCCTCGACCGGCGAGGTCAGCGCGCTGGTCCGGCTCTGCGCGCGCCATGGCGTCGCAATCGTGCCGCAGGGCGGCAACAGCGGCATGGTGGGCGGCGCCACCCCGGACGCAGGCGGACAGGCGATCATCCTTTCGTTGCGACGGATGAACGCGATCCGCTCGCTCGATCCGGCGCTGCGGCAGGTGGTGTGCGAAGCGGGCGTGGTGCTCCAGACCCTGCACGAAGCGGTCGAACTCCATGGCTTGCGCTTTGCGCTGACCCTTGGCGGCAAAGGCTCGGCCACCATCGGCGGGCTGGTATCGACCAATGCCGGTGGCACGCAGGTGCTGCGTCACGGGGTCATGCGCGCGCAGGTACTTGGGCTGGAAGCGGTGCTGGCCGACGGCAGCCTGTTCGAGGCGCTTACCCCGCTGAAGAAGGACAATCGCGGTTTCGATCTCAAGCAGATGCTGATTGGCTCGGAAGGCACGCTGGGCATCGTCACTGCCGCTACACTGCGACTGCTGCCGGCGGTGGCCGACCGGGCGGTGCTATGGGCCGGAGTCCGCTCGCTCCACGATGCCCGCGCGCTGCTGCTGCATTGCGAAGCGCTGGCGGGCGATGCGCTGGAAGGGTTCGAGGTCATCCCCGCCCACAGCCTCGCCGCCGTGCTCGCCCATATACCGGGTGCCCGCGCACCGCTGGCGAGCGAGCATGAATGGCATGCGCTGATCGAACTGGTGGCGGAAGATGCGGCTGCGGCTGAAGCCCTGCCCGCCCTCGCGGCGGAAATGCTCGAACAGGCGATGGAGGCCGGTCTGGTCGATGATGCCACCATTGCCGCCAACGAGACGCAGGCGGAAGCCTTCTGGCTACTGCGCGATTCGATTGCCCCGGCCGAGCGCGATCTTGGCCCGGCGGTGCAGCACGATATTTCTGTTGCGGTCGAGAAGATGCCCGATTTTGTAGCGGAGGCAGTGCCAGCGGTGGAACAGCGCTTCGCCGGAACGCGGGCCATCGCCTTCGGCCATCTGGGCGACGGCAATGTCCATTTCCACGTGCTGGCCCCGCCCGGCGCGCGTCATGGAGAATGGCAATTGACGCAAGGCAAGCCGATCAGCGCCTTTGTCTATGAACTGGTGACGCATTGGGGCGGCTCGATCAGCGCCGAACATGGTATCGGCCAGGCCAAGCTCGATGAGTTCGGCCGGTTGGGCGATCCGGTGGCGCTGGCCATGATGCGTTCGGTCAAGCGGGCGCTCGATCCGCAAGGGCTGCTCAACCCCGGCAAGCTGGTTCCGCCACTCGCGTGACATAGAACTGCCATCGCTCCCGTCCATACGCCGGGGTAGTCCGGCCAGCCGTGTTTCGCGCTCTCGCTTGCGCGGCGCGCGCCAACCGCCTAGGGGCTTCGCCCAAATACCGTACCGCCACCGTTTTTCCGGAGAGAACCTCATGGCCAGCGCGCCGAATCCCGAACTTCCGCTCCTGTATCAAGATCTCGTGCCGCTCAGCAGCGTCGAGCATGCCGGCTGGCACAGCCGCAAGACCGACAAGGCCAAGTGGTTGGCCAATGTCCATGCCGTGCCGCTGACGGTGGAGGAATTCCCGCAGGCGCAGCGCCATTTCCCGATCATCTTCAGCAATGGCGACAATCCGGTGCCGCTGGCGCTGATGGGCCTGAACGAAGGGGTCAACACCTTCATCGATGCCGAGGGTGGCCTGATCGACGATGTCTATATCCCGGCCTACGCCCGCCGCTATCCGTTCATGCTGGCCAAGCTCCAGCCGGACGCCCAGGAGCTGTCGCTCTGCTTCGATCCGACCACTGACCTGGTCGGCGCGTTCGACGAGGGCGAAGCGCTGTTCGCCGATGGCCAGCCGACCGATGCCACCAAGGGCATGCTCGAATTCTGCCGGAATTTCGAGGAAGCGGGTTTTCGCACGCACAGCTTCATCGAAGAGCTGGCCAAGCACAATCTGCTGATGGACGGCGAAGTCTCCATTCGTCGATCCGACGATGATCAGCAGCCCTTTGTCTATGCCGGTTTCAAGATGGTCGACGAGAACAAGCTGCGCGAATTGCGCGGCGACGTGCTGCGCACATGGAACCAGAACGGTATGCTGCCGCTGATCTTCGCGCACCTGATGTCGCTGGAACTGGCGCGGGTGATTTTTGCCCGTCAGGCGATGCAGGGCAAGGGTCCGCTGGCGGCGCCTGTGCAGGTCTGATTTGCTTGAGCGCGCACAATCGCAATGCGCTCTTGCATAGTGGCCGCACAAATCCTAATTTAGCAATGTCCGACCGGTTTCCCTCATAGCCGGAAGGGCAGGTGCACTTCGGTGCACTTCCTCCCTGAACCTTGGCCACCCCGTGATTTCACGGGGTGGTTTTTAATGTGCGCACAAGATGCAGAGCTGGATGACGTTCATTCCGCCGCGAGCTGGTGGCCCGTACCGCGACCAAGCGCCGCCACTTCGGCGGCCAGCGCGCGCACCAGCCCGGCGATCAGCTTCGCGGTCCGGGCCAGACCATCTGTCGGCTCGGCCAGCCGCGCGTCGAGATAGCGCGAACGGCACACTTCCAGTTGCAACGCATGAATTCCTGTTCCCGGCGCGCCATGCCGATCAAGCGCATAGCCACCGGCATAGGGGCGGTTGTGCGCCACCCGATGGTGACCTTGCGCAAACCAGTCGAACGCGGCCGAGGCGATCGCACCGTCGCAGGACGCGCCGAAGCGGTCACCGATCACGAAATGCGGCGGCATCCGACCGGCCGACTGGCTGCCAAGCGGCGGCATCGAATGCAGGTCAATCAGCAGCGCCGCCCCCCAGCGGCGACAAATCCGCGCCAGCGTTTCGCCCAGCACAGCGTGATAGGGCCGATGCACCCCGGCGATCCGCGCTTCCAGATCGTCCAGCCCGATCGGCTCCTTCCACAGCTCGCCCATCCCTGGCAGGCGGCGCGGGACGAGGCCGAGCCCGCTACGGGCGCGGCGGCTGGGGCCCTGCCGCTCGCTACCCCCGTCCGGGGCATCATGGCCGAGCATCTCCCAGTCCATGTCCTCGATCCCGCGGTTGAGGTCGATCATCGCGCGCGGCGCATGCGCGACCAGCAGCGCCGCCCCGGTCTGCCCGGCCACCAGTTCGGCCAGCCGATCGACATAACGATCTTCCAGCCGCTGTGCGGCAGGGCCGGGGTTGTGCATCGCAGCGGACAGGCTGGCCGGATAGCAGCGCCCACCATGGGGCGCCGCGATCAGTACGGGAATCGGCGAAGGTTCCGGCCGGTGCAGCGACCAGGCTGGAACGCCGCCGGAATCGGGCACTTGCCCTCCGTGACGGAGCGAATCGCGAATTTCCGGGCCGGGCCGTTCCATCGCCCGACGCTGGACCGGAACGCGAAGTGTGTCAAAGCAGGGCAGGCCCGAAATGCTGTGATAAATTTTAACGGTAAGGGCGTATAAGCATGGTCCCGCAACTTCCGACCAGAGGACAATGATGATCCGCATCCTGCTCGCCGAAGACGACGACGCAATGCGCGCCTACCTTGCGCGCGCACTGGAGAACGCCGGATATTCAGTCGATGCAGTCGATCGCGGGACAGCTGCGCTGCCACTGCTGGAGCAGGAGCGGTATGACCTGCTCTTGTCGGATATCGTCATGCCGGAGATGGACGGGATCGAACTGGCCCAGCGCTGCGGCGAGATGTCGCCCCGCACCAAAGTGATGTTCATCACCGGATTTGCCGCCGTGACGATGAAGGCCAGCCGCGAAGCTCCCAACGCCAAGATCCTGTCCAAGCCCTTCCACCTGCGCGACATCGTGATGGAAGTGGACCGGATTTTTCAGGATCAGCAGAGCGCGACGGTTTGAACCGATTTGTTGCTTGATCGCGGGCAGGTCGCCCGCTAAAGGCGCTCCCCTGCCGGAACGACGCGGCAGAGCGAATGGTGCGGGCGTATAGCTCAGTGGTAGAGCACTATGTTGACATCGTAGGGGTCGCAAGTTCAATCCTTGCTACGCCCACCATTCGCCCCCTTGCCCATAGTCAGACCTGATCTTTCCACCCTTGCGGTCGCATGGGCGCACAGATTTTTCTACCTGTCACCGGATCGGCGGTGTAAACTCTCTACCGAAGGTTGAGAGGACCATGGCCATGGACAGCACCGATCGCACCACCACCGAGCCGCGTCCCGGCATGGCGATCGAGCATTTCGAAGAGGTCGAGCGCAATCGCGACAGGGACGACTCCGAAAGGCTCACCCAGGCGCGCAGTCGGCTTCAAGCCGCATTTTCCGCACTTCCACCACATGACTGGTTCGCCCGGATCGACCTGGGTGACGGCCATCCGCTGACCATCGATGGGCGCAAGCCGGACGACACCCGCGAAAGCCCGGATTGCATAGTGTTCGGCGCGCCCAGCGCGATCCTCCATATCCTCGGCGGGCACATGGAACCGCGCTATGCCATGCTTTACCACCACATCACGGTGGAAGGCTCAGCCGTGATCGCGACCCTGCTGTTCGACGCGCTGGCTGGGCGCAAGGTCGACGCGCAGATCTTGGTCGACGAGGCGGAATTGCCCGTTCCCACCAATGATTTCGCGCTGGCAAAGCGGCAGTTCGAGCGTTTCGGCTATTGCATCATCAAGGATGCGCTCAGCCCGGCCCAGCTCAATGCCGTGCGCACTCGCCTCGTCGATCAGGCCGCCGGGGAGCGCGAGGCCGGCTGTGCCTGGATGGAAGGCGACATCGCCAATCCCGATCCCCCCAACCAGCGGGTCTGGGCGCTGGTCAACAAGGGCCAGGAATTCCTCGACCTGCTGGAACATCCGCTGGTCGAGGAATTCATTCCCGAACTGATGGGCGGCGATTACCTGCTGGCCACGCTCCATGCCAATATTACCGGGCCGGGCGGCAAACCGATGTATCTCCACACCGACCAGATCATGGTCCAGCCGCCGATCACCGACATCCGCTTCGGCGTGAATATCTTGTGGTTCCTCGACGAAGTGACCGAGGAGAATGGCGGCACCCGCATCCTGCCCGGCAGCCATGTCGGCAATGTCGCACCGTCCAACATCTTCACCACTGACGGCACCAGATTCGCGGCGGGCCCGGCCGGGGCGGCGCTGATCTTCGACAGTAGGGTGTGGCACGGCACCGGGGCCAATGTCTCGCAGGGCAAGCGGCATGTCATCATCGCCTATTACATCCGCTACTGGCTGCGCACGGTCGAGAATTTCGGCCTGACCGTGCGACCCGAAGTGTTCGCGAAACTCTCCGACCGACTCAAGACCGAGATGGGCTTTCGCTGCACCGGCCATCTCGGCGGCGTGGACGGGCCGACTCCTGGTCGAATGTACGACCGCAGCTTCGGCCAGATCGGGGAACTGAGGCCAAAATAAGGCCTGACTACTCGCAAGATTTCGCACGCGCGGATGGAACTTCTCCGGTAGGAATCGCTTTGTCGTCCGACGAGACACGAACCACCGAAAGGCCCCATGGCCCGCATCAATGCCATCGCGACCGCGCTTCCTCCCCGCGATGTGGAGGAATATTACCGCCAATGGGCGCGCGCGCGCATTGCCGATCCGCGCTTGGCCCGGCTCTATGACCGGATGGCGGCGCGCGGCGGGATCGAACACCGCTGGTCGGTGCTGAGTGACGAGAGCTTCTACACCGCGCCCGATTCTCCCAGCACCGCACAACGGTTGCATATCTACGCCCAGACCGCGCCGCAGCTGGCGCTTCAGGCCGTGCGCGGACTGGGCGAGCTTGGCCGGATCAGCCATATCGTCGTTGCCAGCTGCACCGGCTTCACGGCCCCCGGGATCGACCAGATCCTCGTTAGTGAACTCGGGCTGGGGGTGGAGGTGGAGCGGGTCTTCATCGGCTTCATGGGCTGCTATGCCGGCGTTACCGCGCTGCGCACCGCGCGCCACATCGCCCGCTCCGATCCTGCCGCCCGCATCCTGGTGGTGGCGGTGGAGCTGTGCACGCTCCACCTTCAGCATGACAACGAGCTGGAGCCGCTGCTCGCCATGGGCCAGTTCGGCGATGGCGCGGCGGCGGCGCTGGTCACTTCGCAAGAGCCGGGGCTGGAACTGGGCGAGGCGATTTCCGCCACGCTGGCCGACAGCGCCGACCTCATCACCTGGACCATCACCGACACCGGCTTCGTGATGGAGCTGTCGGGCGAGGTTCCCCACCGGATCACCGCCGCGCTGGGCAACCCCGCCACCGCCGCGCGAATCGCCGGTAAGCAGCCGCTCGCCGCGATCGACGCCTGGGCAGTCCATCCCGGCGGGCGCTCGATCCTAGATGCGGTCGAACACGGGCTCGGCTTGCCCCCAAGCGCACTGGCAGATTCGCGCGCGGTGCTGCACGATTGCGGCAATGTCTCCTCGGCCACGGTGCTGTTCGTCCTGGAACGGATCATGGCGCAGCGCCCGGCCAACGGGATTGCACTGGCCTTCGGGCCGGGGCTGGCGATGGAAGGGCTGCGCTTCGGCTGGACCGATGGCGATGCTGGCTGAGCGGCTGATCGCACAGGAGCGGATGGACGATCCCTCGCTCCCGCCAGAGGATTACGCCAGCGTTTTGCACGATCTCGCACAGGTAAACGCCCTCACTCTGGCCTACCGCCCCACGCTCGCCTTCCTCGCCCGGCTGACGTGCGGGCAGCGGCACCTGCGCCTGCTCGATGTCGGCTTTGGCGATGGCGACATGCTGCGCCGGATTGCCCGCTGGGCCGAACGGCGCGGGATCGCGGCGGAACTGGTCGGGATCGATCTCAACCCCAACAGCATCGCTGCCGCAACGGAACGGACCGACCCGGGCGCGCCGATCCGCTATCTGGCGGGCGATTACACCGATCTGGTCGGAAGCCACTTCGATGCGGTGATTTCCAGCCTAGTCGCGCACCACATGACGCGCGAGGAACTGGTGCGTTTCCTTGCTTTCATGGAAGCCGAGGGACGGCGCGGCTGGTTCGTCAACGACCTTCACCGCCATGGCTTCGCCTGGCTCGGCTTTCCGCTGCTGGCCCGGCTGATGCGCTGGCACCCGATCGTGCGGGCGGACGGGCAGACCTCGATCGCCCGCTCATACCGCCCGGCCGAATGGACCCCGCTGCTGGCCGAAGCGGGTGTTTCGGGTGCCCTGGTGCAGCGCATCTTCCCATTTCGGCTATGCGTCGAACGGCTCCGCTGATCCTGGGGGCCGGCCCCGCCGGTTGCGCCGCCGCGATCGTGCTGGCGCAGGCTGGCGCCCATCCGCTGCTGGTCGAACGCGACACGGTACCCGGCGATGCGCTGTGCGGCGGGTTCCTCAGCTGGCGCACCGCCGCGCGGCTGGAGCGGTTGGGGATCGATATCGCCGCGCTGGGCGCGCAGGAAGTCACCCATCTCGCGATATTTGCGGGCGGACGGCAAGCGGAACTGCCGCTGCCGGATCGTGGCCATGGCCTTTCCCGCCGCGCGCTCGACACCGCACTGCGCAGACGCGCCCTGGAACTGGGGGCGGACCTTGTCACCGACCGGATCAGGCGGACCGAGGGGACCACGCTGGTCGGCCAGCAGCAGGACCGGGCCAGCGACAGCCTGTTCCTTGCCAGCGGCAAGCACGATGTGCTGGGCATGGGCCGCCCGCGCGAGGGGCATGACCCGGCGCTCGGCCTGCGGCTGCGGGTCACTCCCGGCGAGACACTGCGCATCCGGCTGGCGGGGCGGATCGAGCTCCATTTGTTTGACGGCGGCTATGCCGGGATCGTCCTGCAGGAAGGCGGCACCGCCAATATCTGCATGGCGCTGCGCAAATCGCTGCTTGTCGAAGCGGGTGGCGATCCGCGCGCGCTGCTGGTGCTGCTGGCCGCCGCCCATCCCGCGCTGGGCGAACGGCTGGCCGCTGCCGCGCCGGAGAGCCCGATCGATACCATCGGCGCGGTGCCTTATGGCTGGATCGCCCGTGACACCACGCCGGGCCTGTTCCGCCTCGGCGATCAGGCGGCGGTCATCCCATCGCTCGCCGGCGAAGGGATCGCCATCGCGCTGGCCAGCGGCAGCAGGGCGGCACAGGCCTGGCTGGACGGCGGCGCGGGCGCAGCCCCTGCCTTCCAGCGCGCCTTCGCCCATTCCGCCCGCCGCCCGCTGGCGATGGCCGGGCTGTTGCGCGCCGTAGCCGAACGCCCGACCGGCAGCGGGCTGGTCGCCGCTCTCGCCCTCCGCGCGCCTGCACTGCTGCGCCTCGTGGCCCGGCTGACGCGGCTGGATTGACGCCTATCTTGCGCCAGCGCCGTCACCTGCTAAGAGCGCGGCAACTTTTTCTCGGGAGACTTCAGGCAATGGCGAAGATCAAGGTAGCAAATCCCGTCGTCGAGATGGACGGCGATGAAATGACGCGGATCATCTGGCAGTGGATTCGCGAACAGCTGATCCTCCCCTACCTCGACATCGACCTCAAGTATTACGACCTGTCGATCGAGAATCGCGACGCCACCGACGATCAGGTGACGGTCGACAGCGCCAACGCCACCAAGCAGTATGGCGTGGCCGTGAAGTGCGCCACGATCACCCCCGACGAAGCCCGCGTCGAGGAATTCAGCCTCAAGAAGATGTGGAAGAGCCCCAACGGCACCATCCGCAATATCCTGGGCGGCGTGGTGTTCCGCGAGCCGATCGTGATTTCGAACGTGCCGCGGCTGGTTCCCGGCTGGACCGACCCGATCGTGATCGGCCGTCATGCCTTTGGCGACCAGTATCGCGCCACCGACACGCTGATCCCCGGCCCGGGCAAGCTGCGCATGGTGTTCGAAGGCGATGACGGCAAGACCATCGACCTCGATGTGTTCCAGTTCCCCAGCGCAGGCGTCGCCATGGCGATGTACAATCTGGACGATTCGATTCGCGACTTCGCCCGCGCCTCGATGAACTATGGCCTCAACCTCGGCTGGCCGGTGTACCTGTCCACCAAGAACACGATCCTGAAGGCCTATGACGGCCGCTTCAAGGACCTGTTCGAGGAAGTTTACGACAACGAATTCAAGGCCCAGTTCGAAGCCAAGGGCATCACTTACGAACATCGCCTGATCGACGACATGGTCGCCTCCGCCCTGAAGTGGAGCGGCAAGTTCGTCTGGGCCTGCAAGAACTACGATGGCGACGTGCAGTCCGACACCGTGGCGCAGGGCTTCGGCTCGCTCGGCCTGATGACCTCGGTGCTGCTCTCGCCCGATGGCAAGACGGTGGAAGCCGAAGCCGCCCATGGCACCGTTACCCGCCATTACCGCCAGCACCAGCAGGGCAAGCAGACCTCGACCAACCCGATCGCCTCGATCTTCGCGTGGACGCGCGGGCTGATCTATCGCGGCAAGTTCGACAACACGCCCGATGTGGTGAAGTTCGCCGAAACGCTGGAACGGGTCTGCGTCGAAACCGTCGAAAGCGGCAAGATGACCAAGGACCTCGCGCTGCTGATCGGCCCCGACCAGGCCTGGATGACCACCGAGCAGTTCTTCGAGGCGGTCGTGCAGAACCTCGAAACGGCGATGGCTGCCTAAGCCAAACCTGACCGCACCTGTTCGCGGCGGAAACCGAGGCCAACAATCCGGCCCGGTATCCGCCGCAACAGCGCGAACCGATCCAGCATCCGCACCAGCAACGGCGCACGGCTGATCGGCGCACCTTCCAGCACTTTGCCGATAATCCGGTCCTGCGCCAGCTTCTGCCCGGCCTGGATCAGGCGGGTCGGCAGTTCCCGCCTGCGCCGGACTTTGTCCAGCAAACCATCGACGACCCGACCAGCCGCCAGCGGCCCGGCAAGGATATTGGCGGTCGCCACCGCATCCTGGATGGCAAGATTGATGCCGATCCCGCCAATCGGCGACATCGCATGGGCCGCATCGCCGATCGCCAGCAGCCCGGGCCGATGCCAGCGCTCCAGCCGGTCCAGCGCGACATTGAGCAGGAACATCTCGTCAGACACCGGCTCGCCGCCAATTCCTTCGAACGAGAGTTCGGGAAACGCGGCCTGGATTTCCGCACGGACCCAGCCAATGCCTCGCGCGCGCACCGCTTCGGCCCCGCCCTTGGGGATGAGATAGGCCGCCTGCCAGTAACTGCACCGACCGATCAGCACCACCATCCGGCCGGTGTCGATCGATCCACGCAAGGCATCGCCATCATCGCCCGACTTTGGCAGGCGCAGCCAGAACACGTCCATCGGCGCGCCCAGCGGGCGCAGCGGCAGCAGCACATCGCGCCGCACCAGCGATCCGCGTCCGTCCGCCATCAGCACCAGCCTTCGCGCCGTAACCACCCGCCCGTTGGCCAGACGAACGCCCGCGATCCGGCCATCGCGCTCGACCAGCTGCTCCACCTCCGCTTCCATCTCGAGCCGGAACGAAGGATAGGCGGCGCCCTCGTCGCGCAGGAAATCGAGAAAGTCCCATTGCGGCATCATCGCGATGAACGGCGCGGGCGTGCGCAAATGGCTGAGGTCACCGAAAGTGTAATCCTGCCCGGCAATGCGGATCTCGGCCCGGTCGATCCGGTTGTGCGGCCGGGCCAGAAACCGCTCGAGCATGCCCAGCTGGTGCAGGATCTCCATGGTCGAGGGGTGGACCGTGTCGCCGCGAAAATCGCGGAAGAAGTCCGCGTGCTTTTCCAGCACCAGCACATCGACACCCGCCCGCGCCAGCAGCAGGCCTGCCATCATCCCGGCCGGCCCGCCGCCCACGATCACAACGTCTGCCGCCTGCGGTTGCTCCATAGGGTGACAGATGCACCCATGGCGGTTACTTGCCAAGCATGGCCGCCGAACTCTCCAACACCCCGATCCTGTCCGACGCGCTGGTGATCCTCGGCGCAGCCGGGATCGTGATCCCCGTTTTCGCCCGCTTCAGGATCACGCCGATCATCGGTTTCATCCTGGTCGGTGTCGCCGTCGGCCCCTATGGGCTGGGGCGGATGGTCTATGATTATCCCTGGCTCAGCCACGTTACCATCACCGATCCCGATGGACTCGGCCCCTTCGCCGAATTCGGCATCATCCTCCTGCTGTTCACCATCGGACTGGAACTGTCGTTCAATCGATTATGGGCAATGCGACGGCTGGTGTTCGGGCTGGGCGCGTTGGAAATGCTGATCATCGCGGCGCTGCTGACCGCCTTCCTCACCATGTTGGGCCAGTACTGGACCGGGGCACTGGGGCTTGGCCTCGCCCTCGCCCTCTCTTCCACCGCGCTGGTTCTGCCGATTTCCGGCACACAGACCCCGGTCGGCCGCGCCGCGCTATCGATGCTGCTGTTCGAGGATATCGCGATCGTCCCGATCATCTTCCTGCTGGGCGCGATGGCGCCCTATGCCGAAGGCAACCGGGTCGACGATCTGATGAACACGCTCTGGCTGGGTGGCCTGGTGGTGGCAGCGATGATGGTGATCGGGCGGCTCGCCCTGCCCCGGCTGTTCGCGCAGGCGGCCCGGACCAAGAACCCGGAGCTGTTCCTGGCCGCCAGCCTGCTGGTGGTGATCGTCGCCAGCCTTGCCACCTCCGCCGTCGGCCTCTCGCCGATCGTCGGTGCGCTGCTGGCCGGGCTGCTGATCGCCGAAACCGAATATCACAGCGAAGTCGAAGGGATCACCGAACCGTTCAAAGGCCTGGCGCTGGGCGTGTTCCTGCTCACCGTGGGCATGGGGATCGACCTCGAAGCGATCTGGGACAATTTCGGTGCCATCGCCCTTGCCGTGGTCGGGGTGCTGACGCTCAAGGCGCTGGTCACCGGCCTGTTGCTACGGATGATGGGAGCCCGGCGCGGCACCGCGACCGAGACCGGCATCCTGATGTCCAGCCCTTCGGAGACCACCCTGATCGTGCTGGCCGCAGCCGCGCAGGCCTTGCTGATCCAGCCTTCGACCGCGCAGTTCTGGCAGATCGTCACCGCCATTGGCCTCACCATCACGCCGCTGCTGGCCCTGCTCGGGCGGATGATCGCGCGGCGGGTGGAGCCTGCGCCGACGCTCGACCGGGGTTCCGAATGCTCGGGCGAACCGCGCGTGGTGATCATCGGCTTTGGCCGCGTTGGCCGGCTGGTGGCGGAAATGCTCACCACCCATGGCAAGCACTACATCGGCGTCGATGCCGATGCAGACCTGATCGCCGCCGCCCGGCGCGATGGTTTCAATGTCGCCTTCGGCAATGCCGGGCGGATCGACGCGCTCGACCGGCTCGGGCTGGACCGGGCACCGGCCGTGATCCTGACCATGGACGAGCCGATCCTGGCCCAGCGGCTCACCCGCAAGCCGCGCGCCGCCCATCCGGGCCTGACCATCGTCGCGCGTGCCCGCGATGGCGAACACGCCGCCGCGCTCTATCGCGCCGGGGCGACGCTGGCAGTGCCGGAAACACTGGAAAGCTCGCTCCAGCTGTCGGAAGCGGTGCTGGTCGATCTGGGTGTGCCGATGGGGCCGGTGATCGTTTCGATCCACGAAAAGCGCGACGAATTCCGCGCGCTGATCATGAAGGAGGGCGAACTGGACGAAGCGCCCAAGCTGAAAAGCGCAACGCTGCGGGAGCAGGCCTAACCCGCCAGCGCCGCCTTCACCGCAGCCACCGCATCGGCAGCCTTGCTGGCATCCGGCCCGCCGCCCTGCGCCATGTCGGGTCGGCCACCGCCGCCCTTGCCGCCCAGCGCCTCGACCGCCAGCTTGACCAGATCGACCGCATTGAGCTTGCCGACAAGGTCGTCGGTCACGCCCACTGCCACGGTGGCGCGGCCATCAACCACGGAAATCACCGTGTTGACCCCGCTGCCGAGCGCGTTCTTGCCTTCATCGACCAACCCGCGCAGTCCTTTGGGGTCGAAACCTTCGAGCACCTGAGCTGTGAACTTCACCCCACCGATCTCCTCGATCGCAGGGCCAGCCTGCGCCGATCCGCCACCGCCAAGGGCCAGTGACTTTTTCGCCTCGGCCAGCTCGCGTTCGAGCCGCTTGCGCTCATCGAGCAGCGCGGCAACGCGGGTCTCGACCTCGTCGGGCGTGGTCCGCAGCAGGCTCGCCGTGCCTTTGAGCGCATCCTCGCGCGCGACCAGCCATTGCCGCGCGCCTTCGCCGGTCAGCGCCTCGATCCGGCGGACGCCAGAGGACACCGCGCTTTCGCCGACAATCCGGAACAGGCCGATATCGCCCAGCGCGCGGACATGGGTGCCGCCGCACAGTTCGACCGAATAGGGCTTGCCATGGGTCCGGCCCATGCTGAGCACGCGCACCTCGTCGCCATATTTCTCGCCAAACAGCGCCATCGCGCCCGCCTCGATCGCGTCTTCCGGGCTCATCAGCCGGGTCACAACCGGATCATTGGCGCGGATTTCCGCGTTCACCTCGGCCTCGACCACGGCGATATCCGCCTCGCTCAAGGCCTTGGGGTGGGAGAAGTCGAAGCGCAGCCGGTCTTCGGCCACCATCGAACCCTTCTGCGTCACATGCCCACCCAGCCGGTTGCGCAGCGCGGCGTGCAGCAGGTGTGTGGCCGAATGGTTGGCGCGGATCGAGTCGCGGCGAGTGGTATCGACCTGCAATTGCACCGCATCGCCCACGGCAATCCGTCCGCTTTCGACCTTGCCATGATGGGCGTGGAGCCGGCCGAGCGGCTTGGATGTGTGGGAAACCGCGATAGCGAGCCCGGCAGCGGTGCTGATCCGCCCGGCATCGCCGGTCTGGCCGCCGCTTTCGCCATAGAACGGGGTCTGGTTGGTGAGGACCACCACCTCGGCCCCAGCCTTTGCCGCATCCACTTCCGCGCCATCGACCAGCAGTGCGACCACCCGGCCTTCGCCGCTGGTGGCGGTATAGCCGGTAAATTCGCTCGCACCCTCGCGTTCGGCAATGTCGAACCACACTTCGCCCGAAGCGGCATCGCCCGAGCCCTTCCACGCAGCGCGGGCGGCGGCCTTCTGGCGGGCCATGGCGGCGTCGAACCCGGCCCGGTCCACCCCGATGCCGCGGGCGCGCAGGGCATCTTCGGTCAGATCATAGGGAAAACCGAAAGTGTCGTAGAGCTTGAAAGCAGTCTCGCCCGGCAATTCGCCGCCCTCGGCCAGTTCGACCGTCGCTTCGTCCAGCAGCTTAAGGCCGTTGTGCAACGTCTGGCGGAACTTGGTTTCCTCGCGCTCCAGCACTTCGCCGATCAGCGCCTGCGCGCGGGCGAGTTCCGGATAGGCCTGGCCCATCTCGCCCACCAGCGCGGGGACGAGGCGGTGCATCAAGGGCACGCTAGCGCCCAGCAGGTGCGCATGGCGCATGGCACGGCGCATGATCCTGCGCAGCACATAGCCGCGCCCTTCGTTGGACGGCAGCACGCCATCGGCCAGCAGGAAGCTGGTGGAGCGCAGATGATCGGCAATCACGCGGTGGCTGGCGCGCGAGCCGCCTTCGGCCTTCACACCGGTGAGGCTCTCCGACGCTGAAATCAGCGCCTTGAAAGTGTCGGTGTCGTAATTGTCATGGACGCCCTGCATCACCGCCGAAATCCGTTCCAGCCCCATGCCGGTATCGATCGAGGGCTTGGGCAGCGCGGTCCGGCTGCCATCGGCGGCCTGTTCGAACTGCATGAACACCAGGTTCCAGATCTCGATGAAGCGATCACCATCCTCGTCCGGCGATCCGGGCGGGCCACCGGGGATGTGATCGCCGTGATCGTAGAAGATCTCGCTGCACGGACCGCAGGGGCCGGTATCACCCATCGACCAGAAATTGTCGCTCGTCGGGATGCGGATGATCCGTTCTACCGGCAGGCCGGCGATCTTGCGCCACAGGTCGAACGCCTCGTCATCGGTGTGATAGACGGTGGCGGTGAGCTTGTCGGCGGGAAGGCCCCATTCCTTCGTCAGCAGCGTCCAGGCGTGGTGGATCGCCTGTTCCTTGAAATAATCGCCGAAGGAGAAATTCCCCAGCATTTCAAAGAAGGTATGATGCCGCGCGGTATAGCCGACATTGTCGAGATCATTGTGCTTGCCGCCGGCCCGGACGCATTTCTGCGAACTGGTGGCGCGCGGGACGGCGCGCGTTTCGAGCCCGGTAAAGACGTTCTTGAACGGGACCATGCCCGCGTTGACGAACATCAGCGTCGGATCATTATAGGGCACCAGCGGCGCGGAGGGCACGGCCTCATGCCCGTTGGCCGCGAAGTAATCGAGGAACGAACGGCGAATATCGTTGGTCGAAGTCATGCCTGTGCAGTTAGGCGAGGCTCCCGCGCGCGACAAGCGGATTAACTGCGCTGGAACGTGGGAATCCGTGGATCAACCGGGTTTGCGCGCACTGACCAGCCAACCAGCCGCCGGAAAGGCGACGATACCGCCCTGCTGGCCACTGCCGGAGCGGTGCCGGGCAAACCAGCCCTGCAATCGGCCCAGCGCATTTTCGCGTGTAACAGCATCCATTCCTCGCAGGGCCGTTGCGGCCGGACCGATCCGGGAAACGAACTGAAGGGCTTCAGCCACCGGATCGTCACCCATGCCCATCACGAAGGCGAAATCGACCGGATCGATCACGATATCACGCCAGCCCGCCTTGGTCAGGATCGAACGGACCCGCTCGTCATCAGCAAAGGCGAAAGGCCCCGGTGCCAGCGGATCGGCGGACGGCGGAATTTCCATCAACCGCATCGGCTCGGTCGCCCAGGGATTGGCGGCAGGATCACGAAAGCAGGAAAACAGCAGATTCGCACCTTTGGCCGCCCCGCCCAGCAGATTGGCGAAGGCCATGACGGGATCGGGGAAGAACATCACCCCGTGGCGAGACACCAGCAGGTCGAGCGGTGCCCCGTCCGGCCGCCAGACGGCGGCATCGGCAAGCAGGAAGCTGGCATTGCGCAGGTTCTGTCCCCGCTGCCGGGCCGCATCGACCAGATCAGCGGAAATATCGACACCGGTAATCGTAGCAGTGGGTCGCCCGCGGGCGAGCGCCAGCGACAATTCACCCGCCCCGCAGCCAATATCGACTATCGTCTCGCCCGGCATCGGTGCAAGCCGCTCGAGCAGGTGCTGGGTCAGGCCTGACAGGGCTCTGTCCGTGCGGCTGAAATTCTCCGCCCAGGCCTTGCCGACCTTGTCCTGCCATTCGTTGCCGGTGGTCATGGCGTTAGCCTAGCCTGCATCCCGCTATCGGCAAGCATAATGCGACCAATTGCAGCCTATACGGTGGAAAGTGCAATGAAAAAGGCCGGCGCGGTCCCCGTGGGGTGTCCGTGCCGGCCCTGTTTTCACAGGCGCGCCAAACCGTCGCGCTGCTTGAGGATCAGATATCGTCGTCCGCGTCCGGACCCGCCATCATCTCCTCGGCGACCTTGTCGGTGCGGCTGCG
The DNA here is from genome assembly GCA_947479055.1 of Erythrobacteraceae bacterium. Classification (GTDB taxonomy): domain Bacteria; phylum Pseudomonadota; class Alphaproteobacteria; order Sphingomonadales; family Sphingomonadaceae; genus CANJYE01. Next base: position 24,669 of record CANJYE010000024.1, read on the forward strand.
GATGGCAGCTTCCAGCTTGTCGCAAAGTTCGGTGTTTTCCTTGAGAAAGGTCTTGGCGTTTTCGCGGCCCTGGCCGATCCGGATGCTGTCATAGCTGAACCAGGCACCCGACTTCTCGACCAGCCCGGCCTTGACGCCGAGATCGAGAATTTCGCCGATCTTGGAGATGCCTTCGCCATACATGATGTCGAATTCGACCTGCTTGAAGGGGGCGGCGACCTTGTTCTTGACCACTTTGACGCGGGTGGCGTTGCCGACGATATCGTCACGATCCTTGATCTGGCCGGTGCGGCGGATGTCGAGCCGGACCGAAGCGTAGAACTTCAGTGCATTGCCGCCGGTGGTGGTTTCGGGATTGCCGTACATCACGCCGATCTTCATGCGCAGCTGGTTGATGAAAATCACCATGCAGCGCGAGCGGCTGATCGAGCCGGTCAGCTTGCGCAGGCTCTGGCTCATCAACCGGGCCTGGAGGCCGACATGGCTGTCGCCCATCTCGCCCTCAATCTCGGCACGGGGGACCAGCGCGGCCACCGAATCGACCACCAGCACGTCAATCGCGTTGGAGCGGACCAGCGTATCGACGATTTCCAGCGCCTGTTCACCGGTATCGGGCTGCGAAACGATCAGTTCGTTGATATCGACGCCCAGCTTCCTGGCATAGACCGGATCAAGCGCATGCTCTGCATCGATGAACGCGGCGGTGCCGCCGCCCTTTTGCGCTTCGGCGATGACATGCAGCGCCAGCGTGGTCTTGCCCGAGCTTTCCGGGCCGTAGATTTCGATCACCCGCCCGCGCGGCAAGCCGCCTACGCCAAGGGCGATATCGAGCCCGAGCGAACCGGTGGAGATCGTTTCGACCTGCATCGCTTCCTTCGAGCCGAGCTTCATTGCCGAACCCTTGCCGAAGGCGCGATCGATCTGGGCGAGCGCGGCTTCGAGAGCCTTCTGACGGTCCACGGTGTTTTCCTTATCCACGATCTTCAAATTCGCAGCCATGAGGGCCTCCGCCAGTTGCCTAAAGAGATGACCGGAAAGGTCAACTGATGTGCGGTGTATATGGTTTGTTCTCAAGGAACAAGGGGGGAACGAATTTTTTTCTTCCCCCGCGTCGGCGATGGTTACCCGGCGCTCGCGGCCAGAACCTCCGCCACCTTGTCGGCGATCTGCTGGACCGAAAAGGGCTTGGGAATGAAATGCATGTTCTCGATGTCGATTTCGGCGCGGAGCTGCTCCTCGGCATAGCCGGACATGAACAGCACCGGCAGGCCGGGCACGCGTTGCCGGATCTCGCGGGCCATGGCGGGGCCATCCATGCCGGGCATGACCACGTCGCTGACCACCAGGTCGAATTCCGCCCCGCCACAGACGAGTTCCAGCCCTTCCTCGCCATCGCTGGCAGTGGTGATGGTATAGCCCTGGCGCGCGAGGGCGCGTTCAGCCACCGCACGGACCATGTCTTCGTCCTCCACCAGCAGGATCCGACCCCCGCCCGACCAGGCGCTGACTGTTTCGGCCCGGGCCACAATCTTCGGGACATCGCCATGGTGGACCGGCAGATAGACGGTGAAGCGCGCGCCCCGCACCCGCCCTTCCTCGCTCGCGATATTATCGGCAAAAATGAAGCCGCCCGATTGCTTGACGATGCCGTAGACGGTCGAGAGCCCCAGCCCGGTGCCCCCCATGCTACCGCTCCGGCCCATTTCCTTGGTGGTGAAGAACGGCTCGAAGATCTTTCCGAGGAACTGCGGCGGAATGCCGCCACCAGTGTCTTCCACCACCAGCGCGGTGTAATCCCCGATCGGGATGATCTCGCTCTTCATCCGGCGGACCTGGTCGGCGCTGACCGGGCGTGTCGAGAGCGACAGGCGGAAGCCGCCATCGCTGGCGCTGGCCCCCACGCCCTGACGCGCACGGGCCAGCATCGCATCGCGCGCATTGACCGCCAGGTTTACGATCACCTGCTCCAGCTGCTGCGGATCGGCGCGGACCGGGCCGAGGCCGCGGGCGTGGTTGACCTTGAACTCGATCTTCTCGCCCATCAGCCGCTTGAGAAGCTGCGACACTTCGGAGACGACATCGGGCAATTGCAGCACTTCGGGCCGCAGCGTCTGCTGGCGCGAGAAGGCCAGCAACTGGCGGGTGAGCGAGGCCGCGCGGTTGGAATTGGCACGGATCTGCTGGATATCGTCATAATCGCTGTCGCCCGGCGTGTGGCGCAGCAGCATCAGATCGCAATAGCCGATGATCGCGGTCAGGACGTTGTTGAAATCATGCGCCACCCCGCCCGCCAGCTGGCCGACCGCCTGCATCTTGGTAGCCTGCGCGACCTGCCGCTTGAGCCGGGTTTCCTCGGTGGTGTCAGCAAGGCTCAGCAGCACCGCCGCATCGCCCAGCCCGCGCACCCCGGCGAGCCCGAGCGAGACCGGCTCGTCCGGATTGGCGCGCAGCCGCACCGCCATGTCGCCCGAACTGGCCGGGCCCTGCCCGAACCGGCGGACCGCTTCCACAAGCGCGCCCTTGTCTTCCTTGATGACGAGATCGGCGGGATAGGGGGCCAGCTTGCCGTTCTCGATCCCCGCCGCGCGCAGGAAAGCCGGGTTGGCGAACAGGAAGCGGCCGTCGCGATCAGCCATGGCGAGGCCGAGCGGCAATTGCCCGAGCAGCGCCTCCAGCTGCGGCGCGCCGGCCTGGACCACCGGTTCCACCCCGCCGCCAATGCCGACCCCGGCATCAAGCAGCAGCATCAGCGAAGGCGCGACATCGGGTGCAGCGGGGTCGGGATCGGCCGGATCGGCCAGCGAGACATGGACCAGCGTCTGCGGGGCACCCTTGCGGCCTTCGCGCGCGAAGTAGATTCGTCCGGCGTCGTCCGAACGCAGCAGTCCGACGAAATCCTGACCGGCCATGGTCGCGCCCGCATCGCCCGCCGCGCGGCGGGCAAAGCCCGCGCTGGCGGCGCGAATCGCGCCTTCCGGGCCGACCAGCACCGAATCGATACCCGCCCGGCCAAGCAGCGCGCCAAGCGATCCGCCAATCTGGGCGGCCATGTCGGAAGCGGGATCGCCCTGGCTGATCGCGGTGAACCGCCAGACGAGGTAATCCTCCGCCCGTCCGGCCCGGCTGGCATCAACCTGCCAGCGGTCCTGTTCGACGGTCAGTTCCTCGATCCGGGCAGACCCATCACGCCAGGCCACGCGCGCGGCGGCGTTCAGCGCGCCCAGCGCCTCATGCGCGAGTGGCAGCGAAAGCGGGGCCTGCACCGCACCGAACCATCGTTCATAGGCAGGATTGGCGCAAACCAGCCGATTGGCCCGATCCGTGATGGCAAGCCCGACATCTTCCAGCGTGATCGCGGCGGCCGTCACGGTCCAGTCGGGCAGGCTGGCTTCCTGTTCGGCAGCAGCGGGGCGACCGCGGCAAAGCACCAGCACCAGCGCGCCAAGCCCGACCAGACCGGCGGCAAAGGCAGCCACGGCCACGGCTTCTCCGGTCACGAGCCAGATCAGGGCAAGGCTGGCCAGCAAGGCAAGCGCGACCATGGCGACATCAAGCCTGCCGCCCGCACGCGGCGCGCTGTCGCTCAGCGGGCTCATTCGGCGAGGCTGGGCCCGTTCCCGCGGCCAGCCCGCTGGCGACGCTTCCGCGCAACCATGCCGCGCCAGAGGTAGGAGGAGACGACATAGCCCACCGCAGCGCAGACCGTGGATATGACGAACAGGCCCAGCAGCAATGCCGGTGCCGCGTCGGACTCCAGCCAGCCCAGCCATTCGGACAGGCTCGCGCCATGGCTGTAGAGCGCTTCCAGCGTCGCGATATCGGCATGGAAGCCCAGCTGGTTGCCAATATAAAGCGATGCCAGCAGGATGAAGGGGGTGGTCGCCGGATTGCTGAGGAAGGTGGCGGCCACGGCCAGCGGGATATTGCCCCGGCTGGGCACGCACAGCATCGCCGCGCCGACCGCCTGGATGCCGGGAATCAAGGCAAAGATGCCGACCAGCAGCCCGACCGCAACCCCGCGCGGCACGGACCTGCGGGTAAAGCGCCACAGTTCTGGCCGACGCAGGAACGGACGCACCAGCCTGCTCTTTTCGAGCTGCTCATGCGTCGGCATCAGGCGCCTGAGCCAGGGGGGCAGGTCGGACATCACGGCGTAGCAGTCACTTTCCTCATGTGGGCCCGCCATGATGACCGAGACCAGACGCGCTGCCTAGCCGGGCCATCACGAACGAACGCTGAACACGGCCCTTCGGACAGGCCGCGCAATTGGGCAAGGGGAAATTGGGCAGTATGCGCAGATTACAAGGCGGGTCACACGGGCGGGCTGATCGCGGCCCCATCAGCCCCGGTCGCGCATGATCCGGGCCTTGTCGCGCTTCCATTCGCGGTCCTTGGTGGTGGCCCGCTTGTCGGCAACATTCTTGCCCTTGGCCAGCGCCAGTTCGACCTTCGCCCGGCCGCGCGCGTTGAAATAGACGCACAGCGGAACCAGCGTCATGCCCTTGCGCTCCACCGCGCCGGTCATCCGGTCGATCTCGCGCGCGTTCAGCAGCAGCTTGCGGGGGCGCTTGGGTATGTGGTTGAAGCGGTTGCCGTGGCTGAACTCGGGGATATTGGCGTTGACCAGCCACACCTCGCCACCGCGCACCTCGGCATAGGATTCGGCAATCGAGCCTTCGCCGAAACGCAGCGATTTCACTTCGGTGCCGGTCAGGGCAACGCCCGCCTCGTAGGTGTCCTCGATGAAATAGTCGAAGCGCGCGCGCCGGTTCTCGGCGACGATCTTCTTCTTGTCGAAGGTTGCGGGTTTCGGGCGGGCCATGGTGGCGGGCATGTAGGCGTTCGCAAGGCCAAGCGAAAGTCCCCTACCCGCATTGGTGATTTCGTGGCAGCAAGGCAGGGAACGGGAGAAACAGAGATGTCCGCATTGAACCTAGAAAGCCTCGACCGCCGGTTGCGCCTGCTGGAAGATATCGAGGCGATCCGCGACCTTCGGATGCGCTATCATTATTGCATCAACGAAGGTGAATGGGGCGGGGTCGTCGATCTCTATACCGAGGACGCGCATGTCGCGATTCCACCGGTTGTCGATGTCATCGGCAAGGAGGCGATCGACCGGTTCTACCGGACGCTCCCGGACAATGTCGATATCGTCAAGCAGTTCATCCATAACCACATGGTTGAAGTCCGCGGCGACGAAGCGGAAGGGGTGTCCTATCTCGATGCGCGCTATGGAGGCGATGGCAAGAGCCTGCTGGTCGCCGGACGGTTCAAGGAACGCTACCGGCGCGTGGGCGATGGCTGGAAGATCAGCGAGACACTGGTTGAACTGTTTTTCTCCGCCCCGGTCGAGCCGGGCTGGATGATTGCCGACAACAACCAGATCAAGCCGTTTGACTAGCCGCCCGCACGGCAGGCATAGCCGGGCGGCATCAATGGGAGAGAAATCATGAAACTGGGAAAAATCGGCGTCTGGGCCTTCATGGACGGAATGACCGCGCCACAGATGGCCACCTTCGCGCAGCGGCTCGAGGCCGCTGGCTATTCGGCGCTGTGGATCCCGGAAGCCTGGGGCCGCAACACGCTGGTCAGTTGCGGCTGGCTGCTGGCCAACACTTCGAAGCTGGTGGTCGCAACCGGCATCGCCAGCATCTATGCGCGCGATCCCATGGCGATGGTGGGCGCACAATACGGGTTGAACGAACAGTCCGGCGGGCGCTTCCTGCTCGGCCTCGGCGTCTCGCACAAGCCCTTCGTCAAGGGCGCGCGCGGGCATGAATATGGCAAGCCGGTGGCAACGATGCGGGCCTATCTCGAAACTATGCAGGCGGTCGACTTCACCGCCCCGCCCCCGCCGGAAAAGCCGCTGACGCTGCTCGCCGCGCTGGGGCCGAAGATGCTAGAACTGTCGCGCGACATGGCCGATGGCGCCCATCCCTACAACGTCACGCCCGAACACACCAAGATAGCGCGCGACGCCATCGGCCCGGACAAGCTGCTGTGCGTGGAACAGATGGTGGTGGCCGAAACCGATCCGGTGAAGGCCCGCGCCATCGCCCGCGCCTCGCTGGCGCTCTACATGGGCCTGCCGAACTACTCGAACAACTGGCGGCGGCTGGGCTTCGGCGATGCCGATTTCGCCGATGGCGGTTCGGATGCCTTCATCGACGCGATGATTGCCTGGGGCGACGATGCCGCGATCAAGGCGCGGGTCGATGCCCACATGGCCAATGGCGCGGATCATGTCTGCATCCAGCTGCTGGGCGAATCGCCCGTGCCGGATATCGACACGCTGGAACGGCTGGCGAAGATTCTGGTCTGAGGTGAAACGCGCCCGGCCAGGTTCAGGCGAACCCGGCCGGGCAGGCCATCAGGCCGGGTGGCCGTCCGCCAGTGCCGCCATCAGGCTGTCCGGCAAAAGATCGAACATGTTGCGGCGCGGCTCGCTGCCATCCCAGGTGGCGGCTATGTCGCGCACCTTGGCGAAGGCGTCGTCCCACGGGCTGGGCAGCACGATCTGCATCAGGATCGGGTCGGTGGCGCCTTCGGTTTCCATGTAGATCTCGCTGGGATTGCCATCGGCCATCAGGAATTCCTGCACCTTGACCAGCTTCTTGCCTGATTTCGCTTCGGCAGCGGCGATGCTGGCTTCAAGATCGTCGCTCATCCAGGCGATGTGGTGCAGGCCGCCCTCGGGCCGACGGTCGAGATATTCGCTGAAGCTGGATGGCACGTCATTGTCCTGCACCACCAGTTCGAACATCAGATGGCCGGTAAAGCCGAAGGCCACCGAAATCACCAGATCGTGCTGTTCTCCGCGATAACGCGAATTGAGATTGAGATCGCGTGCATAGAACCACGGGCCGATGCCCGATTGCAGCATGTTGTCCACCATCGCGTCGAGATCGGTGCCGACATGGGCGATATGAAACAGGTTGGTGCCGAAAAGTGCGCTCATTGATCCTCTCCTTATAGCTTGTCGTCAGTCTGGGCCGGGTTTCGGGGCATTTCAAGCCCGGTCCCTTGTGCCCGGCCCACCGGCGGCTTGCCCTTGCCGGAAATTCCTGCAAGTTTCGCGGCTTGATGCGTCGGGGGGATTGATGGGCATGAAACGGCCAGGACATTGGGGTGTCGCGCTTGCCTTGCTCATGCTTGAGCCCGCCACCGCGCTGGCCGCCGACCCGCCGCCGCTGGACGCCTATGGCGATCTCCCGGCGCTGGAGGATGCCGGCATATCACCCAGCGGCAAAGGGCTGGCGATGGTGGCCAGCGTCAATGGCAAGCGCAACCTGCTGGCGCTCGACGCTGACGGCAAATTGCGCAAGGCGATCCCGCTGGAAGACATGAAGATCGATTCAATTCAGTGGGTCGGGGAAGACACCTTGCTGATGGTCAACCGCAAGACCCAGGACCTGGGCATGGAATATACCGCCGACAAGACCGAGCTGTCCGGCGCGGTCATCATCCCGCTGGGCGAGGGCGAGATCGAGCGTGTTTTCGATCACAACTCGTCTATCGCCGACGCCATCGCGGGCTCGCACGGCCTGCGCCAGATCGGCGGCCGGTGGATGGGATATTTCGGTGGTTATATCTATGACACCAACGCCTATGGCAGAAGCGAACTGATGAACGGGAAGCCTGCGCTGTTCGCTGTCGACATGGCCAGGAATTCGGTGAGGCAAATCGCGCACCGCGCCGCTGATGGCCATTATCGCGACTGGCTGGTCGATGGCGCGGGCGCCGTCGGTGCGACGCTGGACGTCACTTCCGCCACCGGCAAATGGCAGTTGCTCAATGGCGACGACAAAATCATCGCCGCCGGAACCGATCCGGAAGGCGATATCGATCTGGTTTGTTTCGGGCCGGACGGCACCAGCGTAATCTATGGCGAGGAAGACAATGCGGACGGCGCTTACAAATGGCATCAGGTGCCGCTGGCCGGCGGGCCGGTCACTGAAGCCTACCCCGATGTCGATATGCGCCGCAGCTATATCGATCACACCAACAGCCGCCTGCTGGGCTATCTGGAGGAAGGCGCCCCGCCCAAGCCAGTGCTGTTCAATCCCACCAACCAGCAGGCCGTAAGCAAGATCTACCGGGCCTTCTCGAGACTCAACGTGGAACTGATCGAATGGACGCCTGATTTCTCACACCTGCTCGTCAGAACCAGCGGCAATGAGGACAGCGGCACCTGGTTCCGCGTCGACATGAAGCAGATGAAGGCCGATGCGGTCGGCTATGAACGCCCGGCAATCGCGCCCGAACAGGTCGGCCCGATCGCGACCGTCGCCTACAAGGCGTCCGACGGGCTGGAAATGGACGGCATCCTCACCCTGCCCCCCGGCAAGGAAGCGAAAAACCTGCCGGTGATCCTGCTGCCCCACGGCGGTCCGGAAGCGCATGACGAAGCCGCGTTCGATTGGTGGGAACAGGCCTTTGCCTCGCGCGGCTATGCGGTGTTCCAGCCCAATTTTCGCGGTTCGACCAATCGCGACGGCGCATTCCGGCGGGCCGGTTACGGGCAATGGGGCCGCAAGATGCAAAGCGACATATCCGATGGCCTTGCTGAACTGGCAAAGCAGGGCATCGTCGATCCGAAGCGCGCCTGCATCGTTGGCGCCAGCTATGGCGGCTATGCCGCGCTGGCCGGAGTAACTCTCCAGAACGGGCTTTACCGTTGCGCCGTGGCCGTGGCAGGGGTCAGCGACCTTGAACTGATGTATCGCGACGATTTCCGGGAAAGCGGCGAAAACCGCATGGTCAAGCGTTCCTTGCTGGAAAGTCTCGGTGATCGCGCTGGCTTCGCCGCAGTCTCACCCCGCCGCTTCGCCGCCAGGGCGGACGCCCCGATCCTGCTGATCCATGGCAAGGACGATACAGTGGTGCCATTCCACCAGAGCGAAGTGATGGTCGATGCGCTGCGCGCGGCCGGCAAGCCCTATGAACTGGTCGTGCTCAAGGCCGAGGACCACTGGCTGTCGAGCGCCGACACTCGCAAGCAGATGCTGGAAGCGACAATGGGCTTCGTCCAGAAGTACAACCCGGCCCAGTAGCGTCAGGCCAGCCCGGCCCGCACCAACGCCGCGTCCACACTGGCGCGTGCGGCGTCTGAACAGGGGACCAGCGGCAGGCGCACTTCGTCGGTGATGTAATCCACCACCCGGCTCAGCGCATATTTGACCGGGCCGGGCGAGGAATCGGAAAACATCGCGTCATGCAGCGGATAGAGCCGATCGTTAAGCTGCCGCGCAAGGGCAAGGTCGCCTTCGGCGCAGGCTTGCTGGAACTGCGCACACAGCGCGGGCGCGACATTGGCGGTGACGGAAATGCAGCCGACCGCCCCGGCGGCGTAGGCCGGCAGGGCGAGAGCGTCGTCGCCCGAAAGCTGGCAGAACGGGTGGTCGATGCCCATGCGGTGTTCGCCCACCCGCGCGAGGTCTCCGCTGGCGTCCTTGATGCCGACGATCTGTTCGGGATAGCGCCGGGCCAGTTCGCACACCGTCTCGGGGGCAAGATCGGTCACTGTCCGGCCGGGTACGTTGTAAAGGATGATTGGCAGTTCACCGTGCTCCGCCAGGTAGGAGTAATGGGCGAACAGCCCGGCCTGGCTCGGCTTGTTGTAATAGGGCGCGACCACCAGCGCCGCATCGGCCCCGAAGTCCTTCGACTGGCGCATGTGCATCAGCGCGGTCATGGTGTCGTTGGACCCGCAACCGGCAATCACCGGCACGCGCCCGGCGGTCTGTTCGACGCAGATCTGGATCACGCGGTGATGCTCGTCATTGGTCAGGGTCGATGCCTCGCCCGTCGTGCCGCAGGGGACCAGCGCCTTGCTGCCGCTTTCGATCTGCCAGTCGACCAGCCGCCGGAATGCCGCTTCATCGATCCTGCCGTCGCGGAACGGGGTGACGAGGGCCGGGATCGATCCGGAAAAAATCTGCCCGCCAGTAATTTTCTGCCCGGAGGCCATTTGCAACTTCCCTGCTGTTGCCCCATCTCCAACGATACGGCACACATATGTACCGTATCGCCGGTCCGGGGAAATTCGTTCAGCGCCTGATAAGGAGCCTTTACCCTCAATGTCCAGCATGGTCCGCACTTCCCTTGTTGCGCTGCTGTTCGCCCCGCTGCTGTCGGCATCCGCGCCGGCCCCGGCGCTGGGCGAAGCGCAGGACGACACGCAGTGGGACATCGCGCGGGCATCGCAGCTGGCGAACGGGCCGGGCCTGATGGTCAACGCGCTGCAACGCTGGGAAATGCTGACCGCATCACCCGGCTTCGGCTTTGCCGATTATTCGGGCTTCGTGCTGAGCTATCCGGGCCTGCCGGATGAAGGCAAGCTGCGCGGCTATGCCGAAGGGCGGCTGGAACAGGAAGCGGTCGAGCCATCCCGGATCACGGCCTTTTTCGATCGTTTCCCGCCGCTGACCAACCCGGCCCGGGCGCGCTATGCGCTGGCGCTGGCTGCGCTCAACCGGCCCGAAGCGCTGGAAACGGCTCGCGCAGCATGGCGCGGCGGCAAGATAGGCGCGGCAAGCGAAGTGACGGTCAATTCCCTGTTCGGCGGAAGCTTCAGCCAGCAGGATCAGGACGCGCGGATGGACGCGCTGCTTTGGGACCGCGATTCGGTGGCGGCAACCCGCCAGTTCAGCTTCGTGTCGCCAGAAGCCCGGCAAGTGTTCATGGCCCGCCTTTCCGCCGTGCAGGGCGGAAATCCGGCGGCATTGGGGATCGTGGTGCCCGACAGCGCCAAGGGCGATCCCGGCTATCTGTTCAACATCGCCCGCCAGTTGCGCAAGAGCGGGCAGACCCCGGCCGCCGCCAGCCTGCTGGCCACCCGCCCGCCGCTCACCCGCCTGCCGCTCGACCCGGCGGCGTGGGTGGAGGAACTGCTGGTCACTGCCCGCAACAGCGATGCCCGTTCGGCCCAGCGGATCGCCGCCTCGATCGATGATGCCTTCCCGGCCGGGGCCGACATCCGCAATTACGGCTTCGGCCTGCGCGATGATTACACCTCGCTGATGTGGCTGGCCGGAACCAGGGCGCTGTGGCAGCTGAACGAACCGGCCTCCGCCGCGCCGCTGTTCTACCGCTATGGCGCCGCCGCGCAGACCGGGCAGACCCGCTCCAAGGGCTTCTACTGGGCCGGGCTGGCGAGCGAGCGGGCGGGCGACAAGGCGGGCGGGCGGCGCTATTTCGAAATGGCGGCGGCCTATCCCGACCAGTTCTATGGCTTGCTCGCGCTGGAGCGGCTGGGCTTGCCCGTTCCGAATCTGACAAGCCGCCCAGACGTGGTCCCGACCCCGGCGGAACGTGCGGCCTTTTATTCCCGCCCGCTCACCGCCGCCGTGCGCGAAGCGGCCCGCAGTGCGCGCTGGACCATCTCGATCCGCTTCTTCAAGGAAATCGCCAACCAGGCCAGCAGCGCCAGCGACCACATGCTGGTGGCGCAATATGCGCAGGAACTGGGCCGCCGCGATCTTGCCGTGATCCTGGGCGAAGAAGCGCAGTCCAAGGGCTATCCCAATTTCGAGGCGATTTCCTTTCCGACCCTGCCGGTGCCGCAGGGCACCGACTGGACCATGGTCCACGCCATCACCCGGCAGGAAAGCCAGTTCGCCCAGAACGCCATGTCGCATGCCGGTGCGCGCGGGCTGATGCAGCTGATGCCGGGCACCGCGCGCGAGCAGGCCGGGCGGATGGGGCTGAACTTTGCCCTCCCCGCGCTGATCGACGATGCCGACTACAACATGCAGCTCGGCGATGGCTATTTCGCGCGGATGCTGTCCTATTACAACGGCAGCTATCCGCTGGCGGTGGCAGCCTACAACGCCGGGCCTGGCAATGTGAACAAGTGGCTGGCCTATAATGGCGATCCGCGCAGTGGCGGGATCGACTGGATCGAATGGCTGGAACGAATCCCGATCTACGAGACCCGCAACTACGTCCAGCGCGTGCTGGAAAACGCGGCAGTCTATGAACAGATGCACCCGGACAAGACTCCCTATGGCAAGCCGCGCCCGCTCAGCCGCTTCATCGGTATCCAGAGCGCGCGCTGACCATGGAAGGCAATCCGATCACTCCGGCCGGGCTGGTCGCGCTGAAGGCGCGCTATGACCAGTTGCTGGGCCAGGAACGGCCGCGGGTCGTCGAGATTGTGAGCTGGGCCGCCGGCAATGGCGACCGCAGCGAGAACGGCGATTACATCTATGGCCGCAAGCGGATGCGCGAGATCGACCGCGAACTGGCCCACCTCGCCCGCCGGATGAAGAAGGCCCGGGTGATCGACCCGGCCCAGCAGCCGGACCGGGGCCGCGCCTGGTTCGGCGCGACTGTGACCATCGCCGATGAGAACGACAACGAACGCATCCTCACCTTGGTCGGGGATGACGAGCAGGACGCCACCACTGGCCTGATCGGCTGGAGCGCCCCGATCGCCCGTGCGCTGCGCGGCGCGGCGGTGGGCGATCTGCGCACCGTCCACCTGCCTGGCGGGGAAAAGCAGTGGGAAGTGGTGGCGATCGCCTATGGCTAGGAAGGTAGCCCTTTGTCTGGCTCTGGGCACGATGACAGCCCTCGCCACCCCACTCGCCGCGCGCGAAAGTCTCGGCGTTTTCGGCAGCTGGGGGGTTTTTCGTGATCCCGACGTCCCGCGCTGCTATGCCATCGCCATGGCCGAACCGAGCACTCTTGCGCGCGATTACCAGCCCTATGCCAGCGTCGGCACCTGGCCTACGCGGCAATTGCGCAACCAGCTCCACTTGCGCCTGTCGCGCCGGATCGCTGCTGCCCGGCCGATCACACTGGTGATCAGCGGGCAGCTCTTTGCCCTTACCGGCGGTGGCGGCGATGCCTGGGCGCAGGACAAACGGATGGACGCAGGCGTGATCGCGGCGATGCGTTCGGCCGGATCGATGACGGTCAGCGCAATCGATGCGCAGGGCAAGCGCTTCGCCAACACCTACGACCTGGAAGGCGCCGCCACTGCCATGGACGCCGCCACCGTGGGCTGCGCAAGGAGCAATCCGTGACCGAAGCCGCCGCCGACCTGTCCTTCGACCTCGCCATTGCCGACAGGGACCTGCCCGATCTGGCGGCGCGGCTGAAACGCGAAGGCCATCTGCGCGTCGAGAACGCCCTGCCGCCGGCATCGGCGCAGGCGCTCAACCACGAGCTTTCGACAACATCCTTGTGGAACCGCAGTTTCCATCAAGGCGGGACCGAGCGGCATATCCACGCCGAGGAGCTCGCCCGGCTCAGCCCGGCGCAACGCACGGCAATCGAGCGGTTCGCCCTGATCGGGCCGGATGACGGCTTCTTCTTCCTCCATGATGCCATCCGTATCGCCGAATCGGGCGAGGAACGCCTCAGGCGCGGGTTGCTGATCGACCGGCTGGTGGAAACCATCAACCAGGAGCGCAACATCGCCATCTTGCGCCGGATCACCGGGGAACCCGAAATCCGCTATTACAAGGCCGACGCCACCCGCTACAATCAGGGCGATTTCTGCGGGCTGCACAGCGATATGGCACATGACAAGAACCGCATTGCCGCCGTGATCTTCTACCTGTCCGAGCGCTGGGTGGCCAATTGGGGCGGTTTGTTGATGTTCCACGATGAACAGGGCGATATCTGGCGCGCGCTGACCCCGCGCTTCAACGCCATGCACATGCTCAAGGTGCCCCAGCAGCATAGCGTTTCGCAGGTTTCGCAGCTTGCACCCTTCCCGCGCTATTCGGTGGCTGGCTGGCTCTACAGCGAGTAACTGGATAAATCCGCATCGCGCGCCTATATGCGCGACCTCTATGACCGCTTCCGAACTCATGCCGATCCCGGGACATTTCGACCCGGTTCCCGTCCCGCGTGACGTCACGCCGCGCGCCGATGGCCGCGTCGACCTGATCGGTCTGCCCAAAAAGCAGATCGCCGAGCTGTTCGAAACCGCCGGGCTGGACGCCAGGCAGGCGAAGCTGCGGGCCAAGCAGGTGTTCCACTGGCTCTACCATCGCGGAGTGACCGAGTTCGAGGCGATGACCGATATCGCCAAGACCATGCGCCCATGGCTGGCAGACCGCTTCGTCATCGGCCGCCCCGACATCGTCGAAGCGCAGCATTCCACCGACGGCACCCGCAAATGGCTGCTACGCACGGCCGATGGCCATGATTTCGAGATGGTGTTCATCCCCGATGCGGATCGCGGCACGCTGTGCGTATCAAGCCAGGTCGGCTGCACGCTCAACTGCCGCTTCTGCCACACCGGCACGATGCGGCTGGTCCGCAATCTCACCTCCGGCGAGATCGTCGGGCAAGTGATGCTGGCCCGCGATGCGCTGGGCGAATGGCCGAAGGGCCGGATGGACGTGGCGGAAGACGAGGATGAGGCCGAATACACTGCCGATGGCCGCCTGCTGACCAACATCGTGATGATGGGCATGGGCGAGCCGCTGTATAATTTCGACAATGTCCGCGATGCGTTGAAGCTGGTGATGGATGGCGACGGCCTCGCCCTGTCGCGCCGCCGGATCACCCTGTCCACCAGCGGCGTTGTGCCGATGATCGCCCGCGCCGGGGCGGAGATCGGCGTGAACCTCGCCGTTTCGCTCCACGCCGTGACCAAGGAAGTGCGCGACGAGATCGTGCCGATCAACCGGAAATACGGGATCGAGGAACTGCTGGAAGCCTGCGCCGCCTATCCCGGCGCGTCCAACGCCCGGCGGATCACGTTCGAATATGTCATGCTGAAAGACAAGAACGACAGTGACGATGACGCGCGCGAGCTGATCCGCCTGATCAAGCGCTACAAGCTGCCGGCCAAGGTCAATCTCATCCCGTTCAACCCCTGGCCCGGCGCGATCTATGAATGCTCCAGCCCGGAACGGATCGCGCGTTTTTCCAGCCTGATCTTCGAAGCCGGCATCAGCGCGCCAATTCGCACACCGCGCGGACGCGATATCGACGCCGCCTGCGGCCAGCTGAAGACCAAGGCGGAAAAGATGAGCCGCGCCGAACTGGACCGGCTGGCCGACGAAAAGCAGGCCGCGCTCGGCTGAGCGCAATTGCCGCTCCGTTCGCCTTTCCGGGTCATTTGCGGTTCAGGCGCGGGGCGTAGCCTTGGCTGATCGAAAACATCAGAAAGGCAAGACCCATGCGCAAGCTCCTGATCGCCGCGACTCTCGCGACCGTCGCTTTGCAGGCCGTTCCGGCCCTGGCAGATCCGCCGCACTGGGCCCCCGCCCATGGCCGCCGGGCGCATGACAGCGAGATCTATGACAGGCACGGCCGCTATATCCACCCGCGCGTGATCACCCGTTCAGACCGGATCTGGGTCGGCCATGACGGCCGCTATTATTGCCGTCGCGACAACGGCACCACCGGCCTGCTGATCGGTGCTGCTGTTGGCGGACTGATCGGCAACGAGGTCGCTGGCCATGGCGACAAGACCCTCGGCACCATCATCGGCGCGGTCGGCGGTGGATTGCTGGGCCGGGCAATCGACCGGGGCGATCTCCAGTGCCGCTGAACTAACAAGGCGAACCGCCCGGAGTCCGCACTTTGCGCTTTCCTACAGGGCCGGCTTATGCTCCAAACCCGGACATATGACCGGCCCGTTCCATTCTCCCGAAAACGCCCATTTCCCGCGCTTTTCCGCCTCCACAGGGGCCAATCCGGAAATTTTCCCTGAACTGTGTCAACTGTGTCAACCTTGGCTGCGCAGATGAGCCGCCCGGCGGTGCTCATCACCGGCGGGGCCAAGCGGATCGGCGCGGCCATCGCCCGTCGCTTTGCCGGGGCGGGCTGGCATGTGGTACTGCATCACAACCGCTCGGGCGCGGAAGCGGAAGCGCTGGCCACCACCCTGCCTTCAGCCGAGACGATCCGCTGCGACCTGGCTGACAGCGATGCCGCGCTGGCGATGATCGAACATCTCGCCGCCCGGCTGGAGGACTGGCGGGCGCTGGTCAATTCGGCTTCGGTGTTCGGGCATGACAGCGTCCACGCGCTCGACCCTGCGGTCCATGCCGAAGCGATGCGGGTCAATGCGGAAACCCCGGCGCGGATGGCGCAGGCATTCCTGCGGCTCGCCCGTGCAAACGGGGGACGGCGGGTGATCGAGGTGCTCGACCAGAAGCTGGCAAATCCCAATCCCGATTTCTTCTCCTACACCATGAGCAAGCACGCGCTGGCCGCCACCGTGCCGATGCAGGCGATGGCGGCGGACGATCCGGCCGACCGGGTCTATGGCCTTGCCCCCGGCGCGATCCTGCCCAGCCATGATCAGACGGAGGAAGAGGCCGAACTCTCCCACAGGCTCAATCTGCTGGGCCGGATGACCGGGCCGGAAGAAGTGGCGGATGCCGCGCATTTCCTGGCGGAAGGCTGGCTGGCCAGCGGCGGCATGGTCTATGTGGACAGTGGCCAGCATCTGCTGGCACAGGATCGCGACGTGATTTACCTTGCCCGCGAAGGGACGCCTGCATGAAGCGGCACGCACTCACCACCCGCCTGTGGCACTGGCTCAACCTTGTGTGCCTTGCCGCGCTGTTCATGTCCGGCCTCAACATTTCGAACGCTCATCCCCGGCTTTATTGGGGCCACTGGGGCTTTGCGCCGGAGCAGGCCTGGCTGTTCCTGCCGCGCTTTCCCGGCTGGATGACGGTGCCGGGCCATTACAGCCTGGCCGAAGCCCGGCTGTGGCACCTCGCCTTCGCCTGGCCCTTCGCTTTTGGGCTGCTGCTGTTCATGCTCGCTGCCCTGGTCAACGGCCATTTCCGGCGCGATCTGGTGACGCGACTGGCCGAATGGCGGTGGAGCGCGATCCGCGCGGATGTGGCCAAGCACCTGCGACTCGACTTCGCGCATGAGGAGACGAAGTTCAATTTCCTCCAGAAGCTGGCCTATGGCCTCGTCATCTTCATCGCCCTCCCGCTGATGATCGCCACCGGCCTCGCCATGGGTCCGGGCATGGACGCGAACTGGCCCTGGCTGGTGGATCTGTTCGGCGGAAGGCAGAGCGCCCGCTCCTTCCACTTCCTGATCGCCTGGAGCCTGTTCGGCTTCCTCCTGCTGCACATCGCGCTGGTGCTGCTGTCCGGCCCGGTCCGGCAATTGCGCGACATGATTACCGGGGGCGGAGCATGAAGCGGCGCAGTCTTCTGGCGGGGCTGGCAGCGATGCTGGCGGGCGGATGCAGCAAGCTGGCACAGAGCGGGACGGGCACTTCCTTGCTGGGGGCAGTGGAAGGCTGGAACCGCAGCCTCCACGAAGTGCTCGGTCGCCGCACAGCCCTCGCGCGCGAATTTTCGCCCGCCGATATCTCGCCCTTCTTCCGCGGCAACGGTAGCACAGAAGTGGCGGGCAAAGCCTACAGGGTGCATGTCGCCAGCCAGTTCGTGGGCTGGCGGCTGGCAGTGACCGGCCTGGTCGAATATCCGCTGACGCTCTCGCTGGCGCAGTTGAAGGACCTGCCGCAACGGACCCAGATCACCCGCCACGATTGTGTTGAGGGGTGGAGCGCGATCGGCCAGTGGACCGGGCCCCAACTGTCCACCCTGCTCGATCTTGTTCGCCTGAAACCGGAGGCGCGCTATCTGGTGTTCCACTGCGCCGATACGCTGGACGGCGCGCCCTATTATGAGAGCATCGACCTGATCGATGCCCTCCATCCGCAGACAATCATCGCCCATGCCCTCAACGGCCAGCCGCTGCCGGTCAGGAACGGCGCGCCGCTGCGGCTGCGGGTGGAGCGGCAGCTGGGCTACAAGCAGGCGAAATATCTGACAGGGATCGAAGCAGTCGCCAGCCTCGATCTGATCCGGGGCGGCAAAGGCGGTTATTGGGAAGATCGCTCCGGTTACCAGTGGTATGCCGGGACATGAGCCGCTAAGCGCGCCCGAATGCTCGAAGCTTTCCTCACCTCCACTGCCGTCGTCGCCTTCGCCGAAATCGGCGACAAGACCATGCTGCTCGCCCTGCTGCTGTCCGCCCGGCTGCGCCAGCCGGTGCCGATCCTGCTCGGTATCTTCGTGGCAACCATCGCCAATCACGCGATTGCCGCCTTCGTCGGCCAGCAGGTCACCGGCCTGCTCGATTCGCATCCCTTCCGCGTCGCCGTGGCGGTGGGCTTCATTGTCATGGGCCTGTGGACGCTGATCCCCGACACAATCGACGACGACATGGAGGTCCAGCATCGCGGCAGCGCGTTCCTGACCACGCTGGTTGCCTTTTTCCTCGTCGAGATCGGCGACAAGACCCAGGTCGCCACCGTGGCGCTGGGTGCGCAGTTCCGCAATGTTGCGATCGTCGCTGCCGGCACCACGCTGGGCATGATGATCGCCAACGCGCCGGCCGTGCTGCTGGGCGAACGGCTGCTGGCCCGCGTCTCGCTCAACGTTACCCGGATGATCGCCGCCGGGCTGTTATTGCGCTGGGCGTGTGGGAGCTCTATGCGGTCCTGCGCTGAGTGCACGGGCAACGCGATTTCACTTGCCCTTGGCGCGCGGCACCATAAGTTGCGCACTCATGTGGTTACTAGACAAATTCCTGCGCCAGGTCATCCGCACCGGACAATTCGTGGTCACCGACCATGACGGCAAGGTCTACACCTACGGCCCCGGGCCCGAAGGGATGGACGAGCGTGGCCCGATCCGCATCCGACTTAACAGTCGCAAGGCATCGCACCACATCGCCCGCTACCCGCAAGTCGGCGCGGGCGAGGCCTATATGTGGGGCTGGCTCGACATCGAGGAGCCGCACGACATCCGCGATATGGTGCTGTTCGTCACCATGAACGCGCGACGGCTGGGCGATCGCCCGCTGCAGGCCCGCGGGCCGCTGCGGATGGCCGCGCAGAAGCTGCTGGCGAAGGTCGACAGCATCAACCTGCGCAGCAAGGCCCGCAAGAACGCCGAGCACACCTACAACCTCACCCGCCGCCTCTATGAGCTGTTCCTCGACGAGGACCGGCAATACACCATGGGCTACTACCGCGATGTGGACGCCAGCCTCGAACAGGCCCAGCTCGACAAGAAGGCCCATATCGCCGCCAAGATGAACATCAAGCCCGGCATGAAAGTGCTGGACATCGGCTGCGGCTGGGGCGGCCTCGCGATGTATCTCAACAAGCATTACGATTGCGAAGTGCTGGGCGTGGCACTCGCGCCGGACCAGATCGCCTTCTGCAAGGAACGCGCGGCGGCGGCGGGCGTGGCCGACAAGGTCAAGTTCGAGCTGATGGATTACCGCGATGTCGAAGGCCAGTTCGACCGGATCAGTTCAGTCGGCCTGCTCGAACATGTCGGCACGCCGCATTATCCGCTGTTCTTCCAGCATACCGCCAGGCTTCTGAAGCCCGACGGGGTGATGTTCTCCCATTGCTGCGGCCGCACTGGCCCGCCCGGATCGACCGACGCCTGGACGCGCAAGTACATTTTCCCGGGCGGCTACATCCCCGCCCTGTCGGAACTGGTAACGCAAAGCGAACAGGCCGGCTGGCAGGTGATGGACGTAGAAGCGATGCGCTTCCACTACTCGTATACGCTGGAGGAATGGTATAATCGCACGGTGATGCACCGCGAGGAAATCGTCGATCTCTATGACGAACAATTCTACCGCATGTGGCTCTATTACCTTGCCGGCGCGGAACAGAGCTTCCGCCACGGTACCATGGTCAACTGGCAACTGGTCTATGTCAAGGATCGCGCCGCCATCCCGATGACGCGCGACTTCATGCATGAGGAAAGCGCGAGACTGCGGGACAGCGACACCCCCCCGACATGGCACCTCGCGGAGGCGGCGGAGTAGCGGCGATC
This sequence comes from Erythrobacteraceae bacterium, assembly GCA_947479055.1. Lineage (GTDB taxonomy): Bacteria > Pseudomonadota > Alphaproteobacteria > Sphingomonadales > Sphingomonadaceae > CANJYE01. The sequence continues at coordinate 44,477 of CANJYE010000024.1, forward strand.
GCCTGAAATCCCCTTGCAAGCCGGACTTCGCTGCCTAAAAATGGGCTCATGTGGCTGCTCGACAAAATGCTTCGCCAGCTGGTCCGCAACGGCCAGCTCGTCGTCATCGACCATGACGGCAAGGCCTATTGCTACGGCGATCTCGCCGCAGAACCGCTCAAGATCCGCCTGACTGACCCGCGCGTCGCGCTGCATATTGCCAGGGATCCACGCGTCGGCGCGGGCGAGGCCTATATGGACGGTCGCATGGTAATCGAGCCTCCGCACGATGTCCGTGATTTTGTCATGTTCGTCATGGGCCAGGGCCGGAAAAGCGCAATCAGGCCTCGCAATCCGCTCCACCGGATGGTCAACCGCATCGCCTCGCGCCTCGACCAGATGAACGACCGGTCGCGATCGCGGAAGAATGTCGAACACCACTATGATCTGTCGCGCCGGTTCTATGAATTGTTCCTCGACGCAGACCTGCAATACACCATGGCTTATTATCGCGATCCGGCCAACACGCTCGAACAGGCGCAGATCGACAAGAAGGCGCTGGTCGCCGCCAAGCTGCGGATCGAACCGGAAGCGGGGCGCAATCTGCGCGTGCTGGATATCGGCAGCGGCTGGGGCGGCCTGGGCCTGTTTCTCAACCGAAACTACGGCTGCGAGGTGCTGGGTGTCAGCCTCGCTCCCGACCAGGTGCGCTTCGCCAACGAGCGGGCGGAAGCCGCCGGCATGGCCGACAAGGTCAAGTTCGAGCTGATCGACTATCGCGACGTCACCGGCCAGTTCGACCGCATTTCCAGCATCGGCATGCTCGAACATGTCGGTGCGCGCAATTACGACGAATATTTCGCCAAGACCCACGACCTGCTCGCCCCGGACGGCGTCATGCTGACCCACACCATCGGCCGACTCATACCAACCTGCACTGACTACAACCCACGCGCCCATTTGCGGCGTCCGATGGTCATGATGCGCCACGGCTGATCGATGAGTTTGTTCCACGCCTCGCAGCAGTGGTCGATGATGTTGTCGTGGGATGTGAAGACCCGGTTGGAGA
>CANJYE010000025.1 GCA_947479055.1 Erythrobacteraceae bacterium
CAAAATCATCACGCAAGCCAATCGCTGAACCCATGATCGCGCCCTCCAAAGCACAACCTCATAGATTCAGACTTTCAGCCGACAGGGAATCCCCCCATGTGAGTCACCCACAGCGCAGTTTGGTATCAGTCTAGTGAACACAGCAGATTCGCCTCGTGTCAGGCACCGGTTGGAGAGCTTTATGGGCTACATTGCGGGAACCCCCCTGGGAGACATTCTCGATGGCACGCCTGAAGACGACCAGATCCTCGGCCAGGGCGGCGACGATACGCTGAACGGGCTGGCAGGGATCGACTTTCTCTATGGCCAGAACGGCGACGACACGCTCAACGGCGGAGCCGACAGTGATTACCTTTATAGCGGCGCCGGCAATGACGTGGCCTATGGCGGCGCAGGCAACGACTATTTCGAGGACCCCAGGGGCATCGACAGCATGTTCGGCGAGGAGGGCGATGACTTCTTCGTCGTCCATTCTGCCGATGGCGACCACCTCGACGGAGGCGATGGCAACGATACGCTCTATATCGTCCTGACCTCGCTCGCCACCGGAGTCACTGTCGATCTCTCCGCGCTGTGGAGCGGCGGGACCGGCTATGTCGGTACGAGCGAACTGACCGGTTTCGAACTGATCCAGTATGCCCAGTTCGGCGGCAAGGGCGACGACACCTTCATCATCGGCGCGGATTACCTCGGCGATGTCCAGATCTATGGCGAAGCGGGCAACGACACGCTCAGCGGCGGATCAGGCAACGATTCGTTCTTCGGCGAATCCGGCAATGATGAAGTGCATGGCGAATTGGGCAACGACCACATGGACGGCGGAGACGGTAATGACGTGCTCTATGGTGGCGACGGCAATGAACTCATGCGCGGTGGTGACGGCAATGATATCCTGTCCGGAGAGGGCAACAACGACATCATGGATGGCGGGTTCGGCAACGACCAGCTGCTCGGCGGCGATGGCAGCGATATCATCGTCGCCTCCTTCGGGCAGGACACGATCGACTGCGGCACCGGCTATGACACGGTTGTCATTTCGCTGGTTGGCAGCGGCACAATTGACGGCGGAGCCGATCCGGATTCCCTGAACTTCGATATGAGATATGCCTCCACAGTCGGCGTCAACATCGACCTGTCCGGCCTGTGGAGCGGCGGCACCGGCACGATCCGCACCATCAGCGTGACCGGGTTCGAGTTGCTGATCAACGAAAATTACGGCAGCCGAGGAAATGATCGGATCATCATCGGTGCGGATTATCTGACCGAAACCTTCTTCTATGCCGAGGATGGCGACGACGTGGTCATCGGCGGGTCGGGGAGCGACCATCTGACCGGTGGCGACGGAGCGGATACCCTGCGCGGCGAACTCGGCGTCGACTTTCTCGGTGCCGGGCGCGGTAACGACCGGGTGTTCGGAGGCGACGGCGACGACGTCCTGTTCGGTGAGCAGGACGACGACCAGATCCACGGCGGTGCCGGGCAGGACAGGCTCATCGGCAGCATCGGTCACGACACGCTTTTCGGCAACGATGGCAATGACGCCCTGTCCGCAGGTTCTGGCAACGACCACCTGACCGGCGGCACAGGGGCTGACAGACTGGCAGGCGGAGGGGGAGATGATACCCTCTGGGGAGGTGCAGGTCGTGACCGGATGCGGGGCGACAGCGGTGCCGACACTTTCCAGTTCCGCGGTTCGGACTTTGCCGGTGGTACGGCCAATTCAAGAGACATCATTGCCGATTTCCGGCTGGTCGAATTTGACCGGATCGACCTCTCCCTGGTCGATGCAATCCGCGGTGGTACAGATGATGGGTTCACCTTCGTCGGCACCGCAGCTTTCAGCCATACGGCCGGCGAGCTTCGCTATCACGGTCAGGTCATCCCGGTGATTGGCGCACGGACAATCGTGGAGGGCGATACCAACGGTGACGGCAAGGCCGATTTCGCGATCGTCCTGCTGGGTGATATCGCACTGCAGGGCAGCGACTTAGTTTTGTGAACGGCGCGAGAGTGGAGGAGAATGGCGAGGGTTAGGCGCTGCGCAATATTCATCGTCAAATCCACCGTGGCCACAGGATCGGTGGCCTTCCGCGCCATCCCCGGCTAAGGGACGGCGCATGACACAGCCCACACCCTCGCTCGCCACGCTTTACGTCGCCCTTGGCGGCGGGGCTGGCGCGGTGCTTCGCTACCAGACGGGACGGGCGATGAGCCACTGGCTCGGGGTCGCTGCCTCAACCGCTTTCCCCTGGGCCACGCTCACCGTCAATGTCGTCGGCAGCCTTGCCATGGGCCTGCTGGTCGGCTGGCTCGCCCGCCATGGCGACGCTGGCGGACAGACCTGGCGCCTGCTGCTCGGAGTCGGCCTGTTGGGCGGCTTCACCACCTTTTCCTCCTTCAGCATGGAAGCCGTGCTGCTGGTGGAACGCGGGACCCCCGGGCTGGCCCTGGCCTATGCCGGGGTCTCGGTCGCGGCCGGCATCGCGGCGATGATGCTGGGCCTTCTGACAATGCGGGTGGCGGCATGACCCCCGCCGACAAGAGCCGCAGGGATCAGGCCCGCACTGACCAAGTTCGCCAGTTCACTGTCCAGCATGACGATGACGACATCCGCCTTGACCGCTGGTTCAAGCGGCACCTGCCGCAGGTCGGCTTTGCCACCGTCTCGCGCTGGGCGCGGACCGGGCAGATCCGGATCGACGGCAAGCGCGCCAAGGTGGAAGACCGGGTTTCCGCTGGGCAGATCGTGCGCGTGCCGCCGGGCGGCGACAACATCCTTGCCACCGGCCCCAGGCGCGAGCTGACCGAGGAGGAGATCCAGCGCGCAGAAGCGATGCTGATCACCCAGGATAAGGCCGCGATCGTGCTCAACAAGCCGCCCGGGCTGGCCACGCAGGGCGGCACCGGGATGAAGGAGCATGTCGACGGGCTGCTTGATGCCTTTGCAGGCAGCGGGCCGCGCCCGCGCCTGGTCCACCGGCTGGACAAGGATACTTCGGGCGTGCTGCTGATCGCCCGCACGCCTGGCAGCGCGGCGTTCTTCTCCAAGCGCTTTTCCGGACGTTCGGCCAAGAAGGTCTACTGGGCGCTGATCGTCGGCGTGCCGAGCGTGACCGAAGGGATCATCGAGGCGCCAATTGCCAAGCAGCCGGGCACCGGCGGCGAGAAGATGTATGTCGATCCGATCCAGGGCCAGCCCGCCCGCACCCGCTATCGGGTGATCGACCGGGCCGGCAATCGCGCCGCCTGGGTGGAACTTCAGCCCTTTACCGGTCGCACGCACCAGTTGCGCGTGCATATGGCGGCGCTGGGCCATCCGATTGTCGGCGACAGCAAATATGGCGGGCCGGAGGCCTTCCTCACCGGCAGCATCAGTCGCAAGATGCATCTCCATGCCCGTCGGCTGATCATCGACCATCCCGACGGCATCCCGCTGGACGTGACTGCCGAACTGCCCGAACATTTCGCCGCGAGCATGGAACAGCTGGGCTTCGACCAGGGGCTGAGCGATGCCATGCCCGATGAAGGCCCGCCCCCGCCAGGCAAGACCATGAAAAAGCAGGCCGCCAGGGCCCATGCCAAACAATACCGCAAGGAACGGCGCGGCGAACGGCGCGGGCGCGGCGCGGACGATGCGGCCAAGCCTGCGCGTGCGCCGCGCAAGGCCGGAACCAGGGCTCCGGCGGCAGGCGGCAAGGCGCGCGCCGAAAAATCCGCTCCCGGAAAGCCTCCCCGCGCCAGACCTGCCGCTGGCAAGCCTGCCACCGGTCGGCCCGCTCCGCGCAAGCCTTCCGCGCCGAAGCCGCGCCCGAGGCCCTGAGATGGGCGTGAGGCTGGCGGTATTCGATTGCGACGGCACGCTGGTGGACGGCCAGGCCGCTGTCTGTGCGGCGATGGACGCGGGTTTTGTCGAGGCCGGCCTGCCCGCGCCGGACCATCACCTTGTCCGCCGCGTGGTCGGGCTCAGCCTGACGACCGCCATCAGCCGCCTCGCGCCCGATGCCGAGCCGCGGCAATGGGACCGCGCAGTGGCGGGTTACAAGCAGGCCTTCCGCAATGCGCGGGCCAGCGGGCATCTGGCTGAACCGCTGTTTCCCGGCATCGCCGAACTGATCGTGCGGCTGCGCGGCGCGGACTGGCTGCTGGGTGTGGCCACGGGCAAGTCCGACCGAGGTCTGGCCAACTGCCTCGCCACCCATGGCCTCACCGCCCATTTCTGCACGCTGCAAACCGCCGACCGCCACCCCTCCAAACCGCATCCGGCCATGCTGGAAGCGGCGCTGGCCGAAGCGCTGGCCGAGCCGCAGGGCTGCGTGATGATCGGCGATACCAGCTATGACATAGAAATGGCCCGCGCCATCGGAGTCCGAGCGATCGGGGTCGGCTGGGGCTATCACAGCGCCGAGGAACTGCTGGCAGCCGGGGCCGATTGCGTCGCCGCCACCCCCGCCGAACTGGGGGACTGGCTGGCGTGAAGCGCTTCTACAAATCCGTCGCAGTCGAACTGGTAGATGCTGGCTGGCGGGTGATGCTGGACGGCCGCCCGATCAAGACCCAGGGCCGCCGCCCGCAGCAGGTACCGACCCGCGCGCTGGCCGAAGCGATGGCGGCTGAATGGGCCGCGCAGGGTGCGGAAATCGAGCCCGCCACCTTCTTCCTGCGCGATCTCGCCGACTATGCCATCGACATGATCGCGGCGGACCGGGACGCGGTGATCGGGGAGATCGTCCCTTTCGCCGAGACCGACACGCTGTGCTACCGCGCCGATCCGGACGAGCCGTTCCACCGCCGCCAATGCGCGGTCTGGGACCCGCTACTCACCGCCGCCGAACAGCGCCATGGCCTCAAGTTCGAACGGGTCAGCGGGATTATCCACCACCCGCAGCCGCCCGAAACGCTCGCCGCCTTACGCGCGCTGCTCGAAGCGCAGGACGATTTCACCCTCGCCGCGCTGAAGACGCTGGCCTCGCTCGCTGCCTCGCTGGTGATTGGCCTTGCTGCACTGGACGAGGATGCCGACGCCGAAGCGCTCTGGAACGCCGCCAATCTTGAAGAGGACTGGCAGGTGGAACAATGGGGCAGCGACTATCTGGCCGAAGAAGTGCGCGCGCGGCGGCTGAAGACCTTCACCCAGGCCTTGCGCTTCATTACGCTGCTGCGCGATCAGGGAGCGGGCTGAACCACTCCGGGTTGCGCCACCCATTGCGAAACCTGCCCCGCGACATCGTTCGCCGCCTTGTTTAGCGCCGGGCCGATCTGCGCGGGCTTGGCCGCGACGCCGGGCACGGTGCTTTCGAACCGACGGGTGGCAATCCTGCCGCCGGGTGCCTCGAACAGCGCCTCGAACCGGACCACCACCGACTGGCTGACCGCGTCATAGCCCATGTCGAGCAATTGCCCGGTCACCCGCGTCCCGGCCGAGTATTGCCGGTCGACCCCGTCGATCACCAGCCATTTGCCATCCGCCCTGATCCGGTCGGCCAGCAGGCTACGGAACAGCCGGGCGGGCTTTTCCACCCACAGCGCATCGGTCAGATAGGCGATGGTCGAGGCGTCGACCTGCACCGGCACACGCCTGACATCAAGCTTCTGCGGCGCGGCCGGTTCGATCACTGCCAGCGCCTCGCCCAGCGTGCCACTCGCGGCAGCGCCAGATGGCGCGGGATTGTCCGGGCTCAGCGTCAGCAGCGTTTCGGGCACCTTGGCCCCCATGCTGACACAACCCGGCAGCGCGAACAGCAGCGCCAGCGCGGCCAGACCCGTCTTGCCCATCACCTGGCATTCCCTCTTCTTGTTCGTGGCCCAGATTGTCATGGCTTGTAATCCGGCAGGTCGCTGCCGCGCAGCAAGGCGCCCGCGCCCTGATTATCCAGCTTTTCCACCACCGAGCGCAACTGGCGGCTGGCCGCCTGAAGATCGCGCAGCGTAGCTTCGGCGGCGGGCAGCGTGCTGTTGGACAATTGCTGCGCGGCCGGCTGAGTGGTCTTGAGCGTCTGGTCCAGCGCCTTGGCCGCGCCGTCGAGCGAAGCCAGCGTAGCGCGCATCTGGCTGGCGAGCGAACCGCCATTCTCGCTCAGCAGCTTGTCAGTGGAACCCATCACCTTCTCGAAAGCGGCAAGGCTGAGCTTGGCCTGCTGCAAGGTGGCCTGGAGATCGGCCATGGCTCCGTCAATCCGGGGCGAGGCGCGGGCGACATCGCCGGAAATCTTGTTGGTGTTGGCAAGGATGCCCTCGATCGAGGCCTGGTTCTTGTCCGACAGCATCATGGTCAGCCGTTCGGTCAGCGTGGCCAGTCGTTCCAGCAGCAGCGGCGCGTTGGACAGGATTTCGCCCAGCCCGCCCGGCTTGGTCGGGATCACCGGTGCGCCATCAGGGCCGATTTCCGTGATCGCCGGCGCACCGCGCACCGCGCCATCAAGCTGGACCTTGGACACGCCGGTAAAGCTGCCCTGGATTGTCGCGGTCGTGCCCAGCAGGATCGGCACCGACTTGTCGATGCGGATGCGAACGCGGACAAAGTCGGGGTCCTTCTTCCACAGTTCGATCTTCTGTACCTGCCCGGCGGCAACACCTGAGAAGGTGACTTCGGAGCCTTTGGCCAGCCCATCCACCGATTGCTGGAAATAGACGTCATATTCGCGCTGATCCTCAGCGTTGATCCGGTTCAGCCACAATATAAAACCCGCAAGCGCAGCCATCAGGGCAAGCGTGATAGCCCCGACCCAGACGTGATTTGCCCGCGTTTCCATGGCGCTTCTAATCCCCCGATTCCGCAGGCTTGTCCATGGCCTTGCCGGAAGCGGGGCCATTGCCGGAAGCAGGGGCCTTGCCGCCTTCTCGCGCGGCTTCCACCCGTTCCTTGCTCTGGCTCGCAGCCCGTCCGCGCGGCCCGTTGAAATATTCCTGGATCCATTGGTGGTCGGTCGCAAGCAATTCCGGGATCGTGCCCACCGCGATCACCCGCTTGTCCGCCAGCACCGCCACCCGGTCGCAGATTTCGTAAAGCGTATCGAGATCGTGGGTAATCAGGAACACGGTAAGGCCCAGCGTATCGGTCAGCTCGCGGGTCAGCCGGTCAAACGCGGCTGCGCCGATCGGATCGAGCCCGGCGGTCGGCTCGTCCAGGAACAGCAGTTCCGGATCGAGCGCCAGCGCGCGGGCAAGGCCGGCCCGCTTGCGCATGCCGCCTGAAAGCTGGGAGGGATATTTGCTGGTCGCGTCCTCGGGCAGGCCGGACAGGCGCACCTTGTAGCGGGCAATCTCGTGCAGCAATTCCTCGCTCAATTCGGGATAGAACTGCTTGAGCGGCACTTCGACATTCTCGCCCACGGTCAGGGTGGAAAACAGAGCCCCGCCCTGAAACAGCACGCCCCAGCGCGAACGGACGCCGATATTCTCGTCCGGATCGGCATCGGTCATCGATTTGCCGAACACTTCGACCATGCCTTGCGCCGGGCGCTGGAGGCCGATGATCGAGCGCATCAGCACCGATTTGCCGCTGCCCGATCCGCCCACCACGCCAAGGATTTCGCCGCGCCGGACCTTGAGCGACAAATCCTCGTGCACCACCTGCTTGCCGAAGCGGTTGGTCAGCCCTTCGATCACGATTGGATATTCGCCGGCAAACCGCTCGGCCGATTCCACCCGGTGCTGGGCCAGCAGCGCGTTCATGCCCAGCCGATCTCGGTGAAGAACACCGCGAAGAATGCGTCGAGCACGATCACCATGAAGATCGCCTGCACCACCGCCATGGTCGTGCGCCGCCCGACCTCTTCCGAATTCGATTTGACCTGCATGCCCTGATAGCACCCCGCCAGCGCCACGATCAGCCCGAACACCGGTGCCTTGACCAGCCCGACCCAGACATCGTGCAGCGGCACCACTTCCTGGATGCGGCTGAGGAACGTGTAGAACGGGATGTCGAGCGACAGGTCCGCGAGGCACGCGCCGCCGATGATCGAAAGGACAGCGGCAAAGAAGCCCAGCAGCGGCATCATCAGCACGGCAGCCAGGATGCGCGGGATCACCAGCGCCTCGATCGGGGAAACGCCGATGGTGCGCATCGCGTCCACTTCCTCGGTCAGCTTCATCGTGCCGATCTGCGCCGCGAAGGCCGAACCGGAACGGCCCGCCACCATGATCGCGGTCATCAGCACGCCCAGTTCGCGCAAACTGAGTCGCCCGGTGAGGTTGATGGTATAGATCTCCGCGCCGAACTGGCGCAGCTGCACCGCCCCCTGCTGGGCAATGACGATGCCGATCAGGAAGCTCATCAGACCAATGATGCCGAGCGAATCCACCCCCACCAGTTCGAGCTGGCGGACCAGCGCGCGCAACCGGAAGCGTGAGGGATGGCGGATGATGCCGCCAGAGGCGACCAGGATCGCGCCGAGAAATCCGAGCAGCTGGATCGCGCCATGGCCGAAATTGCTGACCATGGTGCCGACCGATTCCGGCACCCGCACCAGGATCGGGACATGCGGCGGGGCGATTGCGGCGGTGCTGGCGCTGGTGCGGACCGCCTCTATCAGGATCAGCGCTTCCTTGCTGGCTCCGGTGATCTCGGCCCCGCAATCGCGCGCGACGCGCCAGGCGATCCATGCGCCCACCGTGTCGATCGCATCGACCCTTGCCAGATCGACCCGGGCCAATTGCCCTTGCAGCGCCCGCAACTCGCGATCGAGCAGGCCGACGGAGGACACCACCAGCGGGCCGGAAAGCGCCAGCACGCTGCCCCCTTCGCCACCCTCCTCGATGGAATATTCGGCCCATTCGCGCATTGGCGGCAGGTATGGTGGCAAAATGCGGGCACGACAAGGCGTTGCGCGCGAAACCTTGCGCCGCCGGGGACGCGCTGGCAAAGGCTGGCCCCCATGAGCACCGAGCTGGACAAGACATTCGACCCCGCCGCCATCGAAGCGCGCTGGTATACCCATTGGGAAGACAAGGGGCTGTTCCGGCCCGAGCGGCCAGCCGCCGTGCCCTTCACCATCGTCAACCCGCCGCCCAATGTGACCGGCTCCTTGCATATCGGCCATGCGCTGGACAACACGCTGCAGGATATCGTCATCCGCTATGAGCGGTTGCGCGGCAAGGATGCGCTGTGGGTGGTCGGCACCGACCATGCCGGGATCGCCACGCAGATGGTGGTGGAACGCCAGCTCGAAGCGGCGGGCGACAAACGCACCAATTATTCCCGCGAGGATTTCATCGCCAAGGTGTGGGAATGGAAAGCGGAAAGCGGCGGCACCATCACCCGCCAGCTGCGGCGGCTGGGCTGCTCGATGGACTGGTCACGCGAACAGTTCACGATGGACCCGCATTTCACCAAAGCCGTGGTGAAAGTGTTCGTCGATCTCTATAATCAGGGGCTCATTTACCGCGACAAGCGGCTGGTCAACTGGGACCCCAAGCTCAAGACCGCGATTTCCGACCTCGAGGTGGAAACGCGCGAGGTGCAGGGCGGGTTCTGGCACTTCAGATATCCACTGGCCGATGGCGTGCGGCTGGACAACGGGCAGGACTATATCGAAGTCGCCACCACCCGGCCCGAAACGATGCTGGCCGACATGGCAGTGGCGGTGAATCCCGAAGACGCGCGTTATAGGTCCGTCATCGGCCAGCATGTAGTGCTGCCGATCACGGGCCGCCGCGTGCCGGTCGTGGCGGACGAGCACGCCGACCCCGAACTGGGCAGCGGCGCGGTGAAAATCACGCCGGGCCATGATTTCAACGATTTCGAAGTGGGCAAGCGCGCCGGGTTCAAGCCCGCCGAGATGCTCAACATGCTCGATGCCGAAGCCAATCTGGTGCAGACGGCGGACGGGCTGGTACCGGAGAAATATCTCGGGCTAGACCGCTTCGTGGTCCGCGAGATGGTGGTGGCCGACATGAAGGCGGCGGGCTGCCTCGTCCCGCATGTCGACAAGGACGGCACCGAGCACGAGGCCGAACCGCGCACGATCCAGACGCCCTATGGCGATCGCGGCGGCGTGGTGATCGAACCCTGGCTGACCGACCAATGGTATGTCGATGCCGCCACGCTCGCCCAGCCGCCAATGCAGGCGGTGCGCGACGGGCGGATCGAGATTGTCCCCAAGACATGGGAAAAGACCTTCTTCAACTGGATGGAAAACATCCAGCCGTGGTGCGTGAGCCGCCAGCTGTGGTGGGGGCACCGGATTCCGGCGTGGTATGGGCCAACCAAAGACTTCGTCGTTGCATTCGCAAAAGGTGACGGATCAGAAATATCCCTCCTTGAAAATGGCAGAATCCCTGAGCAGACCTTCGTCTGCGATACGGAGGAAGAGGCACGCATCAGTGCAGCCGCATACTACGGGGACGAAATCGCCTTAGTTTTTGGTGACGAGGACCTTATCAAGCCAGACGCGCGACCAGCCGCTCACGTAGGCCGTGACCCCGACGTCCTCGACACCTGGTTCTCCTCCGCGCTGTGGCCCTTCGCCACGCTGGGCTGGCCGGAGGACGATGCAACTCCCCTCCCGCTTGCGGGAGGGGCCGGGGGTGGGCCTGATGGCGCGCAGGCCGCTCCGGGCCAGCCCACCCCCCAGCCCCCTCCCGCAAGCGGGAGGGGGAGCAGCTTGCTCGCCCGCCATTACCCCAATGACCTGCTCATTTCCGGCTTCGACATCCTGTTCTTCTGGGATGCGCGAATGGCGATGCAGGGGATGCATTTCATGGAGGATGTGCCGTGGAAGCGGCTATACCTGCATGGACTGGTCCGCGCTGCCGATGGCGCGAAGATGTCCAAGTCCAAGGGCAATGTGGTCGATCCGCTGCTGCTGATCGACCAGTACGGTGCCGATGCGCTGCGCTTCTTCATGGCGGCGATGGAAAGCCAGGGCCGCGACGTGAAGATGGATGAACGGCGGGTGGAGGGCTATCGCAACTTCGCCACCAAGCTGTGGAACGCCGCGCGGTTCTGCCAGTCCAACGGCATTTCCGCCTCGACCACGCTTGCCGCGCCCGCAGCAAAATCTGCGGTAAATCGCTGGATTATCGGCGAAGTGGTGGAAACGCTGGCGGAACTGGACAAGGCCATGGCCGAACTGCGTTTCGACGCGGCAGCCAATGCGATCTACCACTTCGTCTGGGACCAGTTCTGCGACTGGTACATCGAACTGATCAAGGGCTCGTTCGACGCGGAGACCAAGGCGGTCGCCGGCTGGGTGCTCGACCAGATCCTCGTCATGCTGCACCCGTTCATGCCGTTCGTGACCGAGGAATTGTGGAGCAAGATGGGCGCACGGCCCTGTGAGCTGATCGTGGCGCAATGGCCCGAGCCGGGCGTGGGCGTGGATGCGGAGGCCAAGCGCGAGGTCGAATGGCTGATCGCGCTGGTCGGCAATCTGCGCGCCGCGAAGAACGAACTGGGCATCGCCCCCGGCGCGAAGCTCGACGCCTTCCTGCCCGAACCGAGCACCACGACCCGCGCGATCATCGATGCCAACGCCGGGGCGATCGACCGGCTGGCCCGGCTCAACTCGATCCGCTTCGAGGCTGCCCCGCAAGGCGCAGCGATGCAGATCGGCGCAGGCGATGCCAATATCATCGTGCCGCTGGAAGGCATCATCGACATCGCCGCCGAAAAGTCCCGCCTCGCCAAGGCCCTCGAAGCCTCGCGCAAGGAAGCCAGATCGCTCGAAACCCGCCTCGGCAATCCCGCCTTTGTCGAGAAGGCCAGGCCCGAAGCGGTCGAGAAGGCCCGCGCCGACCATGCCGCCCATGCGGCGGAAGCGGAACGGCTGGCGGCGGCCCTTGCGCGATTGGGTTAGAGTGATCGACTTGCCCCTCCCCGCGGGCAGGGCAATCGCATGCATCAATCCGTCATCCTGAACTCGTTTCAGGATCCATTTCTCCGCTCACCCGGAGCGTGCATTTCGGGAGAAGGCCTGGCGGTTTGCGCCAATCCTGCTCGCTCCGGGCTTGCCGCATGATGGACCCTGAAACGAGTTCAGGGTGACGGACTCGGGGGATGTGCGGGAGTTTGCGATGGCCCTGCCCCCACGAAGAATTTTCCTACAGCGCCGGATTGTGGCATGGCCCAATCCATGCCCGATCCTGCGCCCTTCCCGTTTGCGAAAAAAATATCGGCAAAGTGTCACCCGGCCGATATAGGCTATTTTATTCGTATTTCCAGTGCCTTATCGATTAATTCCAAGGGTGACGCGGTGTCACCTTTGTCACCCGGTCGGGCGGCTCTGCCATGCCCCTGACCCTCGCCACCACCACCCCGGGTGAACCCGAAATCTTCGCCTCGTTGCAGGGCGAAGGGCCTTCTGCCGGGCGGCCATCGGTGTTCATCCGCCTGTCGCGCTGCAACCTCGCCTGCGTGTGGTGCGACACCGCCTACAGCTGGCGCTTTTTCGGCGACAACCGACCGCATCGCGACGGGCTGGACTTCGCCCGCGCCACCAACCAGCTGTCCGTGCCCGAAGCGGATGCCGCCGCGCGGATCGTGGCGCTCAAGGGCAATCGGCTCGTCATCACCGGAGGCGAGCCGCTGTTGCAGGGCCCCGCTCTCGCCCGAATGCTGGAATTGCTGCCCGCGATGCATGTCGAGGTGGAAACCAACGGCACGATCGCCCCGCCGCTCGCGCTCGACGCGCTGGTCCAGCAGTACAACGTCAGCCCCAAACTGGCGCACAGCGGCAATCCGGCGAGCATCGCGCTGCTGCCGGAGCGGCTGGCGGCCTGGGCGGCAGACCCGCGCGCCTGGTTCAAATTCGTGATCGCAACGCCCGGCGATGTGGTCGAAGTTCTCGCGCTCGCAAGCGATTACACCATCCCGGCGGAACGCATCTTCCTGATGCCCGAAGGCACCGCCAGCGCGACCCTGCGCGAGCGGGAGGTTTGGCTGGCGGAGTTGTGCCTTGCCCATGGTTTCCGGATGAGCGACCGGCTGCATATCCACCTTTACGGCGATACGCGCGGGACGTAGCTGTTTGCCTCTAGCGCCGGCGGGGCCATCCGGCCCCTTGGCTATCCTCGCGCCTTGCGGCGCTGCGGGCGGCCGGTCGGCCTTGCGGAGCCTGCGGCTCCGGGGAGCTCTTGAGGCGTGGCAGGCCTACCGGCCCTGTGCGCGCCAGCGTTCGACCGTGCGGTGGACAGCATCCTCTTCGCCACCGGTGCCGCGCCACAGATCGGTGAAGCTGGGGTCTTCGGAGGCCGGGCGCTTCATTTCGTCGAGCGTGTCGAAAACCACCCGGATCGGGATCGACACGCCTTCGCCGCAGATGATGCATTCTCGGTTGCGCAGTGCGGGGATCGAATCGAGGAAACCGCGCGCGCCTTCGGGCATGGCCGCCTTGACGAAGGACTGGTCGCGATCATTGTTGAGCCGCATCGAAATGATCGTGCCGCACTGCGACAGCACGCCTTCGGCGAGGTCCGACGGGCGCTGCGTGATGAGGCCCAGTGAAATGCCGTATTTGCGGCCTTCCTTGGCGATGCGCGAGAGGATCTTGCCAACCGAAGAGCCGTCGGCGTTCTTCTCGTTTGGGACGTAGCGGTGCGCTTCCTCGCACACCAGCAGGATCGGCCGGGTCTTTTCCTCGCGGCCCCAGATGGCGAAATCGAACACCAGCCGACTGAGCACGGCGACCACGGTGGATGTGATGTCCGACGGCACGCCCGAAACGTCGATGATCGAGATCGGCTTGCCCGAACCGGGCATGCGGAACACCTTGGCAATGAATTCGGCCATGGTATCGCCCACCAGCATGCCCGAAAACATGAACTGATAACGCGGATCGGCCTTCAACTCGTCGATCTTGGTCTTGATCCGCATGAACGGCGCGGAGGAGCTGGCCTTGTCGAGCCGACCCATCTCGTTCTGGAGAATATTGGTGAGGTCGGACAGGAGATATGGGATCGGCGCATCGACCGTGATCTTGCCGAGCGATTCGGTCAGCCGGTTCTTGGAACGCGCGGCCAGCAGGCATTTGGCGAGGATGTCGGCATCCTCTTCGCGAGCATTGCCGCTGGACGTGAGGAAGACCTCGCAATGCTCCTCGAAGTTCATAAGCCAGTAGGGCATCTGCAGGTTCGAAACATCGAGCAGCAGGCCATTGTTCTTGAATGCGGCGGCATATTCGCCGTGCGGGTCGATCATCACGATATGGCCGTCGGGAGCCGACTCGCAGATCTTGTGCAGGATCAGCGCAGCACCGGTCGACTTGCCGGTGCCGGTCGAACCGAGCAGAGCGAAATGCTTGCCAAGGAATGCGTCGATATAGATTCCGGCGCGGATATCCTCGGTCGGATAGACCGTGCCGATCTGGATGCTGGAACGGCCGTCGCTGGCATAGATCTGGCGCAGGTCCGCGCTGCTGGCGGGATAGACCAGACCGCCAGGAATGGGATAGCGGGTTACGCCGCGACGGAAGCGGTGGATGCGGCCGGTCAGCCGCTCCTCGTCGCCCTCGCCGAGGAAATCGATCGTGGCGATGATCGCGTTCTTGGTGCGCGCATCCTTCTTCTGGGTGCGCACGCTGGCCAGCAGCCAGCTGTTGCCGACGCGGATCTTGACCTGGCTACCGACCTGCCCGGCAAGCACAATCGATGGATCGGCATCATCCATGCAATCGTTGATACGTTGCGGATCGAGCGCAATCTGCGAATGGGAACCGGCGATTTCGAGCACCACGCCAATCGGGGAAGAGGCATTGTCGGCCGCCAGCGCATGGTCAGCCATGGGGCTGTAATCTCCCGACTCCGGCGCCGGATGCGCGTCGTGGAACGAGTGGTTCGAGACGTCGGTCATGCGAGACAGCCTGCCCTGTTTACTTGCGGTCAGGCCCGACTTAACCCGAGACGGTTAAGATCGTGTCAACCGCCCGGAGGTTGTCAGGTCGCACAGCGCGTCAGACCAGCACAAACAGGCGACCGGCAAGCCAGCCCATCGACACCGACACCGCCACCGCCAGCAGTCCGTAGAGCAGCGCCTGTTCCTGCGCGAACAATGCAACAAAGCGCTCGAAACCAAGCTTGCGCACCTCGACATCGGCAGTGGCCGAAGCGATAACCTGGCCATCCCTGATAGCGAAGGTTTCCGCCGTGTAGCGGCCGATCTGCACGCTGGAGGGCAGCGCGATACGTGCCTGGTAAAGCACCTGCTCGCTGATCCGCACGCCCCTTGCGCTCTCGCTGTAAAGCCCCTGCCGTTTGCGCAGATCGACCAGACCCGCGGTGAAGCGCTGCTGCTGGGCCGGGTCGATCGCGCCGATCGGCGAAAGTTGCAGCCAGTTCAGACCAAGCTCGAAGATCGCGGCGGTGCGTTCGTCCACGATCTTCGCAATCGGGCGGGACGATGCCACCGCGAAGAAGGACGGGGCGGAACGGAAATCGCTGCTTTGCGCATTGACCCAGATGCCCGCGATCTTCTGCTTTTCGCGCAGGCGGATCGCCTGGGTCGGACCTTTCAGGACCACGACGATATCGTAATCGCGCCCGGCGCGGCTGCCGTCGGGATCGAGGATTGCACCGAAGAGCAGCAGTTCCGTGCCGGTGAAACCCTGCCGCACCTGGATTTCGTGCTGCGACACTTCCGGCACCAGGATCGGGTCGCGCGCACCGACCAGCAAGAACAGCGCGATGAGGGCGAACAGCCGCTTCACAGCGGAGTCACCGAATAGATTTCGGGCGGGCGGATACCCAGTTCGAACGCCATCCGCAGCGCGATGACGCTGACGATCGCGGCCAGCAACAGGCGCAGCCGCACCGGGTTGACCTTCTGGGCCATCACCGCGCCGATCTGCGCGCCCGAGACCGAGCCGAGCAACAGCAGCGTCGCCAGCACGATGTCCACCGCCTTGGTGGTCAGCGCGTGCATCATGGTGGTGGCGATGGTCACGAACAGGATCTGGAACAGCGAGGTGCCGACCACGACATTGGCACTGACGCCCAGGATATAGAGCATCGCCGGCACCAGCAGGAAACCGCCGCCGATGCCCATCAGCATGGTAAGGATGCCGACCACCATGCCCAGCATGAGCGGGGCCAGCGGCGAGATATAGAGGCCCGAGCGATAGAACCGCCAGCGCAACGGCAAGCTGGCGACCAGCGGATGGTGGCGGCGCTTCTGCGGCAATGGTGCCGGTCCGCCATGCTCCGCGCGAAGGGCCTGGATGCTCTCACGCCCCATTAACGTGCCGATCGTGCCCAGCAGCACGACGTAGAGGATGTTTATGATCGTATCGATCTGGCCAAGCGCGGTGAGCAGGTTGAACAGCAGCGCGCCGATCCCCGAGCCGAGAATGCCGCCCGCAACCATCACCATCCCGAGCTGGTAATCAACTCCATTGCGGCGGCGATGGGCAAACACGCCCGACACGCTCGCGCCGGTGACCTGGCTGGCGGCGGAAGCGGCCGCGACTGTGGGCGGTACGCCATAGAAGATTAGCAGCGGCGTGGTCAGGAACCCGCCGCCAACGCCAAACAGGCCCGAAAGGATGCCGGTCAGCCCGCCCAGCAGGACGATGAGCAACCCGTTGACCGACAGATTGGCGATAGGGAGATAGACGTCCATCGGCTCAAGCTACGGTGCGAAACCGCCAATCGCAACAGCGGCCGGAACAGCGCGGGCGGGCGCTGCCGCCGCATAGGTCAGAAACCGGTGGAAACCGTCAGCGCTGGCCCCGAACCGGGTGCGGCATCGCCCGCCACGCGGAAGCGGTAGTCCATCGACACCCGCGACGGCCTTCCCGCCAGCTTGAGCCGCGCAGTCGCGCCCGGGCCGATATCGACCCTGCTGGCACCCTTCTGCGCACCGCCCCATATCCCTGCCCCGACCCGCAACTCGCCTCCCTGGCCGATGTTCATCAGCTTGCGGTCAACCCGGATCTGGCCATCGAAAAACGGCGTCTTGAACTTGCCGCCTACATAACCGCCCTGAAAATAAGCATCGCCCAGCATGTCCCATGGCAGTTCGATCGGCTGAAGCTCGGTATAAGCGATGGCGGCGGGGCGGAAGCTCGTGTCGCCACCGCTGCGGAAGGCCCGGGCCTCGCCGGCCACAACCAGCGGGAACCCGGCGATCGGCCGCGCGCCGACACCGGCCGCCACTTCGCTTTCGCGGATCGCGCCCAGCGAACTGCTCCCGCGCAGATAGACCATCGGCCGATGCCCACTCTGCGGCGCAAGCTGGTAACGCAGCACCGCGCCCATCTGGCTGCCGCCGTAAAGCGGGCGGCCAGCGGCAGGATTGATCGCAGCGCTCTGCTGGCGCATCAGCATCCAGGCATCCAGCGACCAGCGATCGTTGCCCTTCGTGTTTTCGGCCAGCCCCGGAGAAAGCGGGATCGGCGCGGGCGCCGCCGGGGTGGACTGGCCGACATAGGCTGAAAGCTCGGGCGGCACCGCCACCCGCGCCAGCGCGGCCATCCACATCAGCTGATGCCCTGCTGCCAGCATCGGATCCTCACCACGTCCCACCTGCGGCGGGGTGCCATCATGCGGGACGATAAAGGTCTGTTGCTGAGGCATGGTGCCGGGTGCGAACCAGCCCACCTGAGGGCCGGCCGGCATCGGCTGGCCATACCATTGCGGAGCTTGCGGCATAGTGGGCCAGTATCCGGCCATCGGCGGCAATGACATGCCCGGCATGGCACCCATCGAGCCAGGCGTGGGCTGCTCCGCCGGAGCGACCGCCTGTCCGGCGAGGGAAATCGAGCTCTGCGGTCCGACATGGTCAGCCGCCCAGACTGGCGGTTGCCAGGTCAGCGCGCGGAACACGATCCAGCCGCCGACGATCAGGATCAGGGCGGCCAGCGGCTGCCCACGCAGGGTTTCGCGAATGATCATGACGCCTGCGCCGCTTGCAGCATCAGCGCGGGATGGGCGTGATGCTCAGTCTTGTCCCAGACCGGCGCGCCTCCCTGTAGGGTTCGCCAGTAGGCAGTGAGCGCTCGCCGGCCCGCCATGATCGCGATGACATTGGCGACCGGTATGCGTGCCACTCCGAACATTCCTTCGATCAGACCATATTCGCGGGCAGTAAAGGCAAAACGCCAGACCGCACGCCAAAGAAAGGCCAGAAGATTGATGAACAGTATGAGTTTCAGCGTAGGGCTGGCAGTCGGTAGATCTATCAAGCCGGCAAGGCTGAACAGCCAGAGAAGGGTGGCGAGCACGAATAGGGTATAGGCAGCCGCCAGCACCAGCGCGGTCAGCGGTCCGCGGCGGTCGCGCATCCGCATCCAGCGTTCGGACGGACGTCCCTTCCAGCCAAGCCGATCCCAGCCCTGAAAGCAAATGCCGTGCATCCAGCGTGTCTTCTGCCGCACCGCAGCGACTAGCGTGTCGGGAAAACAGGCTCGGGTAGCCACGAGTCGGCCATCATCGCCCCGTACGCGAAGGAACTTCGCCCGGCCGCCCAGCGCGCTGACTAACAGGCCCAGTTCATAATCCTCGGTCAGGCATTCGCTGGCAAAGGGCAGGCCATTGCGGCCATTCTCCGTCGCGATCCGGCCCAGTGCGGTGCGCAGGAAAGCACACCCGACCCCGGCTGCAGGCAGCGCCGCCCCCAGTGCATCCCGCACCACCATCGCCTTGCCATGCGCTTCAGCAAATTCATCGCAATAATGGCCAGCGATCCAGCGGGCGCCCAGTTGCGGCTCGGGCAGAACGGGAATTTGGGCAAAATCGTAGGAGCCGATTGCCTCGTCCAGCAGTGCCAGCGCAGCGGGATCGACCATGTCCTCAGCATCGTGCAGCACCACCATTCGCGCAGTCACGCCGGTGCGCCGCTCATCCTCGCAGAGCGCAACATAGACCCGGTTGAGGCAATCTGCCTTGCTGCTCGGCCCATCGCGGTCATGGATGACCAGCCTAAGGCGCGAATCGCCAGCTGCGCCCCGGATAACCGCCTGGGCGGTGGCGGGATCGTTGCGATAACAGCCGACGTAAATCCTGAGTTCCTGCTGCCGCCAGGTGGCAAGGGCATGGCGAACCGTAGCGCCGATCACCTCGGCTTCCTGCCACGCGGCGATCATCACCACTGCACGGCCTTTGAGCGGCCGCTGTGCCAGTTCCAGCCGGTCGATCCGCCGCGTCCGGGCCCGGCCGGTCAGCCGCAACCAAAGCCACGAGACATCAACCATCAGGTCGTCGATCCCGCCAAGCAGGAAAAAGATAGCCGCGAACAGCAGCAACTCGTATCCACCGAGCGCTACCCATTCCAGCAGGCTGTACCCCCCAAGGACCGCCAAAAGTCATCTTCCCCTAAGTATATTAGCTTAGAACCTAACGAAGCCGCAGGCCGCTTGCAACAAGCAAACGCTTGAGAAAAGAAAGCATGATGCAGCAAACACGCCCCAGACTGAGCGAAAGGATCGCGCCGATCCGTTCACTGTTCGTCGGCGATGCGGCGGGTGGGGTGTTGCTGATCCTGGCCGCAGCCTGCGCGACCGCACTTGCCAACTCCCCACTTGGCGATGGCTATCACGCCCTGTTCCACCACGCGCTGGCATGGACCCCCATCGCCCGGCTCGACACGCTGCATCTGTGGATCAACGACGGCTTGATGGCCATTTTCTTCTTCGTCGTCGGACTAGAAGTGAAGCGGGAACTCATCGCCGGGCAGCTTTCGACAGCAACCCAGCGCCGCCTGCCGGTGCTGGCGGCGGCTGCCGGGATGATGGTGCCCGCGGCGATCTACTGGCTGCTCACGCCTGCCCAGCCGCCGCTTGACCGGGGCTGGGGCATTCCTGTCGCTACCGATATCGCCTTTGCGATGGGAGTGGTCGGCCTGCTCGGCCAGCGCGTGCCGATGGCGCTGCGGCTGTTCCTGCTGACAGTCGCGATCGTCGATGATATCGGCGCGGTGCTGGTGATCGCGCTGGCCTATACCTCGCAGATCGAACTCGGCTGGGTTTCGGTGGCGGTGCTGGTGGTGCTGGCGATGGCTGCGCTGAACCGGCTGGGCGTGACCCGCGCCTGGCCCTATCTGGTGCTGGCGGTCGCGCTGTGGCTTGCCGTGCTCTATTCTGGCGTCCACGCCACAATTGCTGGGGTGGTGGCGGCGCTGACCATCCCGATGGGCCAGGGCAATGGCCTGCTCGAAAGGCTTGAACATCGGCTGATAGGGTGGAACGCCTATGCCATTGTCCCGCTGTTCGGCTTTGCCAATGCCGGAGTTAGCCTTGCGGGTCTGGGACTGGCAGGCATGGGCCAGCCATTGCCGCTTGCGATCGCCGCCGGGCTGGTGATCGGCAAGCAGGCAGGGATCTTCGCCACAATTTTCGCCGCCGACCGGCTGGGCATCGCCCCCCGGCCCGCAGGAGCAAGCTGGTCCCAGATTTGGGGCATGGCGATCCTGTGTGGAATCGGCTTCACGATGAGCCTGTTCATCACCGCACTCGCCTTCCCGCACCATCCGCAGCTGGTGGAGGAGGCGAAGATCGGCGTTCTGGCCGGCTCGCTGGTCTCCGCCATCCTCGGCTATTGCGTGCTGCGGTTTGCCTCACAGCCAAGGTAAGCGCGCCGCCCTTACCAGGTGCCGACATTCTCCATGCTCGCCCAGGGCTCCTGCGGCGACAGCCGCTCGCCTTTTTGCAGCAATTCGATCGAAATCCCGTCGGGCGCCTTGACGAAAGCCATCCAGCCGTCGCGTGGCGGGCGGTTGATCGTTACCCCGGCATCGGCCAGCCGCTGGCAGGTGGCGTAGATGTCATCCACCTCATAGGCGAGATGGCCGAAATTTCGTCCACCGCCATAGACGTCGCCCGCACTGCCATCCTCGGGCGGCCAGTTGTAGGTCAGTTCAACCTCGGCCAGGCCTTCCTGCCCCGGCGCAGCCAGGAAGATCAGGGTGAATCGCCCTTGCGGAAAATCATGCCGTCGCACTTCGCTCACGCCGAGCAATTCGAAGAAGCGCACCGTCGCTTCTGCGTCGGTGATCCGCAACATGCTGTGGAGATATTTGGTCATCGCAAGAGAAACTCCATTCATCGTTCATCAGGCAAGGCCTAAAGGCCGTTCTGCCCGGTGCTAACCATGAATTGGCCGCGCCCGCCACCCCGTTCTGACAGCAAGCGAAATGGAAAGGGCCCGCACCGAAGCCGGTACGGGCCCTTCGCGCTCCCTGATGTGCTGACCAGCCTTAGAAGGCGAAGGTCAGCGAACCAACCACTGCATTGTCGGTAAAGTTGTTCACATTGTGACCTTCCGAACCGATGTAGCTGACGCCGAGCGTCAGGCCTCCCAGCACGGTGGCCGATGCGCCAACCGAATAGTCGATAGCACTCTTGTCGGTACCGCCGAGCAGATAGTCAGGGGCAAGCGGGCCATCGGTGTAACCAAGATGGGCCGAAAGTGTAATCGGCGTATTGGGAATGCCCGCCGACAGGTCGGTGAAGAGATACAGGTTGTCCTGGCTCGCCATCGAATCCTGATCCCAGGCATAGGCAACGCCCACAGTCGCGCCTACCGGTCCGATCGTGGTCGAGAGCTTCACATAGGGCTCGAAGTAATCGGAAGGGCCAGCCAACGGCGGCTCGTCCTTGCCGGGATAGGTGTAGTAGGTCAGGCCGGCATCAAGCGTCAGGCCAGAGGTCACTTCACCCTTCCAGCCGGCGAACAGATCAACTTCGGTTTCGCCATAGGTCGGCGTATTGGCAAGCGAGGATGCCCAAGTGCCGATATAGGCACCGCTCGAATGGTTGATGGTGAAGCCACCCTGGACAGCCGCATCGCCACCAGAAAGCGACACTCCGCGGAACCGGTAATCGGTCACCAGGCCGACGCTGCCGGTCACAGTGAATTCCGGCGTTGCCGCTTCGTCTTCCGCGAAAGCGGGTGTGGCAGCCAGCGCGGTGCCGGCAAGGAGGGTTGCAGCCAGGAGGCTGCGGACGGACGTAAGCATGGCAATCTTCCTTATAATGGATTAGCGCTTCGTCCCACCTGCGTGCCCGCTGACCGCCTCTTTGGAATGGGGGCCTTGCGGATACGAGGATAAGTTTGCATACCTATGTTGCATTGCACAAGAGGAATTGATGCGTCGCGATAACAGTTTTTGCAGGGTGTGGCCTTTTCGCACCACGTTAATTGGCGAGACACAGTTTTCGCCCTACAAGCCCGCCCCACTCACCCGTCCCGCAGATTGACCCATCAGTGCTGAAGCCGTTCCGCAAACTCTTCTCTTTCTCGGCTCCGCCGCTCGCCCCCGCCGTGCCGGCGGGGCAGCGGATTTATGCCATTGGCGACATTCATGGCCGGATTGACTTGCTCACCGCGCTGGCTGGCGCGATCGAGGCCGACAATGCGGCGGGCGAGCCGGCTCGCAGCACGGTGGTGCTTCTGGGCGACCTGATTGATCGCGGGCCGGACAGCGCCGGAGTGATCCGCTTCGCCCGCGCCTGGCAGGATCGCCGCAAGGTGCGCATTCTCGCTGGCAACCACGAGGAAATGTTCCTCGCCAGCTTCGAGAAGACCAGCGTGCTGCGCCAGTTCATCCGATTCGGCGGGAAAGAGACGATTCTCAGCTACGGCCTCGACCACGAAACCTATCACCGGGCTTCGCTGGAGGAGCTGCAGCAGATGATGCTGGAGATCGTCCCGCGCGACGATCTCGTTTTCCTTGCCGCATTCGAAGACCGGATCGAGATCGGGGATTACCTCTTCGTTCACGCCGGGATTCTGCCCGAAGTGGCAGCGGAAGCACAGAAACTGCATGATCTGCGTTGGATTCGCGAGCCTTTCCTCTCGCACGAAGGGCGCCATTCGCATGTCGTCGTCCATGGCCACACCATTACGCAGGACGTCGATGAACGGGACAACCGTATCGGCGTCGATACTGGGGCATATATGCACGGCCGCCTGACCGCGCTTGTGCTTGAAGGCACGCGCCGACGCTATATCGCTGCCTGCGATAACGAAGGCAGCGTTGCCATCGAGGCGTGGCACGCACCTTCCTGAAGCTGCGAAGGAATTTGCCAGGGGGCCTGTAAGCCGGGTTCTGTCCCGCGCCCGGTATCCGTAAAGGACCATCAGCGCGGGGGCAGCCATTCCTCTCGGCGACGCGTTGCCGCGCCGCTCCAGCGACCAACCCGGACAACTCGGCGCGAAACACGCCTGCCCGCTTGCACAGGCTCGCTGCCCCTATTCGGTCTTGCTCCGGGTGGGGTTTGCCATGCCGCTCCTGTTGCCAGTCGCGCGGTGCGCTCTTGCCGCACCCTTTCACCCTTGCCTGTGCCCCAAAAGGCCATCGGCGGTCTGCTCTCTGTGGCACTGTCCCTGAACGCTTGGCCTAAGCCTCCCGCCCGGCGGGCGTTACCCGCCACCCTTGTTTCGTGGAGCCCGGACTTTCCTCGGCGCTATTGCTAACGACGCGGCTGCCCGGCCCCCTGGCACGATCTACCTAGCACGCCCGAGATCGCGTTCCAACAAAAGCTCGAACAGCAGCGCCCCGACCTCGCCATCGAGTTCGCCGTCGATCCGGCGCGGCCGCCAGCGGCGCTGGAAGGCGGTAAGCGCGGCCCGGCCATCGGCGATGTCATAGCCGAACCGCTCCAGCGCGAGATAGAACGCCGCCGGATGGTCGTAGATCAGCCTGATCCGTGGCCTGGGGACCGGCAGGGCAAGCCTCAGAGCCGCCAGCCGATCCCAGTCGAACAGTTCGCCCGGATCCTGCTTACGGGCGGGCGCGATGTCGGAATGGCCGACCACATTGGCGCGGGGGATGTCATGGTCCCGCATGATCCGCGCCAGCAGCGGCAGCAGTGCATCCATCTGCGCATCGGTGAAGGGGCGGTAGCCGAATTCGTGGCCCGGATTGACCAGCTCGATCCCGATGCTGGCCGAATTGACGTCGGTGATCCCCCGCCAATAAGACTTTCCGGCATGCCAGGCCCGCTTGTCCTCCGGCACCAGCCGGGTGACGGTACCATCCTCGTCAATCATGTAATGGGCCGAGACTTCCGCCGCCGAATCACACATCCGCGCCAGCGCCTCTGCCGCCGTCGGCATGCCGGTATAGTGCAGCACCACCATCGAGATGGGCAATCGCCGCTCGTTCCAGTTGGGCGAGGGCGCTTCACGATGGACCAGCTCGTCCATGGCGGATCAGCCCTCGGGCAGCACCGCGCCCATCACCAGCGCATCATCGGTCCGGGCGAACTGGATGCCGCCGCCCGCGTTCTGTGCCAGTTGGTAGAGCATATAGGCCGGCGCGGTCCGGCTCGACAATTCACGCTCCTCCAGCGATCCGTCGAGCGCCCGGCCAATGCTTTCATCGAAAGCGATCTTCGGTCCGGTAGCGCGCACCACGATCTCGGTCGCCCCTTCTCGCTGTTCCGCACCGACATCGAGCGTGCCGCCGCGCACCAGCGCATCGACCCCGATCGAGGCGAGGTTGAGCAGCACCTTGACCGCCGGCTTGGGCAGCGTGGTCCCGGCCACGCCCCAGTTGAGCTCGGTCCGGCCCGAATCGCCCAGCAGGCCGAGAATCAGGGCGCGCGGTTCGGCCACTGGCACCATTTCGCCAAAGCCGCCGGCGGCCCCGAAGGCGAGTCGGAAGAACTTGAGCTTGTCGGCCGATATCCGCGCGGTCTGTTCCAGCAGCTCGAAGCAGCGCGCCCGCATCTCCGGATTCTTTTCGTCGGCCAGCAGCTCGAGCCCGTTGCTGAGCGCACCGACCGGGCTGAGCAGATCATGGCAGAGGCGCGAGCAGAGCAAGCTGGCGAGATCGAGCGAGGACACCGTCATGTTCAGATTACTACCCGTTTTCCTGTCAAGTTGACACAGTTGACACTGTTCAGGGAAAAATTCCCGCTCCCCTTCACTGTCCCCCGCAACTGCCCGGAATCGGGCAGAAACATCGCGGATGCTGGACGGCAAGGGATCATGCAACCGCCTTAACCATCAACCACCGAGTAGGAAAGCGCTTCGAAGCCTGCCGCCCCGTCACGCCAGAACCGCACCTCACCCTGCGCCACGATTGCCCATACCAGCCCGTCCCCGCTGGCCATCGCCCGGTCGGCGGCGGAAGGCACCGCCTCCCCCACCGGATGCGAGTGATAATAGCCGATCACATGCGCCTCGCCCACCCGCGCCGCGCGCCAGGCATCGACCAGCGCCTGCGGGTCGATCTCGAACCGCGTGGCAGGGGTCGGGTGGACATTGGCGGCAGTGCAGACCTGCGTGATTTGGCCATCGCGGCCCAGAAAAATGCCGCAGGTCTCGTCGGGATGGGCTCTGGCAGCCTCGTCCCGGAGGCGGGTGAGGATGGTTTCAGTGACTGCAACATCCACAACCCCCACCCGCCCGCTCATGGCTCCGCCGGCAGCGCCAGCACCGGGCATGGCGCCTCGCGGACGACCCGTTCGGTCGTGCTGCCGCGAAGCGCGTCAAGGATGCCCTGGCGGCCGGCTGTCGGCATGGCAACGAGGCCGCATGGCGCGGCTTCGGCGAGGATGGTGTCGATAACCGGCCCGTCGATCCGGCGCACGGCGATGGCCGCGCGCTTCGTGTCGTGCAGGCGCGGCGCGTCCTGGCCGACGTGAAGGAAGTCCAGCCCCGCCCCCAGTTGCGCGCTGAGGGATTCCAGCAGCGGAATCGCGTCGGTGGCCCGTGGCGCATGATCAATCGGGACGAGAATTGTCCCGAGAGCCAATTCACCACTCTGCGGATCGACGAAGGGCCGGGCCAAGGGGCCGAACAATAGCGTAGGCGCGCGGCTGCGCTGCGCCACTTCGGCGGATACCGAACCTGCCATCCAGCGGTTGAGCCCGCTGCGCCCATGGCTGGCCATGACGATCAGGTCCGGCCGGTGCTTCGACAAATACCTCGACAGCCCATCGACCGGATCGGCATCGGCGATCTCAACCTTGCTGACCTTGACGCCGGTCTTGTCAGCTACGTCGCTGAGTTTGGACCCGGCCGAAAGAATGCCCCAACGCTCAAGATACTCGCGCACGTGCGGAAAATCTTCCCAATGCTTGGCATCGCCGGGGCTACGGACATGGACCAGGTCGAGAGTGCTGCGATTGACCAGCGCTAGCTTCAGCGCATGCGCGAAGGCGAGCATGCCTTCCGGGGAAAAATCTGTCGGGTGAGCGATGGATCGGATCATGGCAGGTCCAGACTGGAGTGGTTCGGGCAGATTGCCGAGGCATGGAACTGCTTTCTAACGCAACAATGCCGATTGTCGAAGTGCATCGACGGCACCCGCTCTTGTCTGTGCGCGCTTGCTTCCCATCTACCCGGTCATGGGGGGAACCAATCCGATCGAAGGCGTGATCGCGCAAGCGGCGCTGCGGCTGGACAAGGCGCTGGCCGAGGCCTCCGGCCTGTCGCGTGAGCGGATCAAGGCGTTGATGGGCGAAGGCCGGATCACGCTGGACGGCAAGCCTGCCACCAATGCTTCGGCCAAGACCGTGGCCGGAAGTGCCTTCGCCATCGCCATTCCCGCCGCGACCACTGCCGACGCGCGCCCGCAGGATATTCCGCTGGTGGTTGTCCATGAGGATGCAGACCTGATCGTGATCGACAAGCCGGCTGGGCTGGTGGTCCATCCCGCTGCCGGGAATCTCGACGGCACGCTGGTCAATGCGCTGCTCCACCATTGCAAGGGCAGCCTTTCCGGCATCGGCGGGGTTGCCCGGCCCGGGATCGTCCACCGCATCGACAAGGACACATCGGGTCTGCTGGTGGTGGCCAAGACCGACCTCGCGCACGAAGGCCTCGCCCGCCAGTTCGCCGATCATTCGATCAACCGCGCCTATCTGGCGGTGGTCAGCGGCCATCCCGTGCCGCCCGCCGGGACCGTGGCCGGGCGAATCGGCCGCTCCACCACCAACCGCAAGAAGATGGCAGTGCTGGATGACATGAGCCCGCGCGGCAAGCATGCGGTGACGCATTACAAGTCTTTGAAACAGCTCAACGATGCAGCCCTGGTGGAATGCCGGCTGGAAACCGGGCGGACGCATCAGGTGCGCGTTCATATGGCGTCAATCGGCCATGCGCTATTGGGCGATCCAACCTATGGACGCGCACATGCCCGGCTTCGGCCGATCCTTACCCGGCTCGCATTCGCCCGCCAGGCGCTGCATGCGGCCCAATTGGGTTTCATCCACCCCCGCAGCGGGGAGGCGGTTCATTTCACCAGTCAACTTCCGGAGGACATGCGGGAACTTATCGAGGAACTCGATCGTTAAGATCGGCGAAATCACCGATCACATCGTCACGAATTGGTCTATAGTGAACAATAAGGTGGCTCGCATCCGCGGATGCCCGTCAGGGGTCCGCAACAGCCGGGCCGACACAGGAAGGGTTTAGAAGTGAGCAACGCAAGCGGCACAAAGTCCCGGTCGATGGCCGTTCCTGCCCTGGGCAGCGAACAGAGCCTCAACCGTTACCTCACAGAAATCAAGAAATTCCCGGTGCTGACGGCAGAGCAGGAATACATGCTCGCCAAGCGTTTCCAGGAACATCAGGATCCCGAGGCGGCAGCCCAGCTGGTCACCAGCCACCTGCGGCTCGTGGCCAAGATCGCCATGGGCTATCGCGGATATGGCCTGCCGGTGTCCGATCTCATTTCCGAAGGCAATGTCGGGCTGATGCAGGGCGTCAAGAAGTTCGAGCCCGATCGCGGTTTCCGCCTCGCAACCTACGCCATGTGGTGGATCAAGGCCTCGATGCAGGAATTTATCCTGCGCAGCTGGAGCCTCGTCAAGATGGGCACCACCGCCGCGCAGAAGAAGCTGTTCTTCAACCTGCGGCGGATGAAGAAGAACCTTGATGCCTATGAGGATTCCGATCTCCACCCGGATGATGTGGCCAAGATCGCCACCGACCTCGGCGTGCCCGAGCAAGAAGTGATCAACATGAACCGGCGGATGATGATGGGCGGCGATGCCTCGCTCAACGTCTCCATGCGCAACGACGAGGAAGGTTCGGGCGAGTGGCAGGACTGGCTGACCGACGACCGGCCCTTGCAGGACGAAACCGTGGCCGAGGCGGAAGAAACCGCGCTGCGCCATGAAATGCTGGCCGAAGCGATGGGCAGCCTCAACGAGCGCGAGAAGCACATCCTGACCGAGCGGCGGCTGACCGACAATCCGCAGACGCTCGAGGAACTGAGCCAGGAATATGCGGTAAGCCGTGAACGTATCCGTCAGATAGAAGTGCGCGCCTTCGAGAAATTGCAGAAGGCGATGCAACGGATCGCGCAGGAACGGCTGCTGCCGCTGCCCATGGCGGGCTGATTTTCACCGGATCCGGCCAACCCGGCCGGGTCCGGTGACCGCCTCGCCGGGCAAGGGCAGGCCCCTGAACGAAAGAGGTGTGACATGGCGCATGCACGGCATTTCTTGGTCCTGGCGGCCCTGCTGGCTTTGGGCTCACCGGGTCTGGCGCAGGAAGGCGCGGCTGACTGGGGCAGGGCCGAACGGGTCAAGGTCGATCTCGCCAATTTCAGCTTCACCCCCGAAACCATCAATCTGCACCACGGCGAGGCCTATGTGATCGCCTTGGTCAACAAGGCCGGAGGCGGGCATGATTTCGTGGCCGGGGACTTCTTCGCCGCCGCAACGATGCCAGAGGCCGATCGCGCCCGGCTGCACGATGGCGGAGTCGAATTGTCAGGCGGGGAAACGGTGGAACTCCACCTGATCGCTCCCGCGCCGGGCAGCTATAAGGCGAAGTGCAGCCACTTCATGCATTCCTCCTTCGGGATGAAGGGCATGATCGTGGTGTCCTGAGGCAGCGAACGCAGCCGTACTGCCTTCCGGTCAGTCTCTCGTCTTGAACAATTGTAACGTGAAACGCGGCTCGGGCGCATCAATCGCCACCGGGGTGGTTGCATGCTCGAGATTGCCGTCATTGCGCAGGCCGGTATTGAACCTTGGCTCGATGCCCCTGAACCCGCTTTCCTCGCCATCGCGATAAAGGAACAGCCCACCCCAGTCCCGGTCCCACTGCGGGTTGAGGAAAATGGTGATGGCGGTGCAATGCTTGGCATCATTGTGCCAGGGGATATAGCTGAGGCGGCTCCAGGCGTAGTTCATCACGATGTAATCGAGATCGTCCACCACGCCCCGGTCCCTCAGCTTGGCGAGGATCAGACGCGCCAGCTCAGGCTCGTAATCACGGACCAGAACCGGCTGGCTGGCTCGAACGATAACCGGGTCCCAATGGTGGTTCGAGCGCGAAAAACCGCGACCTCGGGCGAGATTTGCCCGTGAATCCTCCAGCAGCCAGCGGCAGAATTCGGCAGGAAACACGTCATCGAAAAATGTCAGGGATTCCATCGTGTAATCCTTATGCCCCGGCAACGGGCCCGCGCATAGCGCAGAACGGAGGAATCCGTAAACGCCTGCCGGGATGCTGCGGGCAGCGGCTAAGTTTCGGGATCGGCTTCGAGTGAATATTTCTGGAAATGCCGGCTGATGTGGAACTGGAACAGCGTGCACGCCACCAGCATCGCCTGATTGTCCCGTCGGGCCTGCGCGGTCTTCATCGCATCGGCCCCGGCGAGGTGAGCATATTCCTTCATCGACAGGCCCTCGGGCAGCGGGCACGCCCGGGCGAATTGTTCCATCGCTTCCGCTCGCAACCGCCTGGCGCTGGCGACGATCTCCAGAGCACTCTCGACATCGGTCTCGCCAGCGTCCAACCGCCGCAGCAAGTTGCAGCGATAGTCCCGACAAACGGCCGGACGGATGGAATAGGCAGTGCAGTTGCAGCCCTTCAGCGCAGCGCAGGGCTGGCTGGCCTTGCGCACTCCGTTCGCTTCAACCAGGCGCATTCCGGCTGTTTCCAGCCCGGCCCCATCCTCGCCGGGGGCAAGCTCGATCCGGGAAAACAGCGTGCCGTCGCAACACAGGCCGCAACTGGTGCAGAGGGCTGAGGAGTCGAGCGATGCCATGAAATTCTCCTGCCGATCCAGCCGGAATACACCAAGCGACGGTCACCTCAAGGCGGAAAGGCCGGGGTCAGGACTGCCTTGCGCCGAACCGGATCGCCAACTACATCCAGCACCCATGGCCCTTCGCCTCGCCCGGCTGCTTGCCCGCATTGTCCTTTGGTTCCTCATCATCAGCGTCGGGCTGGTGGTGATCTACAAATTCGTTCCCCCACCGCTGACCGCGACAATGATCCTCGACGGAAACGGCATCACCAAGGACTGGGAATCGCTCGACAACATCGATCATGACATGGTCTCTGCCGCGATTGCCGCCGAAGATGGCAAGTTCTGCCAGCACAGCGGCTTCGATCAGGCAGCGATCGAGAAAGCTCTGGCGCGCAACATGAAGGGCGGCAGAATCCGGGGTGGCTCTACCATCAGCCAGCAGACCGCCAAGAACGTGTTCCTGTGGCAGGGCGGCGGCTATTTCCGCAAGGGGCTGGAAGCCTGGTTCACCGTGCTGATCGAGAATATCTGGGGCAAGCGGCGGATCATGGAAGTCTATCTCAACGTTGCCGAAACCGGGATCGGCACCTATGGCGTGGAAGCCGGGGCGCAGCGTTACTGGGGCCATTCCGCCGCCCGGCTGAGCAAGGTGGAGGCCGCCCGCATGGCCGCCGCGCTGCCGCTGCCCAAGAAGCGCCCGGTCAAGAACCCGTTCGGCTTCACCCGCCACTATGGCAACATGATAGCCGCGCGGATCAGCACCGTCCGGCGTGACGGGCTGGACGGATGCGTCTACGACTAGGCGGATGAGCGCAGATCACCACCACCACGGGCACCATCCCCACGGCCATCATCATGATCACGCGCCCGCCGGGCATGGCCGCGCCTTTGCCATCGGGGTGGCGCTCAACACCGGCTTCGTCGCGGTGGAGGCGGTGTTCGGCATCCTTTCCGGCTCGATGGCGCTGCTGGCCGATGCCGGACACAATCTGTCCGACGTGCTCTCGCTGCTGATCGCCTGGGGTGCCTCGATCATGGCGGCACGGCCGCCGTCCGCGCGCTTCACCTATGGCTTCAAGTCCAGCTCGATCCTGGCGGCGATGACCAATGCCGGCCTGCTGATGGTGGCGCTGGGCGCGATCTTTGCCGAGACGCTGCGGCGGCTGTTCGATCCCCAGCCGGTCGAAGGCACGGTGATGATGGCGGTGGCCGGGGTCGGCATTGTCATCAATACCGCCACTGCGCTGCTGTTCATGCGCGGGCGCAAGCACGATCTCAACATTCGCGGCGCGTTCCTGCACATGGCGGGCGACGCGGCCGTTTCAGCCGGAGTGGTGCTGGCGGGCCTTGCGATCATGCTGACCGGCAAGTGGTGGATCGACCCGGTGACCGGCCTCGCCATCGTTGCGGTGATCGCCTGGGGCACCTGGGGCCTGCTCAAGGACAGCCTGAAAATGGGCCTGCTGGCCGTTCCCGACGGGATTGACGAGGCGGCGGTGCGCACATGGCTGCGCGCGCTGCCGGGAGTGGCGGCAGTGCACGATCTCCACATCTGGCCGATGAGCACGACCGAAACCGCGCTGACCGCACATCTGGTGATGCCCGGGGGCCATCCGGGCGACGCCTTCCTGCACCGGATTGCCCATGATCTGGACCACCGCTTCGGCATCCACCACCCGACCATCCAGCTGGAAACCGCCAGCGGCGCGGAATGCGCGCTGGAAAGCGAGACGGTGGTTTAGGCCGTGTGGACAAATTCGACCGCAGGAACAAGCGGCCACTACACGTCCGAAATCGGGAAGAATTCCGCCCTCAGCTGCCATTCCGGACACGACAACATTGCGGACATACCAATAAGCGGTCATTCGTGAAGCCCGTCGATTTGGAGCCCATCATGGCATTGCTGATCAAATGGCTCGGCCGCACCCTGTTTGTTATCTGGGGCGTTGATGGGATCGCGTGTCTCTACTTCAAGGACCGCGCAATCAGCGAAATGCATAATCTTGCATGTTGCAAAGATGCTGTATCATTTTCTTCACTTACGGATCATCCGGTACTGATCTCGCACGGCACTGCACTTGGGTATCATCTCACGCAGTGGATATTTTTCGGGTGTTCCGGTTTGGCCGCGGCATTGCATTTTGCCGACCGCCGCCTTGCTCAAAGGGCAAGCTCTGCCGAGAATGACCGCTAACCACGACTTTCCCGCCATCGCCTTCGTCGAGCGGATACCCTGAAACCCGCCGATCGGTCAGCACCGGAATTTGTCCACGCCGCCTAGCCCGGCGCCTTCCTGAACAGCACCGCGTCATATTCCGTCCCGTCGATCCGGCGGTTGTCCGGTCCATAGAGCAGGGTCTGCGGCGCATGGTCGGTCATGCGGAAGGGCTCGGCCCGGTAATGGCCGGCCACCGGCATGTCGGCGAAGCGAAAATGGGCGTTGTAGATCGCCAGCCAGCCGCCCGGCCGCAGCACCGCATCCAGTCGGGCGATGCCCGCCGCGACATCGGCGAAAGGCAGGATCGCGGCGCAATCCTCCGGCCGTTCCAGCTCGATCTGGCCGTGGCGGAACACCGCCATTGCCAGCACCGCGTCATAGCGTTCGGACGGATCGGGCGCATCGGCAAGGATATAGCGCGAACGCGGATCGGGATCGGCCTGGCGGGCCCGGTCGAGCGCCCAGGCGTTCACATCGATACCGGTGATCTCCGCCAGGGGCAGCCGTTGCCGCAGGGCCCGCACTTCCATCCCCCGCGAACAGCCGAACGACAGGATGCGCGGCGCTTCCAGCCGGGCAAGGCGCAGGACCAGCGCGTCGAACAGTTCGGGGTAGCGGTCCTCGAAGGTTTCCGGGAACGGCTGGAACAGGTGGAGGTCGCGCCGCTCGCGCAGGGCATGGAGCGCGCGCCGTTCCGGATCGATCAGGCGCAGCACGGCCTGGGCCAGCGCCGATCCGCCGGGGATCGCCCGGATCAGTCCATCAAGCCTGTCTCCGAGAATCCGGCGAGTCATCGCACCGCGGCGGTTCGCCGCCGGTCAGCGCGAGGATAGCGGCTCAGGCCGCCTCTTCCTTCTTCTGGCCGAGCACCTGCACCGGCTGCTTGCGGCCCTCGACCACGTCCTTGTCGACCACCACTTCGCTGACTCCGTCGAGCGAGGGCAGGTCGAACATCGTGTCGAGCAGGATCGCCTCAACGATCGAACGCAGGCCGCGCGCGCCGGTCTTGCGGGCGATGGCCTTCTGGGCGATCGTTTCCAGCGCGTCGTCGGTGAAGGTCAGCTCCACATCCTCGAGCTCGAACAGCTTCTGGTACTGCTTGATCAGCGCGTTCTTGGGTTCGCGCAGGATCTTGACCAGCGCGACGACATCCAGATCGTGCAGTGTGGCGATCACCGGCAAACGGCCGACGAATTCGGGGATCAGCCCGAACTTGAGCAGATCTTCCGGCTCGGCCTTTTCCAGCAGTTCGCCGATCCGGCGCTTTTCCGGATCCTCGACATGGGCGCCGAAGCCAATCGAACGCTTCTGCAATCGGTCGGCCACGATCTTTTCAAGGCCCGCAAAAGCACCGCCGCAGATGAACAGGATATTGGTGGTATCAACCTGGAGGAATTCCTGCTGCGGATGCTTGCGCCCGCCCTGCGGCGGAACGGAGGCGGTAGTGCCTTCCATCAGCTTGAGCAGCGCCTGCTGCACGCCTTCGCCCGACACGTCGCGGGTGATCGAGGGGTTTTCCGCCTTGCGGGTGATTTTGTCGATCTCGTCGATGTAGACGATGCCCTGCTGCGCCTTCTCGACATTGTAATCGCTCGATTGCAGCAGCTTGAGGATGATGTTCTCGACGTCCTCGCCGACGTAGCCGGCTTCGGTCAGGGTGGTGGCATCGGCCATGGTGAAAGGCACATCGAACGTGCGGGCCAGCGTTTGGGCCAGCAGGGTCTTGCCCGAACCGGTCGGGCCGACCAGCAGGATGTTGGACTTGGCCAGTTCGACCTCGCCCGCCTTGCCACTGTGCTTGAGGCGCTTGTAATGGTTGTGGACAGCCACAGCCAGCACGCGCTTGGCCCGGTCCTGCCCAATCACGTAATCGTTGAGCGTCGCGAAGATTTCGTGCGGGGTAGGAACGCCGCCATCCTTCTTGCCGGCGATCCCAGCCTTGGTTTCCTCGCGGATGATGTCGTTGCATAGTTCGACGCATTCATCGCAGATGAACACGGTCGGCCCGGCAATGAGCTTGCGCACTTCGTGCTGCGACTTCCCGCAGAAGCTGCAGTAGAGAGTGCTCTTGGAATCCGATCCGCTCAACTTGGTCATAGTCTCGTCCTGTCCCCAAATCGGGGATTCGCGCGCCTTACTGTAGACGCGCGAATGTCACAATCAATCCGGCGATCATAGCGCCGCAAGCTTGCTTCCGGCTGAAGCAGCAGGGTTGCCAAAAAGCTACCCGTCGCCTGCGTACCGGCCGCAATTCCCATCAGGCCGGAGCGCCGCCCGATCCGCTCTCGTCACCGGTCGGTTCGGAATCGGGCCGGGTTTCGAAAACCTTGTCGACCAGCCCGAACTTCAGCGCCTCGTCTGCTTCGAGGAAAGTGTCGCGATCGAGCGCGCGTTCGATCTCGGATAGCGGCTGGCCGGTGTATTTGACGTAGAGATCGTTCATGCGACTGCGGATGCGCAGGATTTCGCGGGCCTGAATCTCGATGTCGGAAGCCATGCCGCGCGCGCCGCCCGAAGGCTGGTGGATCATGATCCGCGCATTGGGGAGCGCAATACGCATGCCCGGCTCGCCCGCGCAGAGCAGGAAGCTGCCCATCGAGGCGGCCTGACCGATGCAGACCGTGCTGACGCGCGATTTGATGTATTGCATCGTGTCATGGATTGCCATGCCGGCAGTGACCACGCCACCCGGCGAATTGATGTACATACTGATCGGCTTGGAGGGGTTCTCGCTCTCCAGGAACAGCAACTGGGCGACGATCAGTGAGGCCATGTTGTCCTCGATCCCGCCGGTGATGAACACGATGCGTTCACGCAGCAGGCGGCTGAAAATGTCGAAGCTGCGTTCGCCGCGGCTGGTCTGTTCGACCACCACGGGCACAAGCGCCCCGGTCACCGGGTCTTGCGTGAACTGGCCTTGGGAGCCGTATTGGGGGATACCGGCGGCACCGAACAGGTCGATCATGAAATTCCTCTCTAGCTGGAAGCGCCTATGTCGCGCGCCTCTCGCCGATGTTCAAGGGCATTAACCGCAATTGCCCCAGCCGAGACGCCGCCGATAGCCGCAATCCGCACGGATTTCGCTCACTTCTTGGTATAAAGCACCGTGGTGGAGGTCTGCTTGGGTGCATCGAGAATGGCGTAGATCCGCCCATCGGTCAGCCCATCGCGAGCGATCGTGCAGGTCACGTCGTCCAGCGTTGCGTCGGGGCTGGTGAAAATCCAGTGGTTGGTGATGAACTCGGCGAAACGAGTCGTTACCAGCTGCTCGCACTGTGGATTGAGCTGTGCCCAGCCACCATCGTCCCGCCGCTTGAGCAGGCCTAGAAAACGGCTCTCCGGACTGTCATCGACCATCTGGACCAGGAAAGTGGCGTTGGGCACACCCACCCCCTCGAGCTTGCGCAAGCGGTACTGCTTGGGCGAACCCTTCTCTTCCTTGCCTTCCGAATCCTTCTCCCAGACCGTCAGGCTGTAACCACCGCCCAGCCGCTTTTCGAGCAGGGCGCGCGAACAGGCCGGTTCCCCGTCCGACGATTCGGTGCATTGCCGGGCCGGGCCGACCTTCATCGGATAGGCAAGCGCCGCATCCGGAACGATTGGATCGCTCTCGTCATTTTCAGCCAGGAAGCAGCCGCTGAGCAGCAGCGAGCCGAACGCGGCGAGCGCAAGGCGGGACCAGTGACGTTCAGGCATCATTTCCGCCCCTTTCCCAGCCGCCAACGCAAACGACACGACAGCTTTGCGCGATTGTGCCGGATGCGGGGCAGCGACTCAAGCCCGGTCATCGCCTTGACGACCGGAGTGGGGCGCAAAGCGGGCCCGATCCCTCCCTCATGAAGGGGAGGGATGAGCCAGCTTGAAACGATAACGGGTGTTATTCGGCAGCCTTTTTGGCAGCGGCCTTCTTGGCCGGAGCCTTCTTGGCCGGAGCTTCGCCATCATCGGCCTTGGCGGCAGCGGTCTTCTTCGGCGCGGCCTTCTTGGCGGGCTTCTCCTCGGCGGTGGCGTCCTCGGCCTTGGCCTTCTTCGGCGCGGCTTTCTTCTTGGCCGGCTTGTGATCATGGTCGTGATCGCAATCCGGGCCATGGACATGGCCATCCCCGTCAGCCTCGATCGCGGCCTGGAGCTCGTCGCGGGTAACCTGGCGTTCGGTCACCTCGGCCTTGTCGAACAGGAAGTCGACGACCTTTTCCTCATACAGCGGCGCGCGCAGCTGGGCGGCCATCATCGCGTCCTGCTGGACATATTCCATGAAGCGCTGGCGATCTTCCGGGCGGTATTGCTGAGCTGCCTGGCGGACGACCATTTCCATTTCCTGCTGCGAAACGTCCACGCCATTGGCCTGGCCGATCTCCGACAGCAGCAGGCCGAGCCGCACGCGGCGTTCGGCGATGGAGCGATATTCGTCCTTCTCGCCTTCGATCTCGGCCTTGGCGGCATCGGGATCTTCCTCGCGGGCAGCTTCCTGTTCCAGCTGCGACCAGATCTGCTGAAATTCGGCTTCCACCATGCTCGGCGGGACCGGGAAATCATGGCCGGCGGCCAACTGGTCGAGCAGCTGGCGCTTCATCTGGGTGCGGGTCAGCCCGGCAGTTTCCTGCTCCAGCTGGCCGCGCAGCAGGCCCTTCAGCGTATCGAGATTGGCAAGGCCAAGCGACTGGGCGAATTCCTCGTCCACCTTGGATTCGCCCGGAACCTTCAACTCGTTGACCTTGACGTCGAAGCTGGCGTCCTTGCCGGCGAGATGCTCGGCCGGGTAATCGGCGGGGAAAGTGACCGTGATGGTCCGCTCCTCACCGGCCTTGGCGCCGGCCAGCTGTTCCTCGAAACCGGGGATGAAACGGCCCGCACCGATTTCCAGCGCCTGGTTTTCGGCCGAACCGCCTTCGAACGGCTCGCCGTCGATCTTGCCGACGAAATCAATGATCAGCTGGTCGCCATCCTGCGCCTTGCGGCTCTTGGGGGCGTCCTTGAAGCTCTTCTGACCGGCGGCGATATTGGCCAGCGCTTCATCCACGGCCGAATCATCCACCGGCACGACCAGCTTTTCCAGCTTGATCCCGTCGAGCGAGGGGGGGGCGATATCGGGCAGCACTTCGAATTCGACGGTCAGCGTCGCATCCTGACCTTCTTCATAGCCTTCACCCAGATCGACGCGCGGCTGATAGGCCGGGCGGAGCTTCTTCTCGGCAATCAGGCCATCGACCGATTCGCGCACGCTGGCATTGAGCGCGTCGCCATGCAGCGCCTCGCCATGCATCTTGCGGATGAGGTTGGCGGGCACCTTGCCGGGGCGGAAGCCGGGCATCCGCACTTGCGGAGCGATCTTCTTCACCTCGTTTTCGATCCGCGCGGCGATCTGCGCAGCCGGAATGGTCAGCGCATAGCCGCGCTTCAGGCCTTCATTGGTGGTCTCGACGATCTGCATGATACGAACTTCTTGCTTTCTCAAACTGTTCCATCGCCTCGCGGCGCGAAACTGGCTCTAACGATCCTGTCACCTCGCGGCGCGAAACTGGTGCGGGCGAAGGGACTCGAACCCCCACATCTTGCGATACTGGAACCTAAATCCAGCGCGTCTACCAATTCCGCCACGCCCGCGGCACGACAAAGCGTGCAGGCACGCGCGCCTGCGAATGGAGCAGCGCCTTATCCGCCAAGCCGGCAAAGGGCAAGCGCTACGCTGCACCGGCAAGGTTGCCTCTGTGCCCTGCCGCTTCTAAAGGGCGCGGATGAGCGAAACCGACACCCCCGCCCCCGCAACCGGCTCCGGGCCGGACATCCCGCCCGACCGGCTGGCGATCCACCCTTCGAGCCCCCATTTCGATGCCGACAAGCTCGGTCGCGGCGTGGGCATCCGCTTCAAGGGCAGCGTCCGCTCCAATGTCGAGGAATATTGCGTGTCGGAAGGCTGGGTGAAGGTCCAGGCGGGCAAGAGCATGGACCGCAAGGGCAACCCCCTGCTCCTGAAGCTCAGCGGCCCGGTCGAAGCCTGGTACGAGGATCTGGGCGCGGGCGCGCCGGTGGCAAAGACCGGCTGACGCCGCTTCGGTTCAGAATTTGCCGATGATCGCGCCGATCGGATCGCGCGGGGATGATGCCTGCACCATCTGTATCGGCCTGGCAGAAGGCTCGACCTTAGGTGCCACCGCCACGCGCGGGGCGGCATCGGGATAGATGAAGCCCTGCACCGGCCAGCGGGTGGTGCCGAGATTGCCCTCGGGCGCGTACCAGATCCGCACCTCGCTCCAGTCGTTGCCGGGCGAGACATCCACCGCCCGCGCGTTCTGTTCCACTTGCCCGCGCTGGCCGTTTATCGGCGACCAGTTGGCATGGTTGAGCTCGATAGTGCGCGAATCGATCACCCGGCTGACCGCAGCGACATGGCCAAGCTGCATATTGCCGCTGGGCTTGAGCGCCATCACCGCGCCCGGTTTCGGGGCGCGGCCACGGGCATAGCGACCCTCGGCCTGGTCCCACCAGCCATAGGCATCGCCATAGAGCCGGATGCCGGTCACTTCGCGGGCATAGGGCACGCACTCGAGATAGGCCGGCAATTCACCTGCCGAAGCGGCTGGATCATAGTCCCGCTCGCCCCGGTCCACCATGTCCGCGCCGGTCTCGGCCAGTGCGGGCACCGCGCCAGTCAGCAGGGCGAAGGCGGCGAGGATCAGGGATTTGCGGATCATGTCACCGCTATGGCCGGATGGGGGTTAGGACCGGCCTGCCACATATGGTTAACGGCAAATTAGGGACGTTCCCCAGACGGGCCCGGGGCGGGCGCAATCCCGCCCCAACGCACAGACTCCTTGCCATCAGCGGCCATAAGCGCCACTTGGGCGGCAAATGCTCCCGCAAGTCATCATCATCGGCCGACCCAATGTCGGCAAGTCGACGCTGTTCAACCGGCTGATCGGCAAGAAGCTGGCGCTGGTCGATGACCAGCCTGGCGTCACCCGCGACCGCCGCTTTGGCGAAGCGCATCTGATCGGTCTCGATTTCACCATCGTCGACACGGCCGGCTGGGAGGATGAAGATCCCAACACCCTGCCCGGCCGGATGCGCGCGCAAACCGAAGTCAGCCTGCAAGGTGCCGATGTCGCGCTGTTCGTGATCGATGCCCGCGCCGGGATCACTCCGCTGGACGAGGAGATCTGCCGTTGGCTGCGCGGCTCCTCTGTGCCGGTGATCCTGATTGCCAACAAGGCCGAAGGCCGCGCGGGCGAGCCGGGGATCATGGAAAGCTACAGTCTGGGCCTGGGCGACCCGGTACCGCTGTCGGCCGAACATGGCGAAGGCATGGGCGATCTGTTCGAAGCGCTTCTGCCGCTGCTCGGCGACAAGCAGCCGGGCGAGGACGGCTATCGCGAGGACGAGCCGGACGGTGATGACGAGGATACCTCCGGCCCGCTCAAGCTGGCCATCGTCGGCAGGCCGAACGCGGGCAAGTCCACCCTGATCAACCGCCTGCTTGGCGAAGACCGGCTGCTGACCGGGCCGGAAGCGGGCATCACCCGCGATTCGATCGCGGTCGACTGGGAGTGGACGGATCCCAAGACCGGCGTGACCCGTCCGGTCCGGCTGATTGACACCGCAGGGATGCGCAAAAAGGCGCGGGTGGTCGAGAAACTGGAAAAAATGGCGGTCGCCGATGCCCGCCACGCGGTCGATTTCGCCGAAGTGGTAGTGCTGCTGCTCGATGCCACGCAAGGGCTGGAACATCAGGACCTCAAGATCGCCTCACTGGTGCTGGAAGAAGGCCGCGCGCTGATCATCGCGATCAACAAATGGGACATCGCCGAAGACCCCAGCGGGCTGTTCAACGGCATCCGCCAGGCGCTGGAAGATGGCCTTGCCCAAGTGCGCGGCGTGCCGCTATTCGCCGTCTCAGCCCGCACCGGCAAGGGGCTGGACACAATGCTGGCCGGCGCTTTCGAACTGCGCGACACCTGGAGCAAGCGGG
The DNA here is from genome assembly GCA_947479055.1 of Erythrobacteraceae bacterium. GTDB lineage: Bacteria > Pseudomonadota > Alphaproteobacteria > Sphingomonadales > Sphingomonadaceae > CANJYE01. The sequence continues at coordinate 40,054 of CANJYE010000025.1, forward strand.
TGCCCACCGCCGCGCTCAACCGCTGGTTCGACGATGCGCTGGAAGCCAATCCCCCGCCCGCCCCCGGCGGCAAGCGGATCAAGATGCGCTACATCACCCAGATCAAGACCCGCCCGCCCAGCTTCGTGGTGTTCGGATCAAGGCTGGAAATCGTGCCCGAAAGCTACCGGCGCTATCTCGTCAACGGCATCAGGCGCGAACTTGGTTTCGGCTCGGTCCCGGTGCGGCTGACGCTGCGCAGTTCGAAGAACCCCTTCGCCAAGGAATAGTGGCAGGGCCGGGCATTGCCTCCCCGGCTCCCGCAAGCCTCACACCAGCACGATATCGAGATTGGTCATGGTCGCGCTGGCCTGGAGGCTGGCGACCAGCAGCGCCGTGTGTGCGCCGTTGCCATCATCGTCGAACCACAGGGTCTTGTCGGTGGTGCGGAAGATGAAACGATCGTCGGGATCCTGCGCGACATTGTCGGCCCGGCTCTGGAACTGGCTTGCCGCCAGCGCACCCGCCACCAGTCCGCCGCCAAAGGCGCTGGCGGTGATCTGGAAGCGATCATTGTTACCTGCACCGATGCTGCTGAAATCCAGGATCGTATCACCCAGCCCGGAGCGCGTCGCGAAGATGAAAGTGTCATTGCCATCGCCGCCGGCCAGGACGTCAATCCCGTTGCCGCCGCTCAGGAAGTCATTGCCCGCCGCACCGTCCAGCCTGTCGTCGCCACCCCCGCCCAAAAGGGAGTTGTTGCCGGCATTGCCGCGCAGCTGGTCGGCACCGCTGCGCGAACCCAGGATGACCTCGAAGCCGCTGTAGCTGTCGCCCATGGCCGAGCCATCATTGTCAAAGGATTCGTCCAGCGCCACGGTCGCCCCGGCCAGCAGGCGGAAGTCGAGCGTATCCTTGTCCGCCCCGCCGTCGAATGTTTCCGCCCAGGCGGCGTTGCCGATGAAGCTGTCGATCCCGGCATCGCCGGAGACCGTTCCGGTCACCGTTCCGGTCGAATTGTCGAAGCTGTCGTCGCCCGAGCCCAGGGCCACATCGCCATCAATGGTACCACCTCGATTGTCGAGCTGATCCGCGCCTGCGCCCATCTCCACCTTGCCCGACATCAAACCGCGATTGAGGACGATATCGGTCGTCACCGTAGAGTCGCTGCTGCTGAAGCTCGCCACGTTCGTACCAAGGCCGATAATCGATCCGTAATTCTTGACGACGAGCGTTTCGGTATAAGAATTCGAGTGACGGACCGCGTAAACGTAGCCGGCAATCGTGCCTGTGTTCACCACCATGCTCTGACCCGCACCGGTTCCAGCCATGAGAACACCATAACCACCAGTTATGCTGCCCTCGTTCAACACTTCGGAAGAATTGGCCGATACCCAGACGCCGATGCTGACGGCCGTCTGGTTCGCTGCAACACTGGCGCCTGCCAGAACCTGGACAACAATACCCGAATCAGCCGCTCCATCGCTACCAAGCTGCAACCCGTAACCCGCTCCGAAGACGTTGCCGACGATGATGGCGTTGTGATTACTGTCATTGCCGGAAATCGCTGTTCCGTTGGTGGACACCACCGAGCTGTCTTTCGGAACATATATGGAATTATCGTTCACCGTGAGCGTGTAGCGTGTTCCAGTGCCCATGCTGGTAGTGCCGATGATGGTGGCCATGGTGAATCCCTCCCGGAAAGGATGCTGGTGGATCAGGTTTGATCCAGACGGAGCTGTAACTGCCCGGTTTTTCTCCTTTGGACAAGTACTTGCTTGCACCGCCAGCACAGGCACGGATCGTACGCGCCGCTGCGCGCAAAAGGATTGGATTCCGGCGGCCATGATGCCACAACGCCTCCATGGAAAAGCCCGGCAGCCGCAGACTGAGCATCGAGGACGCGGGGTTTGTGGCGCTCGTGCTGCTGGTCACCATCGCCTTTGCCTGGCTGCTTGCGCCCTTTTTCGGGGCGATCCTGTGGGGTATAGTCGCGGCCATCGTGTTTGCGCCGGTCAACCGCAGGATGGTGCCGATGTTGGGCGGGCGGCGCAATCTGGCAGCAGCGCTGACCCTTGTGCTGATCCTTGCGCTGGTGATTCTGCCCGCGCTGGCGCTCGGTCTGAGCCTGGTGGAACAGGCCGCCGCGCTTTATGCCAATTTCCAGTCGGGAAAGGTCGATCTGGCCGGAGGTTTCGATCTGATGCGTCAGGCGCTGCCCACCTGGGCATCCGACCAGCTGGCAGCGCGCGGGCTGGCCGATTTCGACGCCGCCCGCAAGATGTTCGATTCGACCGTCGCTTCGGGGCTCCAGACCATCGCCTCGCGCGCGCTGCTGTTCGGCCAGGGGGCCATGCGGTTCATGGCCTCGATCGCAATCATGCTTTATCTTACCTTCTTCCTGCTGCGCGATGGCACAAGTCTTGGCCAGAAGATCGGCCGGGCCGTGCCGCTGAGGCCGGATATGCGCGATGCGCTGGTCAGCCATTTCGTGGTGGTGGTGCGGGCGACCATGAAGGGCACCGTCGTGGTGGCAATCCTGCAAGGGCTGGTAGGCGGGCTGGTGTTCTGGTTCCTCGGCATCCCCGGACCGCTGCTATGGGGGCTGGTGATGGGCTTCTTCTCGCTCGTTCCCGCCGTCGGCACCGGGATCATCTGGGTGCCAACGGCGATCTACCTGCTGCTCACCGGTTCGGTGCAGGAAGGCCTGATCCTGGCGGGATGCGGGCTGTTCGTCATCGGCATGATCGATAACCTGCTGCGCCCGGTGCTGGTCGGCAAGGATACCCGCATGCCCGATTTCGTCGTGCTGATCGCGACGCTGGCGGGGCTCGACATCTTCGGTCTCAACGGCTTCATCATCGGCCCGATGATTGCGGCGCTGTTCATCGCGGTATGGACGATCATAGCGGAAGATCGCGGCGCAAACTTGGCCTGACATTTTTCCACGGGTCGATCGGAATTGCCTTTCCCAGCGGGACGTCCCGACTGCCTGGCAGCCAGCCCAATTGCGGGAATATCCCGCATCCGATGCTTGCCATCTTGAGAAAAATTTGTGGATTCAATTACTACCTTGGATCACGAAATGATTTCCGGAAGCACCCGGAAATCAGCTGAATGACTGACCGGCCGGAGGCCGGTAGGATCATTGGGAGGGGCTGAAGCCATCCTTGTGGGTATGCCTGTCCAGGTAACGCATGATGATGTCATCGGTGATGTTGCCTGACGTCGTCGAGAAGTAGCCCCGTTGCCAGAAGCGTTG